>DXIJ01000047.1 GCA_019112945.1 Candidatus Monoglobus merdigallinarum | reverse complement strand
AGGGGGTGTAAAAAAATCGCCCAGAGCGTTCAAGGGCAAAAAAACTTGACGATATTTGCTTTTAATGTGCTCAAAAAATTAAAACATCCCATTAAATGCAGAAAATCCGCCCTTTTGAGCGGATTTTCTATGTTTATGCCTTTGAACGCTCTGGGCGATTTTTTACACCCCATACGCATTCATTTTATATGTCGAGTTTTTTACACCCCCATTTCAGATGTTTATGTGATCCGTCTCCACTTCCCGGTTCGGTACTGCATATAGGAGATGATCCAGTTTGCAAACCAGCCGATCGGTATAGAGTACCAAATTATTTCGATGCCTGCTATTGGTGCAAGCGTTATCGAGAGAGTAACGCGTATAAAAAGGTTTACCAGATTTGCAGCGGTGAACATAAGCATATCCCCGGCGCCTCTCAATATCCCGTCGGCCGACGCCTTAAAGCCTATCAGGCAGAAAAACGCTCCGATGAACCGCAGGTACCCCTCGCCGGCCGAGACCGCAGCCTCGGTTCCGCTCTCGCCGAGAAAGAGCTTGATTATGGGAGTATAAAGCAGCTCCACTGTAACAAAGATAAGCGCCGCGCTGACTGCCACCATTTTTGTGGCCGCGCGGTAGCCCTCGCGTACACGCTCATACTTGCCCGCGCCGATATTCTGGGCGGTATATGACGAAAGCGCGTTGCCTATTCCGAGCATGGGCACGATACAGATAGATTCGATACGCGCGGCGGCCGAGAACCCTGCCAGTGCCTGAGAGCCGAAGCCGTTTACGGCTGACTGAACAAGCATCATACCGATCGAGACGGTGGACTGCTGGAGTATTGACGGGAGCGCGATACGCGTCATTCTTTTGAGCTCGCCGGGACTGAACAGCGGAGCCTTGCGGCTGCAGAGCTTGTTTATAACGTTTAAAAATACGGCAAACGAAAGCGCCGCTGATATTCCCTGAGCAATAAGCGTTGCCCAGGCAGCGCCCGCAATTCCCATATTGAGCTTTGTGACAGCGACCATGTCAAGAGCCACATTAAACAGAGATGAAAAAATCAAAAAGTACAGCGGTATCCGCGACTTCCCGAGAGCGTTGAACATTGACGACAAAACGTTGTACATGAACAAAAACGGAAGCCCCAGAAAATAAATATTAAGATATTCCGCTGCAAGCCCGAGCGCATCCTCGGGTGTGTTCAGCGCAGCCATGATACTGCGGCTTAAAAACAGCCCGGCGCCGCCCAGCAGCAGGCTGACTGCCAAAAACGAAAGCATTGCGGTATAAACAGCGGTTTTCATGTGAACATAGTCCTTAGCGCCGAAGTAACGGCTGACAATGACCGAGCAGCCCACGCCGCCGCCAAAGGCTATACATATAAAAATATTCGTCAGCGAGTACGAAGCCCCCACGGCGGCAAGAGCCTGTTCGCCTACAAATCTTCCGACAATCGCAGAATCCGCCATGGTGTATGTTTGCTGAAAAAGATTGCCGATAATTATAGGCAGTGAAAACAAGAGCAGCGCATATGAGGGTTTTTGCTTTATAAGATAATCGTTATTCATATTTTTATTATAACGCTGCGTTTACAGCTTGTCAATCTTTCGCTTGGAATACACAGGATACGCTTTTTGGATAGGCGGGGTTATACTTGACAAAATAGGTGCGAGAAGCTATAATGTTAAGTATATAACAGAAACTAAGTTTCTAATTAACACTAAGGTAAAGGAGTGGGTAGAATGAAAAAGGAACTGCCGGCCTGCCCGGTCGAGACCACGCTGACGCTTATTTCAAACCGCTGGAAAGTACTTATTTTGCGCGATCTTATGGAGGGAACCAGACGGTTCGGCGAGCTGAAAAAGTCTTTGGGAGGTATATCGCAGAAAGTGCTTACTTCAAACCTGAGGGACATGGAAGACAGCGGACTTCTGACAAGGGAGATATATCCGGAGGTTCCGCCGAGGGTCGAGTATACGCTCACTGACACCGGGTACAGTTTAAAACCCGTTCTTGATTCCATGTTCGCATGGGGCACCGAATATAAGAGGAATAACTAAACGTAGGAATTAGGAAATAGGACGTGACGGATTTGCCATCGGCTGAAGTTTTCTTCACCTTAAAATTAGGGTGAAGTGCAAACCTCGGTAGGCGAACGGAGTGAGCGCAGAGGTGCGCAGGCGCGGGAGAATTATCTAACCAAATAATAATTTAGGGCAGCGGTCAACGCCTTGCTAAAGGTGTTACCGCAAAAATCGGCCAGGCTTTCATAGACTTGACCAAATAAAAGTCCCGGCGGCAGCGGGTTTCGGTTTATAACACGGCATATTTAAGGACGGAGCCAATGAGGCCCCGTCCTTTTTGTGTGTTACCGCAAGCTCTTGCGGCCGGTTATTCTGCGGGATATGCAGCGCACAGCGGGCTCATGCTCTCAAGAGAATCCCAGAGGAATACTTTGACGCTGTCGCCCTCTACGGTACCGACATTAATTTCATTGCCGTCACCGACTGCAGCCTGCTTCATATCGACAAGCGCGCCGTCTGTGTAGCCCGCCGCTACAACTACCGCCTCAGCCGGGAAGTCTGCGCCCTTGGTGATCGATACTACTCCGTCCGTATATCCGGTTATAGCGGTCACCGCTGCAGGCGCGCTGTTGCTCTTGATTACTACCGAATAGAGATCGGGCAGCCAGCCTGCGTCGTTATAGAATGTGATATCGCCGGTATAATCTGCATTGAGTGTAAGCGTTATCTCTTTCATGTGATGCGTCTTTGTGCCAATCGTTGCAAAGTCGTAAGCCGCCGCAGAATTATCCGCAGTGAAGCTTGAAGCCTCGGCGCCCGGCAGGTCAACTATTACCGGGAGCTCATTGCCGCCGAAATAGTATATGGTATATTCTCCTGCCGGCAGGCTTATGTTTTCGATTGCGGGTTTGTTGTCATAGTCACCGCTCTTGCCGATGTAGTTGACAAACACGCTCGAGAATGCCTCGTTCAGCATTGTCGGATCGCTCGGGTCAGCGAATAACGCTTTCAGCTCATCGCTCACGTTGCTTGTAAATACAGCGCGTTCGGTGTTTGTATTGACCCTTGCGGTTCTGCTGCCTTGGTCGTACTTTACTGTGTTGAAGTATTTTGTGCCGGACGGGTGTGTGCCGGATGAGCCTGAATATATGCCTACGATTGCCGGGTCTGTGGTTATCGGCTCCTCCTCGGCAAGAAAGACATTGAGCTCATGTATCGCCCAGTATGCGTCAGGGTTTGCTGCCGTAATTTCTATCATGATATACCTTGCTTCCTGCTCAGGAAAATCTATTCCGAGTACAGCCTCGCCGGATGAGTTTCCTGCGGCGATAGGACTGCCGAAGCTTGAACTGCTGTTTGAAGCGTATACCGCATAGCCCTGCGGGTGATCGCTGCCCTTGTCACCGTTATCTATCTCTATCCTGTTAAAGTGCTGTGTGGAACCCAGGTCGAGGATTATGTATTTTCCTACCTCCTGCCAGCTTGCATGCCAGCGTGATTCAATATCGCCGTCCCAAGCGGCGCTCAGGCTTGAGGAGTTGTTTGAAGCAGTTCCGGTCCATGCAGTTCTGTCAAGTCTGCCGTCCGCCTGCAGGAACTTAATACTTTGCAGACTGACATATTTTGGATCCAGAGCTCCGGCTGCGTCAAATACTATTATAACATTATGCGTGCCGGTAATGGGCTCGCTGAATGTGCAGATTGCCTCTGTCCAGCTTGTTTCGCTTCCGGTATTCGGCACTGTTATTATGCCGACCGGGTCGGTTCCCACGTTATCAAGCTTAACCTGGAGGGTAAAGCCCTCGTATTCGCTCGAGACGCGCGCGCTTACAGTTCCTGCGCCTACGTCTCCAAATTCAACGTTCTCAAAAATAATGTGGTTGTCATAGTTGTTCTGGTTTTTGACGTACCAGTCCTGACCGATAGGAGTTATCGTGTCCACACCGACCTTGCTTTCCGATGAGGTCGCCGGGATAGAAGCGTAAGCGTCCTTGATCTCGCTGACATCGCCGTCATCGGGGCCGCCGCTCGGCGCCTCGGGGAGGTCGGGGATCGTGTAACCGGCTTCTCCGCTGGTCTCGATCGTGATACCGTTACTGTCAAGTGTGCCGTTCCACTCTATTACAAGCTCTTTATCATAGCCTGTTCCTGTTCTGGTAAACTTCACAGGTGATCCGTTTATCGTGACCGTCGGCTCAGCCTCGCCGAAATTATCAAGCAGATGTATCTTGGAAACGTTGATTGGGTTTTCGATCTTTACAGTCATGCTCTGGTTCTGGTTCACTTCGCCGCTCTCGGTGCAGCTGACTGTGCCGTAGCCCTCCGGCGATATAAACATGGCGTCCGTCATGGTGTTTTCCATTTCGGGTATAAGTCTCGGCTGTACCCAGATGTCATTGGTTCTTTGGTCGCGGTAGTAGCCGACGATATCGTTGTAATTCCTCCAAAGACCCGGCATGCTTATGTACTGGTTGCCTCCGGAGATTGTTGTTGCCGCATAGTTCGGCTCGCTGACTGCCGGCAGTATATCAAGCGGATGGTTGAATACCTTGTTTCTGTCAGTGTAGTGTCTGCTGTACGAGTCGCGCTGCATAGCTTCAAATATATTCTCTCTTCTGGTGTGGAGCAGCAGACCGCCGTAGTGAGCGAGCATGTAGGGCGTCCACTCATCATAAGTTCCTTTAAGTGTGCCCATGCCCCAGTAATACGGGTGATAGAAGCTGTCAAGCTGGTCAAGCACATAGTCTGTCTGCTCGTCTGACCAGATTTGGCCGAGCTTTAAGTGCATAGACAGCCACTGGCCGGTAAAGAACGATTCGCTGACGCGCTTATCCTCCGGGAAGTTATCGGACAGATAGCGGTTTGCAAAAGATTCAACGACAGTGTTGTAGGCCGTTGTGTACTTCTCAGCCTCTGCTGTCTCTCCAAGTTCTTCTGCGAGCTGAAGCATGATTCTGTATGCAACGGCCGACAGGCTTGCATTATATGGGTTGGGGTTGCCGCCCGCATCGTATGAGTTTTCGGAATCGTCAAAGGTATAAGGGTATTCCTCATTGCCGTAAAGCTCTACCTGCTTTAGGATACGGTCTCCGGCTTTCTTCATATACGGCCAGAAGTATTCGAGCATATCCATATTCTGTGCGTCAGGGTCGTTGAGGATGCCGCTTGCCTGCGGGTTTCCGGCGATCTGCATAGTCTCGTAAACAGAGATTATCAGTCCGCAGTTGAGGTCTACCCATTTGTCAATGTTTCTGTAGTCTGCGTGCTCGGTGTCGTCCCACTGCACGAGCTCTGCACGCTCCGCCTTGTTCTCAACCGGTGTGTTAAAGTCATGGTGGATCTGACCGTCGTTCCTCTGTGTCCTTGCCCAGTATTCAAGCTCTCTCCAGGTGAAGAACGGATTGATCTGAGTTATGATCTGCCTTGCCAGCCACATCTGATCCATAGTGCCGAAGCAGGTCCACTCACCCTCTGAATACGCAACTCTGCCGTCTTTTTTATACATTGAGTTGTTGGAAATATTAACAAGCGTATTTTGTATCTGGTTCCTGAACCAGTCGGGCAGATTTGAGTTTCTCATGTTTGTGACAAGCTCCTCAGCATTTGCCTTAAGGTTGTCGAAGCTGTCAAGTCCTCTCTGAGCAATATCGCCGGGGTTGTCATAGAAGTTTAAGTAGTAGTGCCAGTCGGGCTCAGAGTCATCATACCATGCGAGCACAAATTTTATCGTTTTGGATTCGCCAGCTGCAAGGCTGACCTTGACTGCGACCTTGTTTGTCCTGCCGCTTATAGAGTTGCTGAGCACGCCGTCTGATTCGTAGCCCGAATCACTGCCCACCGTAATAACCGCTCCGCTGTCATCCGACGCTCCGTATATCGCCCATTTATCACCGCTGAAGCCCTTGCCGGCAACATAGCTCGGTGTGTCGCTTGTTGTAAGCTGGAATGCAAGCGATGCGTCAACGCTTGTGCTTTCGGTGTTTTCCACCGTCATTTCATAGAAGGCATAAGGCATACTCATGTTGTCTGAGTTCTCTCTGTCATACGGTGAGAACGCTTTAAGATCGACCTGTACGCCGCGTACATTGCCGAGATTCGCATAGTGCATCGGCCAGATAGCGTCATCATCGGCACGGCCGTCGACCGTTGCCGCCTTAAGTGTGTTTGCGGTGTAGATATCGCCCTCTCTGTTGGTGTAGAGCTGGAACTTTGCACCGTTTAGGCTGCTGTAGTCGTATGCGTCCGCCGGAGCCTGTGTCAGTGCGGCAAATGTGCCTGTGCGGGCGTTGAACTTAACGCCGCCCGTACCAAAGCCGCCGAGAGGTACGCCGGTGGTTCCGTCAACCTGTGTGTCATCTGTCACGGCTGCAAAAGCCGGGACATTAATTAAGCTTAGCGTCATTGAAATCATAATTAATACTCCTATAAGCCGTTTGCACAACATTTTCATAGTTTTTTCATCTCCCTGATATAATATTTATTATTTTCACTATTAATTATAACAGGTTTTGACAAAGCTTCTACTTATTTTGCAATCAAAACTTATCAAAAATCACACAAATATTTGAGATTTTAACGTAGGGATTAGGTATTAGGAAATAGGGATTAGGACGTGGCGGGTTATCTAACCAAATAACAATTTTGGTTACTGCAAACTTCGACTACCGCAGTTTGCATAACGCTTTGCGCAAAGCGTTGCCTAAGTCCGCTGCGCCGGGACTTTTGTTTGGTTAAATAACCCATCACCGCCCCTAATTCCTAACTCCTACGTTGCCTAATCCCTACGTTAAAAAAGCGCCTGAAGCCACCAAGCTCGCCGGTATTAATAGGTATATGGTGTGTCAGTGGCATACCGGCTGCATAGACGTGCGGCTTCAGGCGCGTGTGCCGGGATTTCAGCCCGGCAGCTTTTTAATTTTTTTATCACTGAAGATACTCGCTCCCGAGCACATTTGGCTGAGAGCCTTGCTGCTATTTATAGTCCCTGATGCGTTCCGGCATCTTGGGCTGATAAAAATTCAGCCAGCAGGTCTGCGTCAGTGAGCTCAGGCCTGCGAATAACGATAGCGCTGCCAGCGCCTGCGCAATTTTGTAAATAATAGGCTTCTTCATATCTTTGCCATCCTTTCCGAATATGATTTTTTTTGACTGATACAAGAGTATCATAAATCCAAAGATTTTTCTACCCAAATGTATCAAGTGGTATTTTTGATGTATCAAGTAGCACGTTTTTAACAATTTGGCGATATAATATTTAATGTTTTCGAAATTAAGAACACGATTTTTTGATATTTTTTGACCCGATATATTGAAATTTGAGAAAAATAATGATATAATTTAATAGTTTATTTTGACAGCCGTCAAATAAAGGGGAATGCTGAAATGAAAGTTATTTTGTGTGATGATGATGCAGAATATATTGCTTCGTTTAGGACGTTGCTTGAAAACAAGCTGCGGAGCTGTTATTTAGACGCTGAGATCAGTGAGTTTCACAGCGGTGAGGAGCTTCTTGAAGCTTTCAGACCGTTTGAATACAACATTATTTTTTTGGACATTGAGATGGATGGCAGGTCGGGGATAGACACTGCCAATGAGATAAGGAAAAGCGATGATAA
>DXIJ01000046.1 GCA_019112945.1 Candidatus Monoglobus merdigallinarum | reverse complement strand
GGCGTGGGAGTGTTTATAACCAAACGCTCCGTTGAAATTTTAAACAATTTTATAAAACATTTTCTTGACAACAAAACCTAAATATGTTATAGTATATCGGTAACCGCACAGAAAGGGTCTTGTTAAAGATGCGGTCCGCGTCACCCTAATGGCGAGTCTTGGGTAATAGGAGGTATTACGAATGTACGCATTTATAGAGACAGGCGGAAAGCAGTACAAGGTTTCTGAGGGCGATACGGTATTTATCGAAAAGCTCAATGTAGAAGCCGGAGAGACTGTTACGTTTGACAAGGTTTTGGTTGTCGGCGGAGATGATGTTAAGGTCGGCGCACCGTATGTTGACGGCGCAAGCGTCACCGCTACCGTTGCAAAGAACGGCAAGTCCAAGAAGATAATAGTCTATAAATATAAGCCAAAAAAGCATTATCATAAGAAGCAGGGACACAGACAGCCGTACACAAAGGTTGAGATCACGGCTATCAACGCTTAAAGCTTAATATTGATTTAGAGGTAAAGGAGTGATAGATAATGGCTCATAAGAAAGGAATGGGTAGTACCAAGAACGGAAGAGATTCCGAGTCCAAACGCCTTGGTGTAAAGAAGGGCGACGGTCAGCCCGTACTGGCGGGAAACATTCTTGTCAGGCAGAGAGGAACAAAGATTTACCCCGGAATTAATGTTAAAAAGGGTAGCGATGATACTCTCTTTGCACTTATTGACGGAAGAGTTAAGTTTGAACGCAAGGGCAGAGACAAGAAGCAGGTTTCTGTATACGAGATCGTTCAGTAATTTTGACTGCAGTGGGGTGGACGAGCGTCCGCCCCTTTTTATTTTAAATTAAGATTCCGGAAAGGAGAAGCTTGTATGTTTTCAGACAGCGCGAAGATTTTTATAAAAGCAGGCGACGGCGGTGACGGAGCGGTGACCTTTCACCGTGAGAAATACGTTGCGGCCGGCGGCCCCGACGGCGGCGACGGCGGCATAGGGGGAAATATCATATTTGTAGCGGACAAGAATATAAACACGCTGCTGAACTTCAGGTATAAGCGGAAGTTTGCAGCAGAGAACGGCATGAACGGTCGGGATTCCAACCGCAGCGGTAAAAACGGACAGCACCTTAGGATACACGTTCCGGTCGGAACTATAGTCCGCGATGAAAAGACCGGGCTTGTTATATGTGACTTAAAGTCCGATGGTGAAGAATTTGTTGCCGCAAAGGGCGGCATAGGCGGCTGGGGCAACGCACATTTCGCGACCGCCACGCGTCAGGTGCCGAGGTTTTCAAAGCCCGGTGCGCCCGGCGATGAGAGAATGGTTACGCTTGAGCTTAAGCTTATTGCGGACGTCGGCCTGCTGGGCTTCCCGAATGTCGGAAAATCAACGTTTTTGTCAATTATAAGCGATGCGAGACCTAAGATAGCCAATTACCACTTCACGACCCTGCAGCCGAATTTGGGCGTGGTGAACATGGGCGACGGCTCTTTTGTGGCCGCAGATATACCGGGTATTATCGAGGGTGCGCACATGGGCGTGGGTCTCGGGCACGAGTTCCTGCGGCATGTTGAAAGAACAAAGCTGCTGCTGCACATTGTTGATGTTTCCGGTATAGAGGGCAGAGACCCCGTTGAGGACTTTGATATAATCAACAAAGAACTTGAGCTCTACAGCGAAAAACTCGCAGGCAAGCGCCAGATAATCCTTGCAAACAAGTGCGACATACCGAGCTTTAACGATAACTTCGAGCGGTTTCGAAGCGAAATGGAAAATCGCGGATATAAGGTGTTTAAGATATCGGCGGCGACCAGGCAGGGGATAGACGAGGTGCTTAAATACACCTACGAGGAGCTCAGTAAAATACCCGATGAAGAGTTTGAGGAGGAGTATGAGCTGTTTGATTTCGAGGCCGACAGGGAGCAGAGCGACAGGATAACCGTGACGGTCGAGGACGGAGTTTTCCATGTTGAGGGCAGACGCGCACAGCTCATAGTCGGCTCTGTTAATATGGACGATTACGAATCGCTGCAATACTTCCAGCGCACACTTATCAAGAGCGGTATAATAGACAAGCTCAAGGAGGCCGGTATAAAGGACGGCGACCCGGTTGATATCTGCGGCTGTGAATTTGATTATGTTGAATAAATAAGGCCGCAAAAACAGCTTTTTAACTGTTGATTAGCCTAAAAAGTAAAAACAGCTCTTGACAAAACCGAAAAAAAAGTTTAAAATGTCATAGTTGTAAAGGTGAATTGCTTTACTCGACTGATAAAAACAGTACAGCGGGTTGTGATAATATGAATAATAATGACGAACTTGATAAAAATGTGAAGATAGCATTGCTCTTTGATTTTTACAGAAATATGCTCACAGAGCGCCAGGCCGAAAGTGTGGATCTTTATTACAACGAGGACCTTTCGCTCTCGGAGATAGGCGCGCATATGGGAATTACGCGCCAGGGAGTGCGCGACAACATCAAGCGCGCAGAGAACATCCTGTACGAGACCGAGGAGAGGCTGGGTCTTGCAGCCAGATTTTTATGCATTAAATCAGACCTCGATAGGATAGACAGTATCATCAGGGATATAGAGAGCTCGCCGGATATCAAAGAGTTGTCAAGCGGCGTTAAGCATAAGATAAACGATATACTCATGATAATACATGAGATAAACGGCATAGAAGCATAAAGCCGAACCGGCGTTTTTTGGTGCAGAGCAGAATGTATGTACAGTATTGATTTTACCTTTTAATTTTGCAAAGGGGAGATTTAAATGGCTTTTGAAAGCTTGTCTGAGAAGCTTCAGAACACTTTTAAGAAGCTGCGCGGCAAGGGAAAGGTGTCCGAAAAGGATTTAAAGGCCGCCATGCGCGAGGTAAAGCTTGCGCTTTTGGAGGCTGACGTTAACTTTAAGGTCGTCAAGAACTTTGTTGCAAGCGTCTCGGAGCGCGCGAGCGGAGCCGAGGTCATGGAATCGCTGACTCCCGCGCAGCAGGTCATAAAAATTGTAAACGAAGAGCTGATAAAGCTCATGGGAGGCGAGGCCGAGAAGCTGACTATCTCGCCAAAGCCCCCGACTATAGTAATGATGGCCGGCCTCCAGGGCGCAGGAAAGACGACGACTGC
This sequence comes from Candidatus Monoglobus merdigallinarum, assembly GCA_019112945.1. GTDB lineage: Bacteria > Bacillota > Clostridia > Monoglobales > Monoglobaceae > Monoglobus > Monoglobus merdigallinarum. Next base: position 11,649 of record DXIJ01000046.1, on the reverse strand, counting down.
GGCAAAGCTCGGCGGACTGCTTAAAAAGCAGGGAAAGCGTCCGCTTTTGTGTGCGTGCGATGTGTACCGTCCGGCGGCTGTTAAGCAGCTGCAGGTCGTTGGAGCGCAGCTGGAGCTTCCGGTGTACGCCGAGGAGGGCGTCGCCGATGCGGTCGGCATAGCCGAGCGCGGACTCAAGCACGCTGTGAGCCATTCAAATGATGTGCTCATTATCGACACGGCGGGTCGCCTGCATATTGACGAGCAGCTCATGGATGAGCTTAAAGAAATATCGGCAAGGGTCGAGCCGACAGAAATTCTGCTGGTCGTAGACGCTATGACCGGACAGGATGCAGTCAATGTGGCCGACAAGTTCAACAGTGAGCTGGAGATATCCGGCGTGGTTCTGACAAAGCTTGACGGCGATACAAGGGGCGGTGCGGCACTGTCTGTGCGCGCGGTCACCAACAAGCCGATAAAATACTGCGGTATGGGCGAGAAGCTGACTGACCTTGAGCAGTTCCACCCCGACCGCATGGCCTCAAGGATACTTGGCATGGGCGATATGCTCAGTCTTATCGAAAAGGCGGAGCAGGCTCTGGATATGAAAAAGGCAGAGGAGCTCGAGCGCAAGCTCAGGACGCAGAAGTTCACGTTCAGTGATTTTTTGGATCAGATGGAGCAGATGAAGAACATGGGTCCTATCCAAAACGTGCTGGGAATGATTCCGGGCGTAAATGCAAAGGCGCTTCAGAACGCTCAGGTGGACGAGAAGAAAATGGCGCATATCGAGGCGATAATCACCTCAATGACGCCTGGCGAGCGCGAGCTTAAGGATAAGCTGACGCCCTCGAGAAAAGAGAGGATAGCAAAGGGCAGCGGTGTTTCTATCGTAGAAGTAAACTCACTGCTCAAGCAGTTTGACCAGATGCAAAGAATGGTCAAGCAGCTCTCCGGCGGCAATATGAACAAGAAGATGAAAAAAGGTGCGTTTGGCGGAATGTTCGGGCGCGGGGGCTTCCCCCCGCTTGGCTGAGCTGAAAACAGAAAATAATTAATTCTATATTTATAAATTTTTGGAGGTTTAAAACAAATGGCAGTAAAGATCAGATTAAAGAGAATGGGCGCAAAGAAAGCACCGTTTTACCGTGTGGTCGTTGCGGACGCGAGATTTCCGAGAGACGGAAGATTTATCGAGCAGGTCGGAACCTACAACCCGATGGTAGAGCCGGCAGCTGTTGAGCTTGACGCTGAAAAGATCCAGAAGTGGATAAAGAACGGCGCACAGCCTACAGACACTGTTAAGAGACTTTTAAAGAACAAGGGTATTATCGGCTAAATGACCGCCTTGTTTATCGGAGGAATGTCAGATGAAGGAACTACTTGAGTTCATTGCCAAATCATTGGTAAGCGAGCCTGACGCCGTTGAGGTCGAGCTGGTGGAAAAGGAAGGCCTGACAGTGCTTAAGCTGCATGTCGCAGAGGGCGATATGGGAAAGGTCATAGGCAAGCAGGGCAGGATAGCTAAGGCCATCAGAACGGTCATTAAGAGCGCGGGCAACCGTATCGACAAAAAAGTTGTTGTCGATATTATTTAAGTCATTTTGGGGGAGTGCTGTGTGCGCTTCCTTTTTTTCTTGCTAAGACGGATTTTCTGTGCTATAATATACCAAATCGGTGCGGCGGAGGAATATATTATGAATACGTTTGAAAAGATATATAGTATTGTAGGGCAGATACCCCGCGGCAAGGTCGCGACGTACGGTCAGATTGCCGCGCTCTGCGGAAACGTAAGGCTTGCGCGCGTTGTCGGGTATGCGCTGCATTCAAACCCGAGACCCGATGAGATCCCGTGTTTTCGGGTCGTCAACCGCGAGGGATTTTTGTCGGGATCGTTCGCGTTCGGCGGTGGGGACGAGCAAAAGCGGCTGCTTATCTTAGACGGCATTGAGGTCGATGACAGCGGCAGGGTAGACCTCAGCAAATACCTCTGGGACGGAGCCGTAGGTGATAATGCGCCGGAAAATGAAAATGATTAAGGGGAAACGTGTATGGATAAATTACTGGAGATCGGGAAAATAGTAAACACTCACGGCATAAGGGGCGAGCTAAAAATTCAGCCGTGGTGCGATGACGCAGGTGTGTTTGATGATCTCGACTGCCTTATAATAGACGGCAGCGAGCGCGAGATAGAGAGAAACAGGCTTCACAAGTCATGCCACATAGTAAAGCTTAAAGGTATTGACAGCATAAACGATGCGGAGCGGTATAAGAACAAGATAGTATATGTAAGGCGGGGGTGGCTCAGCCTCCCGGAGGGCAGATATTATATTACAGACATACTGGGGCTTGAGGTCAGAGAGGAAAACGGCAGAGTATTGGGTAAGGTCGGCGATGTCATAAAGACGGGAAGCAACGATGTGTATGTACTGAATGATACACCGGATGGCAAGCCGGTGCTTATACCGGTGCTCAGCGGCGTTGTTCTTAAGACTGACATAGACGGCGGATATATTATCGTCAGGCTGATGAAAGGATTAATTGACTGATGAGGTTTGATATTTTAACACTGTTTCCCGAAATGCTTGAGGCAGTGCTCGGCAGCAGTATCATCGGCCGTGCGCAGAAAAACGGTCTTGCGGAGATAAACTATGTAAACATAAGGGATTTTGCGTTTAACAAGCACCGCAGAGTTGACGACTATCCGTACGGCGGCGGACAGGGCATGGTAATGCAGGCCGAGCCGATATATCTGGCATACCAAAGCGTGGCGGACGGGCTTGATTACAAGCCATACACGATATATATGTCGCCGCAGGGCAAGACGTTTACCCAAGGCACAGCAAAGCGTCTGGCGAAAAAATACAGTCATATCGTGTTGCTGTGCGGGCACTATGAGGGGGTAGACCAGAGGGTGCTGGATGAGATCGTTGACGCTGAAATATCTATCGGTGATTTTGTGCTGACCGGCGGAGAGATAGCGGCAATGGCTGTGGTCGACGCCGTTGTGCGGCTGCTGCCCGGGGTGCTCAAATCAGAGGAGGCCTTTTCCGAGGAATCGCATTACTCGGGGCTGCTGGAGTTCCCTCAGTACACGCGCCCCGAGGTATGGAGAGGCCGTGCCGTACCGGAGATTTTACTCAGCGGCCATCATAAAAATATCGAAAACTGGAAGCGCGAGATGTCTATCATAAACACCTTTAAAAAGCGCAGGGGAATGCTCAGGCGCGCAAGGCTCAGCGAGAACGAGAGAGAGTTTGCGGAAAAGCTTAAAGACCGCAAAGACTAAATTAGTTATAAAATTTTTATAAAACAGTTGTTTTTTGTCTTTTAATGTGGTAAAATTTAATAAGGGACGCAATCCCGTCATAGGACGTTTTCAGCAAGGGGCTTACCCCTGCCGAAAAATTAAGCGGAACCCGCCGCTTTAGAAGCGGGGGGACGTCTTGACTTAATTATTTTTGATATTATGCAGCTTTATATTTCAGCTGATTGCTAAATCAAATCCGGACATAATCTAAGCAGAAAGGCGGTTGGATTATTAATGAAGTGTGAAAAATGCGGCGCCGAGTTAATTGGCGGCGAGACAAAATGCCCAAAGTGCGGCGCAGACTGCGGTAATGCTCAGGAGCCGGGCTCTAAAGCCTCCGGCCAGAGCGTTGATTCTGATTTTGACGCAAAGTATTCGCAAATGTTTGAAGAAACCACAGACAGCGGCGATTCATCATATAAGGTGGATGAGGAATTGAAAAAGAAGAGAGAAGCACGCTATGACGAGAGCTTTTCGAACATGACCGACGATGAGAAGATAAAGGCGCTTGAGGCGGCGCGGCTTGCCAGAAAGGAACGCCGCGAGAAAAAGCTCAAAAAGAAGCAGGAGGGCGGTATTTTAAAGCAGCTCAGACGCACGGAAGCGGGAGGAGCTGAAGAAGACACCGCCAAACAAAAGACTGCTGCGCCGGAGGAGAAGCCTGTGCGTGAGGACAGAGCTCCTCTGAGGAGTGAAAGAAAGGCTTCAGGGCGGCCGCGCAAGGGCGCCGCACTGTCAAAGGTTTCGCCGAAAATTGCACTTATAGCCGGTGTGGTTATTGCCGCTGCGGTAATTGTTATCGTTATTGCGTCTGTTAATATGGCGTCCAGGGTGAGCTATGAGCTGCCCGAAACGCCTACGGTATATACAAAGGGTGATACGCTCTATTCGTCATATGACGGAAAAGTGAACGAGATCGGCGGCAGCTTTATTGCCCGGCAGTATCAGGAGCCGGCAGAACCGAGCTCCTCTCCGTCACGCGGCGACGACGACGAGGAAAGCTCTGATGAGACCCCGTATTTTGAGCCCGTCAGCGAGAGAGACCTTATTACCTACACCGAGGACGGCAGCGGGGTGTATTTTATCAACAATGCCAATCTTAACGAAAACGACGGCAGCTTAAACTATGCCGAAAGCGGAAAGAAAAATTCTTCGGTAAAGATAGCCGATGATGTGTACCATGATATCAAGGTGTCAAGCGACGGCACGGGAGTGCTTTTCCTGACAGGTACGGACAGATACGGCGCGGGCGGTACGCTTAACTACTGGTCAAGCGTCAGCGGACAGTCTGCTGTTTTAGCTGAAAATGTGCTTCCGGACGATTATATGTTCGGTCAGGGCGGAAGTATCCTCTATCTTAATGAGTATAACAGTGAATATTATGTAGGCAACCTGTATCTTGTGACAGTCAGTGAGGGTGTTGTTTCCGAAACAAAAATGGTCGATTCCGATGTTTACACCATGTTCGGTACAAATCCCGGCGGCAGAGCGGTCGTCTACGCCAAGAACTATAACGATGAAACTATGTGCTTTGAAACATATCTCTTAAAGGCTGATTCGGAAGAGAGAGTAATGGTTACCGACGGCTCAAGGTGCGCCCCGGTGATTCAGACTGCATCGGACGGCATGTTTGCGGGCGGCTCGTATGAGAATTACTATCAGACGCTGTATTACGTGAGCCTCTCAAGCGGCCAGCGCGAGAGGATCTCCGGCAATCTTACGGAGATAGTCAAGATGAGCAGCGATGAACAGTCGGTGGTGTTCAGAAAGGCGAATGCCGAGGGTACGGCCTTTGAATATTACTATGCAAACCTGTCGGGAACCGAGGGTCAGCTTATCGCTTCAAACATAACAGTTTTGGACGATGAAAACCACAAACGCGTTTCGCAGTTTGAGATAAATTCCGATTTCACAAGAGTTGCGTTTATCGACGGCTATGATACGTCGGTCGAAAGCGGCGGTTTGTATGTACTCTCTATAGAGAACGGCGTTGTCGGTCAGAGCAAAAAGATAAGCGATACGGCATATTCGTGCAATATTACACCGGACGGACAAACTGTAAGATTTGCGGATAATTATAATATAACATGGAATTTAGTAACGCTTAATGCATATACTAACGAAAAGAATACTGTTCTGGCCGAGGAGGTCGGAGCGGGAGCGTTTACTTTCGATAAGTCGGGAAATTATATAGTGTATGCAAAGAACTACAGCTTAGAGAGCAGAACCGGAGACGTGTACTGCGTAAGCAATGACGGCAAGGTCAGAGAGGTTGCGGCGGGTGTGAGCTCGTACGGACTTAAGAACAATGGAGAAATTGTTTACTACAACAGTCAGGGCGGCAGCACGTTTGAGCTGTTCAAGACCGGAGCCGACGGAAAGAGAGCGAAGTCTATCGACGAGGAGGTAACCGGGGTGGTTGCATACTAAACCGCCCGGTATAGTTAATGAAGAAGCTTGGCATAATGGGGGGGACGTTTAATCCCCCTCACTTTGGGCATTTTTCCATAGCGCAGCAGAGCATAGCCCAGTTGGGGCTCAGCAAGGTGCTGTTTATTCCCACAGGCAGAATAACCTATAAAGAAGCGGACGATATTGTAAGCGGCAGGGACAGGTATAATATGCTTAAGCTGGTGGTGGATGAAAACCGTGATTTTGAGCTGTCGGATATAGAAATTTCGGACAGCGGGGTTACGTATACGGTCAATACGCTGGAAAGGCTTAAAAACGGCAGCTGCAGCGGCTGGGAGCTTTATTTTCTGGTCGGTGCGGATTCGCTTGATTATATGGAAAAGTGGCGCGAGCCGCAGCGGATATTCGGGCTTTGCACCGTGGCGGTTGTCGGCAGAGCTCAGATCCCGGAGCGGCAGCTCTGCGAAAAGATAAAAAACCTGAAGCAGCAATACGATGCTGAGATAGTGCGGGTTGAAATGCCTATCGTAGACGTATCCTCAACACTGCTGCGCAGTAATATTAAACAGAACAAGCCGATAAGATATATGACTGACGATAAAATTATCGAATATATCAACAATCATAGCTTGTACAAATAAAAAGACAATCGGAGATGAATGTCATGCTGTCAATTGATGAGATAAAAAACCAGCTTAAAGAGATACTGAGTGAAAAGAGATATAAGCATTCCTTGGGGGTCGCGGACGAGGCGGAAAAGCTTGCCAGAAGATACGGAGCCGATGTGCACAAGGCCTATCTTGCCGGTCTTGTCCACGACTGCGCAAAGGAATATGATCCAAATGATATGGAGAATATCCTAAGGACAAAATACGGCATATCAGCTGATTATATGTCAAGGCTTATGCCTAAGATACTGCACGGGCAGCTTGGCGCGTGCGATGCACAGAGCAAGTTTTTCATATACGACCCGGAGGTGCTTGACGCGGTAAGATATCATACCACCGGCAAGGGCAGCATGAGCCTGCTTACAAAGATTATATATATTGCCGATTACATAGAACCCGGCCGCGACTTTGACGGCGTAGAGGCGCTCAGGAAAAAGGCGTATGAAAATCTTGACGAGGCAATAATACTCGGTATAGACGAGACTATCAAAGACCTTTTAAACAGAGGTCTTGTCATTCATCCGGATACGGTTCATGCGAGAAACGACCTGGTAATAAGGCGAAGCCGCTGAATCGCATATACTAAGGAGAAAGTATTATGAAAAAAAAGTCAGCCCTGAGCCGTATAATTTCCCTGATAATAGTGGTCGTGTTTGCGGTTGCAGGCTTTAATTTCGGACGTGTTTACTTAGGAGACAACGCCAGATCGCGTCTTAAAGACGTCACAAACATTCTGGTCGCCGGAGTAGATGTTGACGGCTACAGAACCGACCTTATCCTGATGGTTCAGGTCAATAATATCGATAAAAAGATAAGCGTTTTGCAGATACCGCGCGATACGCGTGTCTCAAACAGACGCAATGATAAAAAGATAAACTCGGCGTATTTTTCGGGCATAGAGACAATGAAGAGCGAGGTCAAAAGCGTGACCGGGCTCACAGCCGATTTTTTCGCTATAGTCACCTTTGACGCGTTCAAGGAGATAGTTGATGCTCTCGGCGGCGTAACTGTTGACGTACCTATAGATATGAACTACCACGACCCCGTCCAGGGGCTGGTGATAGAGCTTGAGGCCGGACGCCAAAGGCTCAGCGGCGAGGAGGCCATGATGTTTATGCGCTTCAGAAAGAACGATGACGGCACAGGTTACCCAATGGGAGATATCGACAGAAACAAGGCGCAGTCGCAGTTTTATTCGGCCGTGCTTGATAAGATAACAAGCCCGATCGGTATAATAAAGGCTCCGTTCGTATACGGCGCTATCATGGATAATACGCTGACCGACCTTAATAATGCCGAGGTCAGGGAGCTGCTCTTTGACGTGTTCAGGGTCGGGACAAGCAATATCAACATATATCAGCTGCCGGGCGATTCGCAGTATATCGGCGGTATCTCGTATTTTGTTGCAGATGAGGATGATACCGAAGAGCTGATAGAGCAGAATTTCAGATAAGAATTTAAAATATTTTAGGAGAGAGGATCATATGGCAAGTAACAATGAGACCGTTAATAAAATTGTAAAAATACTTGACGGCAAAAAAGGCAGAGATATAGAGGTCATAAACATTTCAGAGCTTACCACAATGGCTGATTACTTTGTTATTGTGACCGGCGGCTCGGACACTCAGGTAAAGGCTCTTTGCGATAATCTTGAGGAGGAGCTCGAAAAGGACGGCATAGTGCCGGTAAACAAGGAGGGCTACAGGACTGCGCAGTGGATACTTCTCGCTTATGACGAGGTCATTGTCCATATATTCCTTGAAGAGACAAGGGAGTTCTATTCTCTTGAGCGTGTGTGGAAAGACGGTCTGCGGGTCGACGTCTCTGACCTGCTGGTTAAGTGATAATACTTGTATAGATTAATTTGGTTAATTTCAGGAAGGATTGATAGGATTTGAAGTACGATTTTACAGCTATTGAAGAAAAGTGGCAAAAGGTTTGGCAGGACGCAAATGAATTTAAGATCAGTGAGGATACAAAAAAGCCTAAGTATTATGCGCTTGAAATGTTCCCATATCCGTCAGGCAATCTTCACATGGGTCATGTCAGAAATTATTCCATAGGCGATGTTGTTGCAAGGTACAAAAAGATGCAGGGCTATAACGTGCTGCACCCGATGGGATGGGATTCGTTCGGTCTCCCGGCCGAGAACGCGGCTATAAAGAACGGCGCAGACCCTGCCGACTGGACATGGTCAAACATAGATAACATGCGCAGACAGCTTAAAAGACTGGGCCTTAGCTATGACTGGGACCGCGAGGTCGCGACCGCAAAGCCCGACTATTATAAGTTCACACAGTGGATGTTTGAACAGCTCTATAAACACGGCCTTGCGTACAAAAAGAAATCGTACGTCAACTGGTGTCCGTCATGCGCTACCGTGCTTGCGAACGAGCAGGTAGTCAACGGAAAGTGCGAACGCTGCAAAAGCGAGGTCGGCAAGAAAGACCTTGAGCAGTGGTTCTTTAAGATTACAGATTATGCACAGAGGCTGCTTGACGATATCGATAAGCTCAGCGGCTGGCCGGATAAGGTAAAGTCTATGCAGACGAACTGGATAGGCAGAAGCGAGGGCGCAGAGATAAGGTTCAAAATATACGGCAGCGATAAGGAGCTGACCGTGTATACGACCCGTCCCGATACTATTTTCGGTGTGAGCTATATGGTTATCGCGCCCGAGCATCCTATTGTAGACGAGCTGATAAGCGGCAGCGAGACCGAAGCCGAGTGCCGTGAGTTTATCAAAAAGGTGCAGACTCAAAGCGAGATCGTGCGCTCTGCAACCGATACGGAAAAGGAGGGCGTGTTCACCGGAACGTATCTTATCCACCCGTTCACCGGCGAAAATATCCCGCTGTATCTTGCTAACTACGTATTCCTGGATTATGGCACAGGCGTTGTCATGGGCGTTGCGGCGCATGACCAGCGTGATTTTGAGTTTGCCAAAAAGTACGGACTGCCGATAAAGATAGTTATTCAGCCTAAGGGTCAAAACATGAAGTCTGAGGATATGACCGAGGCGTTCGCCGCCGAGGGTATCATGGAAAATTCGGGCCGGTTTAACGGAATGGAGAGCGGCGAGGCTTTAAAGGCAATTATAGATTATCTTGAAAAAGAGGGAATAGGCGAAAGGAAAGTCAACTTCAGGCTCAGAGACTGGCTTATTTCAAGACAGCGCTACTGGGGCGCGCCTATCCCGGTGGTGTACTGCGAAAAGTGCGGCGAGGTATTGGTGCCGGAGGAGGAACTGCCGGTGCTGCTGCCGCAGAACGTCAAGTTCACAGGCCGGGGTCAGTCGCCGCTCAGCGAATGTGAGGATTTTGTGAACACGACCTGTCCCAAGTGCGGCGGTCCCGCAAAGCGCGAGACCGACACGATGGATACCTTTGTGTGCTCGTCGTGGTACTTTTTGAGATACTGCGATCCGCATAACGACAAAATGCCGTTCTCAAAAGAAAAGGCGGATTACTGGATGAATGTTGATCAGTATATCGGCGGAGTGGAGCATGCTATACTGCATTTGCTGTATGCAAGGTTTTTCACAAAAGCGCTGCATGATTTCGGCTATTTGAGCTGTGATGAGCCGTTTGAGAACCTGCTGACACAGGGCATGGTCTTAAAGGACGGCACAAAGATGTCAAAATCTCTCGGCAATGTAGTAAGTCCGGAGGAGATTGTAGAGAAATACGGCGCGGATACAGCAAGGCTGTTTATCCTGTTTGCCGCGCCGCCGGAGCGTGACCTTGACTGGAACGATACCGCCGTTGAGGGTGCATACCGCTTCCTTAACCGCGTGTTCAGGGCGGTTGGCGACCTAAAGAGCTGCATGACCGAAGAAGAGGTCGATAAAACGGCGCTGGGCAGCGGAGAGAAAGATCTGCGCCGTGCAGTCCATGCGGCAATAAAGAAAGTCACGGCTGACTGCGACAGGTTCAGTTTCAACACCGCGATAAGCGCTGTGATGGAAATGGTAAATGCGTTGTATTTCTATAAGGAGCGGGCTAAAGATATAAACAAGCCTGTTGTTACAGAAGCTTTAGAATCGCTTATACTGCTGCTGAGTCCGTTTGTGCCGCACATTGCAGCCGAGATGTGGGAAATTATAGGCAAGACCTCAAATCTTTCGGTCGAAAAGTGGCCTGAGTGGGACGAGGACGCGCTCAAGGTAGATGAGATAGAGATCGTGCTGCAGATAAACGGCAGGATAAGAGATAAGATAAGTATCGATCCGGAAATGTCGGCAGATGATATGAAAGAGCTTGCACTGAGCAATGACAAAATAAAAGAGCTCACAGCGGGCAAGCAGGTTGTTAAATGTATTGCCGTGCCCGGAAAGCTGATAAACGTAGTGGTAAAATAGATTCGGTTTCGGAACTACTGCCGGGACGCCGCCCGGAGTTATATGGGGGTTTTATATTAAACATAGCAAAATGAACAGGTTTAGAGCAAGAAGAAAAAAGAAGCGGTACAGGCTTATTGCTGTTTTGGTCGTTGTTGTATTGGCTGCGGGAGTTTTGCTCCCGTACTGTCTGGAGCCGGGCATACCGGTGCTTATGTACCATTGTGTTTCCGAGGCACCGAGGGGAGGTGATGAAAACCTTTACTGCCGTCCGGCTCAGATCGAGGAAGAGCTGGTTTACCTGAACAAGAACAGCTACACCACGCTTTTTGCCACCGAATACGAGCAGGCCTACAGTGTTTCAAAGCCGGTGATACTGACATTTGACGACGGATACGAGGATAATTATACCGAGCTGTTTCCGCTGCTTAAAGAGTATAATGTTAAGGCTACGATTTTTGTGGTCTCGTCCTATGTCGATACCGAAGGGTACTTAAGCTCCGCGCAGATAAGAGAGATGGTGGACAGCGGTCTTGTGAGCGTCCAGAGCCACACCTCAGGGCATGTGGAACTGACAGGCCTTGGCAAAGAGGAGCTTCAGGAGGAGCTCCGCAGGTCGTGTGCCGAGCTTGCAAAGATAACCGGCCGGAACGTTACTGCTATTTCATACCCTGGCGGGTATTATAACAGCGATGTTATAGAAGAGGTCGAGAGATATTTTACATATGCCTATGCGATAGATACCAATAAGTATTCAAAGAGCAATCATTACGAAATATCAAGAGGCGGAGTTTTCAGGAATACAACACTGGAGGCGTTTGAAAAGGCAATAAAGACATATTCTCAAAGACGGATATGCAGAGAATATCTACTGCTTATGGACAAGATTTTTGGTTAGTACAGAAATGGGGCTGTAAAAAACTCGACATATAAAATGATTG
>DXIJ01000006.1 GCA_019112945.1 Candidatus Monoglobus merdigallinarum | reverse complement strand
TTCACGCAGGAAACCTTCTTCAATAAGCTCATCTGTCAGATTTGTGTCAAGAATAACCGTGAATGTATTGTCGCTGTCGGAAACCATACCGTTCATCTGGGTGGTCTCGATCAAAACATCATCCTTTGAGATCTCAACATCCGTGTCCCCGTATGTGAATTTCAAACCGCCGGCAGAATTTAGAGCCTCAATGACCATTTTATCATCCATCTTAGATATCTCATCAAATATCGGGCGCATGAGCTTGCCGTATTTCGGACCCATAGTCCGCATCTGAGGCTTGAATTTGTATGAAATAAAGCGTGAAGCGTCATTTACAAATTCAACATCTTTAATGTTGAGCTCGTCTAAAATTATATAAACATAATCCTTGTTTATCGTAACATCGGACTGGACATATAATTTTTTAAGCGGCTGCCTGTTTTTGATATTTGCCTCGTTGCGGCATGCGCGTCCAAGCATAACTATCTTTCTGATCGAGTCCATATCCGATTCGATATCCGGGAAGCTGAGCGCTTCATTTACGGTCGGATAGTCACAGATGTGAACGCTTTCTTTTTGACTCTTGTCAACAGACAATACAAGGTTTTGATAGATTTGCTCTGTCATGAATGGGATAAACGGAGCGCACACCCTTGAAAACTCGACCAAAACGGTGTAGAGCGTCATATAGGCGTTGATTTTGTCCTGTGTGAGTTCGCTTGCCCAGAAGCGTTCACGGCTTCTTCTTACATACCAGTTTGAGAGCTCGTCGGTAAATTCCGATATAGCTCTTGTTGCCTCAACGATTTTATAGTTAAACAGGTTTTCATCAACAGCTTTGATGACACCGTTCAGCTTTGAGAGTATCCATTTATCCAGCACAGACAGTGAATCAGCGTCAAGACTGTACTTTGTCGGGTCAAACTTGTCTATCTCGGCGTAGAGAACGTAGAACGCATAGGTGTTCCACAGTGTACCCAAAAACTTTCTCTGCGATTCTGAAACATTCTTAGCAGAGAAGCGGTTAGGGAGCCAAGGAGCCGAGTTTGAGTAAAAATACCATCTGACCGCGTCGGCGCCCTGGTCATTTAAAATATCCATCGGGGCTATGACATTGCCCAGATGCTTGCTCATTTTCTTACCGTGCTCGTCCTGAACGTGTCCCAAAACAATGACGTTTTTGTACGGCGACTCGTCAAACAGCAGCGTAGAGATTGCAATAAGCGTGTAGAACCAGCCGCGCGTCTGGTCGATCGCCTCGCTGATAAAGTCAGCCGGGAAGTGCTTTTCAAACTCCTCTTTATTTTCAAATGGGTAGTGCAGCTGCGCAAAAGGCATTGAGCCGGAATCAAACCAGCAGTCGATGACCTCAGGAACTCTTGTCATTTCTCCGCCGCATTCCGGACATCTCAGCTTTACTTCATCAACATACGGCTTATGAAGCTCTATGTTTTCAGGGCAGTTAATGCCCATCTCCTTCAGCTCACTGATAGAGCCGACAACATGCTTGTGTCCGCACGCGCATTCCCAGATAGGCAGGGGCGTTCCCCAGTATCTTGAACGAGAGAGACCCCAATCGATGATATTTTCAAGGAAGTTTCCGAAACGTCCGTGCTTGATGTTCTCAGGCAGCCAGTTTACCGTTTCGTTGTTCTTGAGCAGCTTATCACGCACGGCTGTCATCTTGATGAACCATGTGTCACAGGCATAGTAGAGCAGCGGAGTGTCACATCTCCAGCAGAACGGATAGCTGTGTTCAAACGGGATAACGGCATAGGCCTGACCTCTGTCCTTCAGGTCGCGGATGATAAGTTTGTCGGCGTCCTTTACAAAAAGACCGCTCCAGTCGCCCATTCCGTCAACAAACTTACCTTGGGAGTTTACAAGGTTAATAAATGGCAGGCCGTTGGCATTGCAGACTCTGTTATCATCTTCACCATAGGCCGGTGCAATGTGGACGATACCGGTACCGTCCTCCATAGTGACATAGTTGTCGGCAACGATCTTATATGCATCGCCGTTTAGCTTTTCAAACTCATAAAGCGGTGTGTAGTGCATTCCGACCAAATCTGTGCCGGTATATTCTTCAACTATATCATAGTCGGTTCCGTCAGGAAGAACCTTGGAAACCAGGGCTTTTGCCAGAATATATTTCTCATCGCCGACCTGTATCTTTACATATTTTTCGGCAGGATTAACGCAGAGGCCGACATTGGACGGCAGAGTCCACGGCGTTGTTGTCCATGCGAGTATATATTCGCCCTCCGGTGCGTTCGCTATCTTAAATTTTACAATGATAGAGTTCTCTTTAACGTCCTTATATCCCTGAGCGACCTCGTGGCTTGACAGTGCGGTTCCGCATCTCGGGCAGTAGGGCATTATTTTGTGTCCCTTATAAAGCAAACCCTTATCCCAAATTTGCCTGAGTGCCCACCATACCGATTCAATATATTCATTGTGATAAGTAACGTAGGGATTATCCATATCAGCCCAAAAACCGACACGGTCGCTCATTTCCTCCCAGTCGCTTTGGTATACAAAAACGCTGTCTTTACACTTCTTGATAAATTCCTCGACACCGTATTTTTCGATTTCCGGTTTTCCGCTTATACCAAGGCTCTTTTCGACCTCAAGCTCTACGGGCAGACCGTGAGTGTCCCAGCCGGCTTTTCTCTCTACCAGGTAACCTTTCATAGTGCGGTAACGCGGGATAAGATCCTTAACGGCACGTGTCAGAACATGGCCGATATGCGGCTTGCCGTTTGCCGTGGGCGGGCCGTCAAAGAAAGTATATATTTCAGCGCCGCGCCTGTTTTCAATACTTTTTTTAAATATATCGTTTTTCTTCCAGAAATCAACAACTTCTTTTTCTCTGTCAACAAAGGAGAGTTCTGTTGATACTTTGCGATACATTAAAATCCCTCCAATTCTATAAAAACATTATTTAACAAGTTAGCTCAGATAAATATTTTATAACAAATAATAGAATGTGTCAAGTAAAATTGATGTTTTTAAGGCTTTTTAAGGTCTTAATTTTCTCACAGGACAGTGCCGCACACATGTATTTTAAATAAAAATACTCCGATTCGTTTGAATCAGAGTATTTTAGGAATCAAAGACAATAGCTACTGAGCCTCAACCTCGCTGTACTGAGCGGCGAGCTCGTCAATCTGTCCGCTCTCAAGCATTTCGTTTAGTACATTGTTTATTTTGTCAAGCAATTCCGTATTTCCCTTTTGGACAGCAATCGCGTATTCCTCTGCGGTGAAAGATTCTTTGTCTTCAACTACCTTTAGACCGTTTTTCTCAGCCAGCTGCTTTCCGGTATAGGAGTCGATTACAACTGCGTCAAGCTTGCCGTTTTTAACGTCCTGAACAATGTCAATTCCGCGGTTTGCCCTTACGATGTTAGCCTCATCGATAGCAAGGTCATTTGTGACGATAGAGTCAGCTGTGTAGCCCATTACCACTCCGACCTTTTTACCGTTTTTAAGCGACTGCGCATCTGTGATATCTGTGTTGCCGTCAGCTACAACAATAACCTGCTCTGCAACATAATACGGAACCGAGAAGTCAACATTCTGTTTTCTTTCATCGTTTACAGTCATACCGGCGATCGCCATATCAATCTTTCCGGAGTTGATAGCCGCAATAAGGCCTGAAAACTCTATGTTTGAGATCTCCAGATCCATGCCGTTGTCATCTGCGATCTTCTTTGCAATGGCTATATCAATACCGTCAAATTCTCCGACAAGTCCGTTGGTTGTCGTGTATTCAAACGGCGGGAATGCGGCATAGGTGCCGACTGTCAGTTTTTCCCGCGCGCCGCCTGACGAAGACCCATCTGCTGTACCTCCGCCCGTGTTACCGCTGCACGCCGACAGCATAATTGTACTGAGCAATACGCATAAAGCTGCTAAAGTAAACCTTTTAAAAATCTTTTTCATAACAATCTCTCCTTTTATTTTTTATAATATTTTGCTTAAAAATGATTTTGTTCTTTCGTTTTTCGGATTGTCAAATATCTCGCTTGGAGTGCCCTGTTCGTATATGATACCCTCGTCCATAAAAATCACTCTTGAAGCGATCTCACGGGCAAAGCCCATCTCGTGAGTAACAACGACCATTGTCATGCCCGCCTTTGCAAGATCTTTCATGACAGACAAGACCTCGCCTACCATTTCAGGATCAAGCGCCGAGGTCGGCTCGTCAAACAGCATGATTTCGGGATCCATAGCAAGCGCTCTGGCAATGGCGATTCTCTGCTTCTGACCGCCCGACAGCTGAGCCGGATAAGCGTCGGCTTTGTCCTCGAGGCCAACGGTTTTAAGCAGCTCCAGCGCGCGTTTTTTCGCGTCTGCAGGCGGTTTTTTTTTCACCTTGACAGGAGCCAGAGTGATGTTGTCCATAATGCTAAGGTGCGGAAACAGATTAAAATGCTGAAATACCATTCCCATTCTTTCTCTGATTTTATTGATATTGATTTTTGGTGCGGTTATGTCTGTACCGTCAATAAATATCTGGCCATCGGTCGGAGTTTCAAGAAGATTAAGACATCTTAAAAATGTTGATTTTCCGCTGCCGGACGGCCCGATAATGACGATTTTCTCACCCTTTTCGAATTCGGCCGAAATATCTTTAAGAACCTTTAA
>DXIJ01000045.1 GCA_019112945.1 Candidatus Monoglobus merdigallinarum | reverse complement strand
TTATGTATATAACACCTTTAAATTATCTTCTTGCGTATCTAATTGCTGATATCTGATTGCTTACCGCTATGCCTGTGTGCCCGGCCTCTGTTTGCCAATCTCTATTCTCTAAATCCTAACGCCCAACCCCTACGTTGATTTTTCTGTATTTCTCTTTTGTTGCGTTGCCTCCTCTGATATGACGTTCAAGCTTGTTTTCAAGAAGAACAGAACCGACCTGGCCGGCAAGGTTTAAATTGATTGTCTTCAATCTTTGAGTTACGTCCTTATGTACAGTTGATTTGGAAATCCCGAATTTTTTTGCGGCTTCTCTTACCGTACATTTGTTGTCAACGATATATTTGCCAAGCTCAACCGTTCTTTCTTCTATATAACGTCTCAAATTGTTCGCCTCCCGAATCATTGTATGTCTATACTTATGAACAGGTATTTAAAAATAGTACATAAATTGCCGCGGGCATAAAGTATAATATTCCGCGGCGATATGTTATATAATATTATTGGTTAAAAATTTCTGTATTTTTGAGGAAATTGCTTTACTTTTAAAGAAAAATTTTGTATAATATATTCAATGTGTTATACGGAGATTATTCAAACGAAAATATTTTATATTTACTGATTTTTAATGACGCTTTGTGCCATAATATTAATATTAAAAGCAAAGGCGGTGAATATTATGCCAACAGAGGCAATAAACAAGCTCACGGCGGCCGAGGAAGCTGCGGAGAGTGAGGAAAGAGAGGCGCACACGAGGGCGGCGGAAATAATCAATGACGCGAATGCCCTCGCCGAGGATATTATTGCGGGTGCGGAAAAGAGGGCTGCGCAGATTATATCGGATGCGGAAAAGAAAATTGAGATAATGAATGCGGATTCGGAGGCCGAGGCGGAAAGAGGGCTTTCGGAAAAAGTGAGGGCGCTCAGAGACGGTATCAAAAAGACTGACAGGGATATACTTGATATAATCGTTGATACGCTTGAAAAATAGATAGGCAGTCTTGTGCCTGAATGGGGGTGTTTTTATGTCAAAGCTGCCAATGAAACGGGTCGGGATATACGGGCTCAAGTCCCGTAGAAAGGAAATACTTGAGGCGCTTCAGCGGTACGGAGTGCTGGAGCCGATAAGCTGCGACTTGTCCGGGAGCGGGTTTGAGAAGCTGGATACCGCCCGGGCAACGGCGAGATTTATGAATGCCAAAAACATACTTGAGCGCGCTCTTGGTGTTTTAAACGAGTACAGCCCTGAGAAAGCGTCTTTGTTTTCGACGCTTGAGGGCAAAAAGACTATGACTGCCGGACAGTATTACGAGCTTATTGAAAACAGTGACAATGCTTTAAATATCGCGCGTGAGATAAACGAGCTCGCTAAGAGGATTTATGAACTGAGGCTGGAGCTTGTAAAGACAGAAAACAGTATATCGGCACTGTCGCCTTGGAAAGATTTGGATATCCCGCTGGATTTTGCCGGAACAAAAAAGACTGCCGCGTTTATCGGAACGTTCCCCGAAGAGTACACCGCCGAGGAGATAACAGCCGGATATTTCGAGACGCTGACGCAGCGCGGATGTGCGGATGATGTTAGGTATGCAATAGATGTTACAGTCGTGCATTCGGACAGACAGATGACTTGTGCCGTGATTATCGGCAGGCGTGATATGAAAAACGAACTTGACGGAATACTGCGTGAGCGCGGGTTTGCTGCTCCTGTATGCAGAGCCGGGAAGCTGCCGCGCACTGAGATAGAGAGGCTTAGATCAAAAATTGCCGGTATCGATGCAGAGATTGAGGAAAATACCGCACGCATAGTAAAGCGCGCCGAAAGCCGCAGGCTTATCGAGTTCATGGCTGATTATTATTTGATGCGCATCGAGAAATATGAGCTGCTTTGCGACATTAATCAAAGGAAGAAGTTTTTTGTTATCTTCGGATATGTGCCGGAAAAATACGCCGCTGCTCTGGAAATGTTTCTTGCCGAAAGGTACGGAGCGGTGACGGAGATATCTGAAGTATCGGAGGAGGATGAGGTGCCGGTTCTGCTAAAAAACAACAAGTTTTCATCGCCGGTGGAGACTGTGCTCGAGACCTACAGTATGCCTAACAAAACTGAAATCGACCCTACATTTGTCCTTTCGCTGTTTTACTATTTTCTGTTCGGCCTTATGCTGTCAGACGCAGGCTACGGTCTGCTTATGATACTCGGCTGCGGCTTTGTGCTCATGCGCTTGCGTAATATGGAGCCGGGTATGAAAAAGACGATAAAAATGTTCTTCTACTGCGGAATATCAACGTTTTTTTGGGGAATACTGTTTGGCAGCTTCTTCGGCGATGCGGTTGCCGTTATTGCGAGTACGTTTTTTGATTCGGACTTAGCACTGAGGCCGCTTTGGTTCGAGCCGATAAAGGATCCTATGAGAATGCTCATATTCTCGTTTGCGATAGGTATCGTTCACCTGTTTGCAGGGCTTGGCATAAAGCTGTATCAGCTGCTCAGGGAAGGCGATATAAAGAGTGCGTTTTTTGACGTTGTCTGCTGGTACCTGCTGGTCGGCGGGGGAATAGCGTATCTTTTGACGATGGATATGTTTGTCAGCATGGCAAACCTCAGCTTTAAGCTGCCGCCGGCAGTACAAACCGCAGCAGTGATAGCGGCAGCGGTCGGAGCGGCAGGGATAACGCTGTTCTCCGGGCGCTCATCGAGGAATATTTTTAAACGGATCGCAAAAGGACTTTATGACCTGTACGGCGTGACAGGGTATTTGAGCGATATTCTGTCGTATTCAAGACTGCTGGCTCTTGGGCTTGCGACCGGCGTGATTGCACAGGTCTTTAACCAAATGGGCAGTATGTTCGGAGGCGGTGCAGTCGGAGCGGTCTGCTTTACACTGATATTTGTTATCGGGCACTCACTTAACATGGCGATAAACCTGCTGGGTGCGTATGTCCATACAAACAGACTGCAGTTTGTGGAATTTTTCGGTAAATTTTATGAGGGCGGCGGTAAAAAGTTTGAGCCGTTTTCTGCAAATACAAATTATTTTAAGTTTAAGGAGGAAAAGTAGCAATGGAAAATCTGGGAATTATTTTTGCACTGCTTGGAGCGTCTCTTGCCGCACTTATGGCCGGGATAGGCTCTGCAATAGGAGTAGGAATGGCGGGAGAGGCGGCCGCCGGAGTTGTCACCGAGGATCCGGGCAAGTTCGGAAAGGTCTTGATATTACAGCTGCTTCCCGGAACGCAGGGAATATACGGGCTTCTGATAGCTTTTATTACGCTGTCGCAGATCGGTATACTGGGAGGAAGCAGTGATATCTCGGTCGCAAAGGGACTGCTGTATCTGGCAGCGTGTCTGCCTATGGCGTTTGTGGGCTTGTGGTCGGCGGTAAAGCAGGCGAGAGCCTCGGTCGCCGGAATACAGCTTGTTTCAAAGCGTCCGGACCAGATGGGAAAGTCTATGATATTCCCGGCGATGGTTGAAACATATGCGATCCTTGCCCTTTTGATATCTATTCTTTCGATTAACGGCATAGGCGGTCTGAACATCTGAAAGGAGTGATTTCAGTGACAGAAGCATTGGGAGGCCTAAACTCGATCATTGCCCGGATTCGGGAAGAGGCGCACGAGGCGGCGGAACGAACCATTGCTGCGGCTCAGGAGTCGGCAGAGAGTATTATACGCGAGGCGGAGGCGGAGGCGCAGCGAATAACCGCAGAGGCGGAGCTAAAAGCCAAAAAAATGCTCAGCGCCGCAGAGGAGAGAGCGGGGAGCGCTGCCGAGCACAGGCTTGCGCAGGGTATGCTCAGGCAGAGGCAGGAGATTTTAAGCGAGTATATATCAAAGGCTGCTGTGAATATAAGAAGCATAGGGAGCGATGAGTATTTCGGACTTTGCGAAAGGTTCATGAGGCGCTGCGGCAAAAATGCCGAGGGTACGCTCCTGATGTCTGAGAGTGATATAGGGGCAATGCCGCGCAGCTTTAAGCACTTTTTAAAAAAGGAGTTCCCGGAGCTTGAGATCGAGCCGTCAGACAGAGTGAGCAGCGGCTTTATCATAAAATACGGGGATATAGAAGAAAACTGCACAACAGAGGCCTTGATAGAATCAAGTCTTGACAGAATAAAAGAGGAGCTGTACAGGCAGCTCTTTATATAACGACGGAGGCGATACTATGCCCGAATTATATACCTACGCTGTCTCGAGGATACATGCAAAGGAAGCGGGACTGCTCAATAAGACTGACATAGAGCAGCTTTTGGCGGTACCAAGCGCAGAGGAAGCGCTCAGGCTCCTGACCGAAAAGGGTTACGGCAGCGGTGAGGAGTACAGCGGATTTTCGGAGCTCAAGGCAGCCGAGACGGTTAAGCTGCGCTCGTTTATTGATGAGCTTTATATCGATAAAAAGCCTCTGGGGATTTTGCTGAGACAGACTGATTTTCATAACCTCAAGACCGCGGTTAAATTGGTGTACACGGCCGAAAAGGCAGACGGGTATTTTCTTGAAAACGGTTCCGTAAGTCCTGAGGTGATCCTGGAGGCGGTAAAGCTAAAGGACTTCAGCGAGCTCCCGCCGTTTATGACGGAGGCGGCACAAAAGGCTGCGGACGGATTTTCCGAAAACGGAGACGGTCAGCTGCTTGATATTTACCTCGACAGGGTCTGCCTGGAGACAATGCTGAGAGAGGCGGCGGATACGCGGGTCGGTCTTATAATCGAGTACACCGAGATGTTTGCCGCACTTACAAACATCAAGGCGGCGGTAAGGTGTGCGCTCACTAAAAAGAGCAGAGCGTTTATAGATGAGGCGCTTGCGGAATGCGGAACTCTTGATGCCGGCAGACTGGCCGCAGCCGCGGCCTCAGGGCTTGATGAGATATATAAATACCTTGAATTTACCGATTACAAGGCGGCTGTAGATGAGCTTAAAATATCGCTTTCGGAATTTGAAAAATGGATGGACAACAGGCTTGTTGATTTGATAAAGAGCCAAAAATCAAATCCGTTCACTATCGCGCCGGTATTTGCGTATATATTGGCAAAGCGGACGGAGCTCAGGACTGTGCAGATAATAATGAGCGGCAAGCGTAACAGCCTGAGCGAGGACGTCATAAGGGAAAGGATTCGTGACTTGTATGTATAATATTGCGGTAGTCGGCGACAGGGACAGTGTTATGGGCTTTGGCGCACTGGGTCTTAAGACATTTTTCGTTGAGGACAGGGCGCAGTGCAGAAGAGTGTTTAAGCATCTGACAGAGGCAGGAAATTATGCTGTGATATACATTACCGAGGCGGCGGCGGAATTTGTACCGGATGAGATAGAGAGCTGTGAGGATCGCATGATCCCGGCGGTCATATTAATACCGGGAGTCTCCGGAAATACCGGCAGCGGTATTAAAGGAGTCAAAAACGCTGTCGAGAAAGCGGTGGGCTCTGATATTATTTTTAATGATTAAGTTATTTAGGATGTGATAAATATGGCTAAGGGAATAATCAGAAAGGTTGCCGGCCCCTTGGTTATTGCTGAGGGAATGCGCGAGTGCAATATGTACGATGTTGTACGCGTGGGCGAACAGCGTCTTATCGGCGAGATAATCGAGATGCACGGCGACAGGGCGTCCGTGCAGGTGTACGAGGAGACCTCGGGGCTTGGCCCCGGAACGCCCGTTGAGACAACGGGTATGCCGCTGAGCGTTGAGCTGGGGCCCGGCCTTATAGGAAGTATTTTTGACGGTATCCAAAGGCCGCTCGATGATATTATGAAAGCTGCGGGCAATAACCTAAAGCGCGGTATAGACGTACCGTCTCTCAAGCGTGATATCAAATGGGAATTTGAGCCCGAA
This sequence comes from Candidatus Monoglobus merdigallinarum, assembly GCA_019112945.1. Taxonomy (GTDB): domain Bacteria; phylum Bacillota; class Clostridia; order Monoglobales; family Monoglobaceae; genus Monoglobus; species Monoglobus merdigallinarum. The sequence goes on along the minus strand of DXIJ01000045.1, from coordinate 3,544 downwards.
GTCAAACCCGGAGACAGCGTCTTGGGAGGCGACGTTTTGGGTATTGTTAAAGAGAACGAGATAATCCGGCACAAGATAATGGTTCCGCCCGGCGTGAGCGGCACGGTCGCGTCTGTTTCAAAGGGCAGCTTTACGGTTGAAGAGACAGTCGCTGTGATAGATACAAAGAACGGGAAGCGCGGGATACCGCTTATGCAGAAATGGCCTGTCAGGATAGGCAGGCCGTATAAGAGAAAGCTCCCGCCCGATATGCCGCTTATCACCGGGCAGAGAGTAATAGATACAATGTTCCCTATAGCGAAAGGCGGTGTTGCTTCAGTTCCGGGGCCGTTCGGCAGCGGCAAGACGGTCGTGCAGCACCAGCTTGCCAAGTGGGCGGACGCCGATATAGTCGTATACATCGGCTGCGGCGAGCGCGGCAACGAGATGACGGACGTTTTAAACGAGTTCCCGGAGCTTATCGATCCCAGAACCGGGAAGTCCCTGATGGAGCGCACCGTGCTTATCGCAAACACGTCGGATATGCCGGTTGCAGCGCGTGAGGCCTCGATATATACAGGAATAACTATCGCCGAATATTTCAGGGATATGGGATACTCTGTTGCACTGATGGCGGATTCGACCTCAAGGTGGGCGGAGGCGCTGCGTGAGATGTCCGGCAGACTTGAAGAAATGCCCGGAGAAGAGGGATACCCCGCATATCTCGGCAGCCGCCTTGCACAATTTTATGAGCGTGCGGGCAGGGTCATAACCTTAGGCAGCAGCGATACAGAGGGCGCGCTGTCGGTAATAGGCGCAGTATCTCCTCCCGGCGGAGATATTTCGGAGCCGGTCTCTCAGGCAACGCTTAGGATAGTCAAGGTATTTTGGGGTCTGGATTCCGGACTTGCGTATAAAAGGCACTTCCCTGCCGTGAACTGGCTCACCAGCTACTCGCTGTATCTTGACACAATGGAGAAGTGGTTCAATCAAAACGTGGACAGCGGTTGGATGGATCTAAGAAACAGTATCATGAAGCTGCTGCAGGAGGAAGCGGAGCTTGAAGAGATAGTTAAAATGGTAGGTATGGATGCGCTGTCGCCGCTTGACAGGATAAAGATGGAAGCTGCGCGCAGTGTCCGTGAGGACTTCCTCCACCAGAACGCGTTTCATGAAGTGGATACGTTCTCGCCGCTTAAAAAGCAGTTCCTGCTCATGAGGCTTATAATGAATTATTACGAAAGCTGTATCAGGGCGCTGGACAGCGGGGCGGACGCGGAACGGCTCGCAGAGCTGCCCGTCCGCGAGAGCATAGGCAGGTTTAAGTACTGCCGCGAGGATGAGCTTGGCGGTGAGTATGATAGGATAACGGCGGCGCTTTCCGGTGAGATCGCGGCTGTTTTGTCAAAGGAGGCTGAAGTAAATGCCTAAGGAATACAGGACAATAGAGGAGGTCGCCGGCCCGCTTATGCTTGTTCGGCAGGTTGAGGGTGTGAACTACAACGACCTCGGTGAGATAATACTGGACAGCGGAGAGAAACGCCGCTGCAAGGTGCTGGAGATAGACGGCGGAAACGCGCTTGTTCAGTTGTTTGAGCCATCAACAGGTATCAATCTTTCCACCGGACGGGTCAGGTTCCTCGGCAGAAGCATGGAGCTTGGCGTATCGGTTGATATGCTGGGCAGGGTGTTTGACGGCTTGGGCAGGCCGATAGACGGCGGCCCCGAACTGCTGCCGGAGAAACGGCTGGACGTCAACGGGCTGCCTATGAACCCGGTTGCCAGGAGCTATCCGGAAGAATTTATACAGACGGGCATTTCGGCTATAGACGGGCTGAACACTCTTGTCAGAGGTCAAAAGCTGCCAATATTTTCGGCAAGCGGCCTGCCCCATGCCAATCTTGCGGCTCAGATAACCGCACAGGCAACGGTAAGAGGCACAGAAGAGCCGTTTGCGGTCGTGTTCGGAGCTATGGGGATTACCTTTGAGGAATCCAACTTTTTTGTCGAGAGCTTCAAAAGAAGCGGCGCTATTGACCGGACGGTCATGTTTGTAAATCTTGCCAATGACCCGGCTGTTGAGCGTATCGCAACGCCTAAGATGGCACTTACTGCTGCCGAATATCTGGCGTTTGAAAAGAATATGCACGTGCTGGTCATACTGACCGATATTACAAATTATGCGGACGCGCTGCGGGAGGTAAGCGCGGCACGCAAGGAGGTTCCGGGGCGCAGGGGCTATCCCGGATATATGTACACTGACCTTGCAACAATATATGAAAGAGCCGGACGGCAAAGAGGCAGGGCGGGTTCTATAACCATGATCCCAATCCTCACAATGCCGGAGGACGATAAAACTCACCCTATACCCGACCTTACAGGGTATATAACCGAGGGTCAGATAATCCTGTCGCGCGAGCTTTACAGGAAGAATATCATGCCGCCGATAGATGTGCTGCCGTCGCTGTCACGTCTTAAAGACAAGGGGATAGGCGAGGGCAAGACGCGCAGCGACCACGCCGATACGATGAACCAGCTGTTTGCGGCGTATGCCAGGGGCAAGGATGCAAAGGAGCTAATGGTCATACTCGGCGAGGCGGCGCTTACCGAGATCGACAAAAAGTATGCAAAATTCGCCGAAGAATTTGAAAAGCGCTATGTCTCTCAGGGCTACAGGACAAACCGCAGCATTGAAGAGACTCTGGATCTCGGCTGGGAGCTGCTGTCGCTGCTGCCCAGAGCTGAGCTTAAGCGTATCAAGGATGAGTTTTTGGATAAATATTATATCGATAAAAATGATTAAGGAGAGATCGATATGGCAATGACACAGGTCAATCCTACCCGTATGGGGCTGACCCGGCTCAAGAAAAAGCTTGTCACGGCTGTTAAGGGGCACAAGCTGCTAAAGGACAAAAGAGATGAGCTGATGAGACAGTTTTTGGACATGGTAAGGCTCAACAAAAGCCTCAGAGAAAGGGTCGAAAAAGGGATAGCCATGTCAAACAGCAAATTTGTTCTGGCAGCCGCGGTCATGGATGAGCAGAGCCTTAAGTCGGCGCTTCTCGCTCCCAAGCAGAGCGTATCGGTAGAGGTGTCAAAGCGGAATGTGATGAGTGTAGAAATACCGGAGCTTGAATACAAAACCAGAACCCCGAGCGAGAGCGATATATATTCCTACGGCTTTGCGTTTACCTCAGCAGACCTTGACAGCGCGGTCGCGTCGCTCGGTGAGGTGTTCCCGGATATGCTGAGGCTTGCCGAGTGTGAGAAATCGTGCCGTCTGATGGCAAACGAGATAGAAAAGACGAGGCGCAGGGTAAACGCTTTGGAATACGTTATGATACCCGAGTACCAAAGACAGATAAAATATATTACAATGAAGCTTGATGAAAACGAGAGATCAACACAGATAAGGCTGATGAAAGTCAAGGATATGATGGTTCGGGACGTTATAGAGCAAAAGCACGCAAGGGACGTTTAGCTGTATATTAAACGGCGGAGATTTTATTTAAGTTATGGAGGGTGATTAGCTGTGAAAGATGACGGAAAGAAGAATACAGAACGT
>DXIJ01000044.1 GCA_019112945.1 Candidatus Monoglobus merdigallinarum | reverse complement strand
GCGTCCACGGTCCCTGCCCGACAAAAATATTTGATACAAACGCTGTAATAACTCCGATCAAAAATCCGCGCTGTGAACCGAGAGACATTGCCGAAATAATTACTATTGCAGCCGTCGGCTTGAACTGCGGCACCATATAAAACGCGACACGTCCTATAACGCCGAGCGAACACAGGACAGAGATAGTAACAAGCTCTCTTGCCTTTGGCTTTCGCCCTTCAAACATCAGCACAAACGGGATTGCCGAAAGCAGGATAAGTGCCGCACTGATATAATAATACGGCCTGTTTTCGATAAACATGTTGCCCAAAAGTATGACAAGCGGCATTAGAGCGATTGACAAGACCGAAAAGAATATCGACTTGCGTGACGCCCTCCCTGACATAATTTTAGTATTTACCGGCTTTAAATCGTCAGGCGGCTTAAGGTTGCCGGGCGGCGGAGCTTCGCGTGCTGCGACCGGTGTTCCGCCTATCGCATAGATTACATCGTCAACGGTTATTGCATCGGGAATAATATGCCGTGAGATCCTGTTTGCCGCAGTAGTGTAGAAGTTGTTGCCCGAGAAAAACGCTCTGGGTTCGTCCTTGGAAATGATCTCGCCGTCAAACAGCAGCGCACAGCTGTCAGAGTATTTGGCACAAAATTCTATATCATGCGAGACCATGATTATAGAGATTCCGTGCAGCTTTAGGTTAAGCAGTATTCCGGCCAGCTTCTTCTTAAAATACGCATCAAGCCCTTTTGTGGGTTCGTCAAGCAAAAGTATTGCCGGGCGGCGCAGCAATACCTTGGCAAGCGCCGCGCGCTGCTGTTCGCCTCCGGACAGGTCATATGGGTGCATGTAAAGAAGCTGCTGCAAATCACATAGCTTTATAATGCTTTGGAGATACCCCTCGTCTTTAGCGGATACTCCGTCGGAAAGGTCGCCTATCACGGTGTCGTGCTCAAATATCGTTGTCGGATCCTGAGGCAGCAGGCAAACTCTGTTGCCCATACTGTCAACTCTGCCCCTGTACGGCTTATTGCTGCCGGACAGTATCGATAGGAACGTTGTCTTTCCGACACCGGTGCTCCCTACGATCGACTGCCACTCACCGTTGTGAAGCGTTAGAGAAATGTTCTTCAGAATATCGTTTTCACGCTTTTGGTATCTGAACCATATGTTCTTGGCGCTCAGCACCGTCTTGCCGGCATTGTAGCCCAGCTTTTTTACCGGTACCGGACGGAGTTTTCTGGTCTCTGTAAACGAGCTTATCCAGTCGCGTCCCTCGCGTACCGTCAAAGGGCAGCTGCTTCCGTGGTCTGCACTCGCATATATCTGAGCCGAGGCCGGCATAGCCAGGAACATTTCGTTGGCGGAATTTTTAAGCTTCATTATCACGCTTTGGGGCTCATCATCGGCAATTATCCGTCCGTTTTCCATGACTATCACTCTGTCGGATATGGGAACGACTTCTTCCAGATTGTGTGCCGAGATAAGTATTGCCGTACCCAGCTCGCAGTTGATTTTAAGCAGCATTTGCATAAAATCTCCGGCAGAGATTGGGTCAAGCTGCGCGGTCGGCTCGTCCAGGATAAGTATCTTTGGCTCCAAAACCATTACGGACGCAAGGCTCAAAAGCTGCTTCTGCCCGCCCGACAGCGTGCTTGTCTCCTTATAGAACCATGATTGCAGGCCGAAAAAACTTGCCATTTCGGACACCCTCAGACGTATCTCATCTGTGCTGTAGCCGAGACTTTCAAGTCCGAAAGCCATTTCGTGCCACACCTTGTCTGTCACTATTTGGCTCTCGGGCTTTTGCATAACAAAGCCTATTTCCGAAGCCTGAGCCCTATCGCTTACACTGTCGATAGGGTTCCCGCAGTATTTGATACTGCCCGACCGAAATCCGCCGGGCGTAAGAGCAGACTTGAGCTGCTTTAAAAGGCTTGTTTTTCCGCAGCCGGATTTTCCGCACAGGGTCACAAATTCGCCGCTGTTTATTTTAAAGTTGATATCACTGAGCGCGAAATTATTTCGCTCTGTTGTATACGCAAAGTTTAAATTTTTGATCGAAAATAATTCCATTTTATGTCCTCCGTAAGATTGATTATCAAGGGGATCAAGCATAGCGCAGCGTATGTGAAGCAGCCGAACAGCTGCAAGCCGGACAAGCTGAGTTCGAAATACGGGTAAAATTCCGTATGAAAGTGTCCGAGCAGCGTCAGGGTTATCTGAACAGCTAAAAGCGCTGTCAGAACCAAAATCATTACCCCGTCGCGAAAGTAAAACCTGTAGCGTGTAAATGCGGTTCTGCCTTTTAAGCCGTATCCGCGCGAGTTCATTGAGTCTGCGGTCGTTACGGAATTTTCCAGCGACCATGTCAGCATGATAGAAAAAACATTAACGCCGTGCTTTATTTTGGAGAACAGGCCTTTTTCCGAAGCCGTGCTGATGGAACGCTGCGCGGTCGATATTGAGTGAAGCTGCTGCTTAAAGCGCGGCACGAACCTCAGCGCCATGGACAGCACAAGCGAGAGTGCGGGTATGATCTTTCCGAACAGATATATGAATTTATCAGATGTTATCACCCTGTTAAAGCAGAAGAACCATAAAATCACATCAGCGAGAAGCACGGCGGCGGAAACTCCGTAAGCTATAGATTCAAGCGTCAACGGATTTCCTGTCGGAAAATATCCTAAAACCGTCATTCCGTTATGATTAAATGCAATATTCACAGCGGCGGCAAACAGCCCGATAGGCAATACCACAAGCAGGCTGAGTTTTAAAGAACGCGCACCTTCAAGATAAATAGAATAGAGCAGCGCGCAAATGAGCGATATCCCCAAAAGTATCGGGTTCATGTATATTGTTGAAAATACAATTACGGCTGTAAAGTATAAAAAGTTTACAGTCGGATGAAAGCGTGAAAATTCGTCCCTCATAATACTTCCTTTTTATAGTTTTATTTAGCGTCGGGCAGCCCGGTCATAGTTAGTCATATCTGTATATCATCGCCCAGGCTGCATGTATAATACCAGCGGATATCATCGCCTTTTTGTACGGCCCGGCGGTCGCAGCCGTAATTTAGGCGTGAGCCGTTCACGTAATAGACCCAGCCGGACAGCTCGCCGCAGTCAAATTCATAAAGTGAGTTTATGCCCTCAATGTATTTTGAGCCGTAGCCCGGCGACGAGGAAAATTCCAATGGGATACCATTATCCCTGGCTGCTTTATTCAAAACATCAAAGATAGTATCGCCCGGCGTAAACTCAATGTTTCCGTAAAATATTATGCCGTTATCCGGGAGGATGCGCATCAGTGAATCACTCAGTCTGCCGGAGCGGAGTGCGGTATTGCAGTCAATGAGCAGTGTGCAGACGTTTTCGGCCTCAGCTAAAGGGGCAGCCTCTGCGCTGTTGTCTGCTGCCGCGCTTGCTTCTCTCTTTGTATCGCTGTTATCCGTCTGCGCTGCTGCGGCTTGCCGGAGGCTGTCTGATGCCGCCGCAGACTGTGGAGCTGCTGAGCTTTCCGCAGCCGCCGTATCAGCGGGCTGTGCGGACGGGGCTTCAGCTTGATATACCTCTGCCGCAGAGTTGTCCGCGGTGTTTTCGGGAGCTGCTGTCCCGGCTGAAAATTCCCGTGCTTCGCTGCTGCCGGTGTTTTCGTAATTAAACGTGCTCTCGCTGACAGTCTCGTGCTGCGGAGTGTTGACGGATTTTCCGCAGCCTGTCCACATACATACCGATAATAATGCGGCAAGCAAGAATAAGATACCTTTATATTTGATTTGCTTCATATTTTTACACGCTCTCTTTAAAGTATTCCGCACCGGCCTCAAACCAAATTCTGTCGTAAATCAGTGTTTTTACAGGCTGCTGAGGCTGAGTCAGGGCAAGCAGCGCCTGCTCAGTCGCCATCTGGTTAGTCCCGGTCTCGGCTGTAATATGTTTGTAGCCGCCGCCGTCGCAGCGAAAGACGTTTAGACCGTCATATACCGTGTTTCCGTCTTTGACAAAATAACTGTCGTTTTCAGAGAGCCCGAATGCGCGCATAGCAATAATGACCTGAGCCGTGCTTTCGCAGCTGCCGGTATTGTCGTCGGGCGACGGTGAAAAGCTGCCGTCACTGAGCTGAACCTCGGAAAGATAAAGAAAGGCGCGGTTTATTGCCCTGTCGATACGAAAGTCGCCCTGATGCGGACACAGAGCGGTAACAGCCATTGCCGTAACATCGGTATCGGATGAGTTCTCACTCATGCCAAAGGAGCCGTTTTGATGCTGATTTTCCAGAATAAAATTCATGTATTTTTCAGCAGCGGCATAATCGCTGTCATTGCAGATATCTTTGGCGAGCAAAGCCGATATTGCGCCGTTTATCCCTTGAGACACCACCTTGTCAAAATCGTTTATATAATCAAACAGATTATATCCGCCGACGTTAAAGGGATCCTTGCCTATCACAGCAAGAGCGATCGCCATACGCGAATATTCCGTATACTTGCGTCCTAAATCCCCGCCGGAACTGATCAGAGCCTCGGCAGCTCTGCTTTCATATTCATTAAAGTAGCTGTCCGGAATGTTAAGTGAAGAACGCTTTAATCCTATCACAGTCCACTCGCCTCCGATTGATGCGACTGCAGGGCTTGGGGCAATCGAGAACAAGCAGTCTGCCGTCTCGTCCGCTGCCGGAGCTGCATAAGCCGTGCAGAGCGTGAACGATATACACAAAACAAAAGCTGTTATAATCTTGCTGATTTTCATAAATACACCTACGCTTATATTTTATACAGCTATATTATCATTTTTGCGTTTTAATGTCAACCGGCACTGAAATATTTGATCGGGTTTTATGAGCGCCGACGCCGAAAATCTCCCAAAAAAATCCTTGAACTTTTTTGGCTGTCTGTATATAATAGTGGTATAAACTTTTATGGGAGGACACATACAAATGAAAAGAAGATGGATCGCTTTTATGATGTTGGTTTTTATCCTAACATCCTGCACGGCGGCAGTTTCTGCAGCAGACCCGTGGGATGGTCTTGTTGAAACAAGCGTGCTTAAATCTGTGACCGATACCTCCGGGCGAACGGATTCAAACGGCAAGTTTGACGGATATATACAATCCGTTGAGGATACCGAATTGCTTGCCGGAGATTATATTAAGGTTACATACACAGTTACAGGGACGGTTGATGCGGATACTAAGATATTTAATATCCAGCCGTATAACACTGCATGGAGCGGCTGGAATAATAATTACATCACTATCGGAAGCTCAACGCTTGAAAATGGCGTGTATACAGCATATGTTTCGATTGCCGATGTTAAAAATTCTTTAAGCGACGGCACATTGAGAGGTATCAACATCTCGTTTATGCCAAATTCCGGGTATGAGGCTGAGATAACGGGCTATTACTATCTGGCGCCGGAGCCGGAGGAAATGACAGACCGAAAGAGGCTCAAAATGAGCATTGACTATTGCAGGGCGCTTGATCCCTCAAAATATCAGCCTGCCTCCTGGCAGACCTTTTTAACTGCCGTAGAGACCGCAGAGAGTGTATACGGCGGCTCTGCAACAAATGCGCAGCTTCAGACCGCAAGAGCAAATCTTGAAAAAGCAAAGGCGAACCTGCTGTTTGCAGACAGTACCGGGCAGAGCGAGCCTATGGACTTCCGTGTGCTTGGCGGTGATGAAACCGTATACGAAATGGGCGTCGGCTGGAACCTCGGCAACACAATGGACGGTCACACCGGATTTCATCCGTCTGAGACCGCTTGGCAGAGCGTAGTTACCACTAAAGAAATAATCAAGTCTGTCCATGATGCGGGATTTAACACGGTAAGGATACCGGTTACGTGGGGAGATATGATCGATGACAGGAACGGTTATGCAATCAATGATGCGTGGCTGAGCCGCGTGCAGGACATAGTTGATTACTGCACGGAACTTGATATGTACGCTATAATTAATATTCACCACGACGGCGCGGAGCAGACAGGCTGGCTGAGAGTTGCTGCGGACGATATCGACAGCGTGTATGAAAAGTTTGAGTGCGTCTGGAGGAATATCGCCGAAAGGTTCAAAGATTATGACGAGCACCTGATATTCGAGTCGGCAAACGAGCTTACCTGTATGGAGGGTGATGATAAAAATTCCTCGGAGGCCATAGCAAAGGACACTCCGGTCATAATGAACCTCAACCAGATATTTGTCAATACTGTGCGCTCAACAGGCTCAAACAATACAAGACGCTGGCTGGCGGTAGTCTCGCACTACGCAAACGGCGGCACACAGAGCGGCTTCAGTCTGCCGAGCGACAGCTATAACTCAGATAACAGGATAATGTTCGCTTCACACATATATAAGCACAGCACAAAGACAACCTGGACATATGACCAGGTATACGAAGTAGTAGACAATATCAAAAAAATGCTGAATAAGCATGACGTCCCGATAATTCTGGGTGAGTACGGCAACAGGAACTACAAAAACACCGCCAATCCAAGCGGATTTAACGATTTAGACAGAGCCTGGTTTGACGAGATAGTCGTCCGTGCATGTCAGGTAGGCGGAGTTGTGCCCTGTGTTTGGGATCAGGGCTGGTTTGATTTGAGCGAGGATTCCGATAAGACTTACGCAGTTTGGGACAGAGAGGGCAAAAAGCCTATCTTTAAGACAATAACCGATGCGATGATGAGAGGAATGTATCTGCTGCC
>DXIJ01000043.1 GCA_019112945.1 Candidatus Monoglobus merdigallinarum | reverse complement strand
AATTTTTTTTGCTATAAAATATTGACAAGAGAGGTTAGTTATGTTAAACTAACTAATAAAGTTAGTGATATCTAACTAAGGTCGGATCGGCTGTACTGTGACAATTATAGTGATTGGAGGAAAAAATGATGCCTTTGTGTATGTTGAATATTGGGGAAAAAAAGCAGATAATTAAAGTAAACGGAAAAGATGACACAAAAAGATTCCTTGCAAACCTCGGCTTTGTTGAGGGCAGTGAGGTATCGGTGGTATCTGAGAACAACGGTAACTTAATCGTGAGTGTTAAGGACACGCGTGTAGCGATTGACAGGGCTATGGCGAACAGGATAATGGTATAAAATTAACTTTATAAATTTATACGGAAAGGAAGTTATGGATGGATACGCTTAAAGATGTGCCGGTAGGACAGACGGTCAGGGTGTTAAAGCTTGAAGGTGAGGGTGCTGTAAAGCGCAGGATCATGGACATGGGGATAACCCGCGGTGCGGAGATTTTTGTGCGCAAGGTCGCTCCTTTGGGTGACCCCATCGAGATCACGGTGCGCGGATATGAGCTTTCGATAAGAAAGGCCGACGCGCAAATGATCAAGGTGGGTTAATAATTAGAGGTGTAGATTTTTGCTCGGGAGTTAGACTGAGCTAACTTAAATCAGGAGGTTTAATATGTCAATAAAAATTGCGCTTGCCGGTAATCCAAATTCCGGCAAAACAACATTGTTTAATGCGCTGACCGGTTCAAATCAGTTTGTTGGGAACTGGCCGGGTGTAACAGTTGAGAAAAAAGAGGGAAAGCTAAAAGGTGAAAAAGATGTTACGGTTATGGATCTTCCGGGAATTTACTCGCTTTCACCATACACTCTGGAGGAGGTCATAGCGAGGAATTATCTTATGGGAGACAGTCCGGATGTTATTTTGAATATTGTTGACGGCAGTAATATCGAAAGAAATCTTTATCTGACGACCCAGCTGATAGAGCTTGGCATTCCGGTCGTGATGGCTGTTAATATGATGGACCTTGTCAAGAAAAACGGTGACAGCATTGATTTTGACAAAATGTCAAAAGAGCTTGGCTGCAGCATAGTTCCGATATCGGCGCTCAAGGGTACCGGGGTTAAGGAAGCTGCAAAAAAAGCCGTGTCAGCGGCGGGCTCCGTGAAAACGAGAGCAAAAGTACATAAGTTTGATGCAGGTGTTGAAAAATACATCGAAAGAATATGCGAAAAGCTCGACGGAATCGTGCCTGAGGAACAGAAGAGGTTTTATTCAATAAAGCTGTTTGAACGTGACGATAAGATTGGTAACGCGCTGCCGGGCGTCCCGGATATCTCGCAGATAATCAAGGAGGCGGAGGATGAATTTGATGACGACACCGAGAGCATAATCACCAACGAGCGTTACAACTATATTTCGTCGGTAGTTAAAAGCTGCTGCCGCAAGTCAAAGAAGTCTTCTGACACGACCTCGGACAAAATCGACAGGATCGTTACGAACAGATGGCTTGCGCTGCCGATTTTTGCGGTGGTTATGTTTGTTGTATATTTTGTTTCGGTTACTACCATCGGAACATGGGCAACGGATTGGGCGAATGACGGTTTGTTTGGTGACGGGTGGCATTTGTTCGGTATCGGAAGCGCGGCTTATGAGGAATCTTTGGGCGATTGGGAACTTGAGCAGCTGAAAGCTGAAGCGTTTATCGCAGCGGCGGAGGAAGAGGGTCTTAATGTCGACGGGATAAATGAAGCCCTTGAATCAGATGAGCCTGATGAGGCGGCCGTTGCTGCATTTTTAGAGTCGGCGGCTGGAATTACAGCTGATGCCGAGGTTGAAAGCGATGACGGAACCGAGGCGCTTATGGTAAGTGCGGCGGATTTTGAGGCAGCTATTGCAGCCGAAGAGCCTGACCCGGCGGATTTTGGAGTATGGGTCCCGGGGATCCCTGTGATCCTGGGAAATGCGCTTGAAACTTTGGGGACGGCGGAGTGGCTGAACAGCCTGATACTTGACGGTATAGTTGCCGGAGTGGGCGCTGTGCTGGGCTTTGTCCCGCAGATGCTGGTGCTGTTCATATTCCTGGCGTTTCTTGAAAGCTGCGGATACATGGCGCGTATTGCGTTTATCATGGACAGAATTTTCAGAAAGTTCGGCCTTTCGGGAAAATCTTTTATACCAATGCTTATCGGTACGGGCTGCGGAGTTCCGGGGGTTATGGCCTCCAGAACCATAGAGAACGAGCGCGACAGAAGAATGACGATTATGACGACAACATTTATTCCGTGCAGCGCGAAGCTGCCGATCATAGCGCTGATAGCCGGAGCAATATTCGGCGGTGCACCGTGGGTAGCTCCCAGCGCTTACTTTGTGGGCGTTGCCGCTATTATCGTATCCGGAATTATTTTAAAGAAAACCAAGATGTTTGCAGGCGATCCCGCGCCGTTTGTTATGGAACTCCCGGCTTATCATATGCCAACGGTCGGAAACGTTTTGAGAAGTATGTGGGAGCGCGGCTGGTCGTTTATCAAAAAGGCCGGAACGATCATACTGCTTTCAACTATCGTCCTCTGGTTCCTGCAGGGTTACGGCTTTGAGGATGGTTCATTCGGAATGGTAGAGGATCTCAACAATTCGCTGCTGGCTGCTATAGGCGGGGTGATTGCACCGATATTTGCACCTCTCGGCTGGGGTGACTGGAGAGCTGCTGTCGCAGCGGTCACCGGTCTTATTGCAAAAGAGAATGTTGTCGGTACGTTCGGTATTCTTTACGGATTTGCTGAGGTTGCCGAGGACGGAGCTGAGATCTGGGGAACGCTGGCAGCCGACTTTTCAGCAGTAGCGGGATATTCTTTCCTGGTGTTTAATCTGCTTTGCGCTCCGTGCTTTGCCGCAATCGGCGCGATAAAAAGAGAGATGAACAATGCAAAATGGACGTGGTTTGCGATTGGGTATCAGACGGTTTTCGCATACGTTGTTTCCCTTTGCATATATCAGATAGGCAATTTGCTCAGCGGCGGCGGTTTCAGTTTATGGTTTATAGCAGCGCTGATCCTTGTTGCGCTGATAATTTACCTGCTGGTGCGGCCGTATAACGACAGCCATAGTCTGAAACTTGGGAAGAAAATGTTTAATGCTCAGTAAAGTTTTGCTAAGGCAGGTGATTTAAGGTGATTGCAACTATTATAATTTCGTTGGTTCTGGCCGGGATTGTTGTATTGATAATACGCAGTATGCGCAGAAACAAAAAGCGGGGCAGCTGCAGCGGAGGCTGCTCAGGCTGTTCAATGTCTTGTATGTGTCATAGTGCGGAGGCGGAAAAGCCGGAAATAAAATAAAGAAATAAGCAGCGTTTGCCCGATGCGGCGAACGCTGCTGCTGTTCTTTTGCTGTTTAAAACGATAAGACTATTTAATTTCTATTGTCTGCATAACCTTAGCCGGTGTTCCGGCAACTACGGTATTTTCAGGAACGTCCTTGGTAACGACCGCGCCCGCCCCGATAACGGCGTTATCTCCGATAGTTACACCGGGCAGGATAACCGCGCCGGAGCCGATCCATACACCGCTGCCTATCTTGACCGGTGCGGGTATAAGGTTTGCACGTTTTTCAGGCTGTATATTGTGGTTTAGCGTGGCTATCACAACATTGTGTCCGATAAGGACATTATCGCCTATAGTGATCCCGCCCTGATCCTGAAAACGGCAGCCGGAATTGATAAACACTCTTTTGCCCAATTCAATATTCTTCCCGCAGTCTGTTGTGAACGGAGGAAAGAGGCCGAACCCATCATCAACGGGCTTGCCTATCAGCTTAGAAAACAGCCCGCGGATTTCCTCCGGCGTGTGGTATTTGCTGTTTATTTCCGTCGTGATTTTTATTGCTTCCTGTGATAATTTTGACATATGCCTGTGAACCTCGGAGCCTCCCGTGACTTCCTTTCCGCTGTTCATGTAATCAATAAATTATCTGTCAGTCATATTTTCTCCCTCCGGATCATTTTTTACTGTTCCGAGGCAGTCAGCTTTTTAACTGTGCCGCTGCGCAGATCGGTATATACTTGTCCGGGCTCAAAACCTCCGATTTTTGCTTCGCCCATCTCAGAGACGGTCACAAGCTGAAAGCCCTTTTCCTGAAGCTTTGGTATCAGCTTGATCACAGCATCCACCGATGTTTCATAAATATCGTGGAACAGCAGGATGTCGCCGTCCACTACCTTATCGATGACCTCGCTATATATAGAATCAACATTCTTGGTTTTCCAGTCAAGAGTGTCTATCGACCAAAGAATGATAGGCTGACCGCATTTCTTTGCTTCTTCGCGGATCGCATCGTTATAGGCTCCGTATGGCGGGCGTACACAGCATGCTCCCTCGCCGACGATCTCTTTCAGATTATCATCAGTTTTTGTAAATTCATCGCTTAGTGCGCTGCCGGTGAGTTTTGTCAGCTGCTTGTGTGCATAGGTGTGGCTTCCGAGATCACAGCCGAGATCTTTCATTCGTTTTATAATGTCGGCCTTGCCGCTGTTTATATGGTCGCCCAGCATAAAGAAAGTCGCACGTGCGTTGTTTTCTTCAAGCGCGTCCAAAAGTTTGCCGGTCGTATCCGGATTAGGTCCGTCGTCAAATGTAAGCGCGATCATAGGCTGGTCCGGATCGACATCGCCGGTGCCGCGCTTCCAGCCGCTGTCAAGATAAGATTTTACCTCGCTCTTTAAAACTTCTTTTTCTTCGCCGGTATCAGGATTAGATATTTTGGTAAAGATCGAGGAATAATTTGAGGTGTAGCCCTTATCCTCGTAATCCTTGGTGCTTGCTTTAAACACAACAACGCTGCTGCCGTCGTCTTTCCACATGGTTGTAAGGACGTCATTTATATTATCATACCAGCCGACAGTTTTCTGAGCCTCAACCTCGTCCTGCGCAAACTGCTCAGTTCTTCCGTCCTCTGAGTACATGGTGACGGCGCCGCCGTCCTCCTGAGGCTCGTCCACATTGATAACGCTGCGCATTCCCAGCGTTATCAGCAAGAACGCCAGGATAATAATGCAGCCCCATATTTTTCTCATTGGTATAACTCCTCCTAATAAACCTGCATTTTAAGTGTTTGAATATATGTTCATGATTTCGAGAATATACATTATATTAATACCATATATCCCTATAGCTGAACTATACTCTAACATAGAAATTTTGTCGAGTCAAGGAATTTTATATGGTAAAATATTAAGTTTGTGTTACATTAAACTGACTGTTTTGTTTCGTGCGCAGGCGTGATTATAGTTGTATGATAATGATATGTTTTTGATTATTAAGCAATTAATATATAGACCAGGGCAATGAGCAGTGCCATGTCCTCGTTGTCATCACTGTCAGCTATCATAAGTATGAGTGCAATAAGCATTAAGTCCTCGGCGGTAAGTATACCGAGAAGTTTTCCTGTTTCGCGGTTGTATATGCTCTTAGGGATTTTATTAAACAGGCTTTTTAAAATATTCTCGCTGCTGACGGCCTGAGCGGTTGTTTTTTGCGGAGGCGGCTGAGGCTTAGGCGCCTGCGGAGGGCTGTCAATAAGCTGCGGATCCTGCTGCTGAGGAGCATTTATGTTCATGCTTTGTGCAGAGCCGCCTCCGCTTGCCGTGCGGCTCCGGGCGGATGGACGCTGTGTGCCCGCGGATGGGTTTGGGTTCTGGCGGCTGCCGGCCTGGGCGCTGTATACACGTCTGTACATAGATATTCCTCCCCATATCTGTCATAAATCAAAGCTGAATCCGCTTTCTTTAAGCACCGAAAACGTTTTTACCATGCCCATGATTTTAACCGCGCTGTCAGTCTTTTCACGGCGTGCAGGGCTTAGATACGGCTTAAGTGCGTAAAGCAGAGCCGCGCTCTTCCCGTCGCCGTTGCTTTTGAGCGCCGACATAATGTTTCCCATTTTGATTATCATGTCAAGCTGATTAAAGTCAGGAGCCTGCGAATTTGAGCCGGACTCACTGTCTGAGCCGGTAAAGGCGCTGATTATATTATTAAGTTTTGCCTGCCCGTCGTCTCCCGACAGCATTTCACGGACAGTGTCGATAGCCGAACTTAAATCCAAGCCGGTGTTTTTATCGTCGTCCATGATGTTCACAACCTTTCCGCGGGCTATTTATTCTTTTTAATTATCGAATCCAAGGTCTTGGCAGCCTCGGGATTTGAACTTACGGCCTTTTGCAGCTGCGGATTATTCTTTAATAATCCGTTGACGGTCGCAGGGTCGATCTTATTCAGCTCATTTTTAAGTGTTGCAGCATTGGTATTTTTTAACGTGTTTAAAATCGTGTTCATTTCATCCTTTGACATTATCGACTCGAACTGCTTCAGGGCATTGTTTAGCTTATTTTGATCAAGGTTTTTGGTTAGTTCATTTATATCCATAAAAAGCCTCCGTTCAGCCGCTGCGCTCGGCAAAATTTTTATATTCTTCCCGCGCAGTAAAATAAAATTTGCTGCGGCGCGCATTGCGCTGCACTTTTTCAATATTAGTATATGAATTTTTATAAAAATAGTGACAAAGAAAATTAATTATGTTATAATAATATTTATTCTATTCAAGATAAATTGCTTATATGTAATACGCAGAAACGGAGATGCAATATGGTAAAAGCGTTGGTGTTCAGCGATTCTCACGGCAGTATAAGTTCCGTTGAGGCTGCTGCGAGAGCTGAAAAGGATTTTTCATTAATAATATTTGCCGGTGATATCCAGAGTGACGCCGAGGCAATAGTCAAGGCGTATCCGAGGATCCCCGTGGCGTATGTGCTGGGGAACAATGACTGGTTCGTAAAGGGCGTGCCTTATGACCGGCGCTTCACATTCGGCGGCAAGAAGTTTTTTCTGACGCATGGGCATAAGTACGGCGTAAAAAGCGGCCTGTTGCAGCTCAGCATGAAAGCGCGGGAGACAGAGGCGGATATTTGTGTGTTCGGCCATACGCATGTGCCGCTTCTTGAATTTCAAAACGGGATATATTTTATAAATCCCGGAACCGCTTGGCGCACATATGCGGTTATAAGCATCAGCGACAGCGGAAAGGTCAATGCGGAAATCAAAAATATTCCGTAGGTCATATTTTTTTAGAACAGAGGAAGATGTTATGTTATTGGCGATTGACGTTGGCAACACAAATATAGTTGCTGCACTTTATGATGAGGACGGTCTTAAGCGGAGCTGGAGAATGGCTACAGATATTAACAAGGCGAGTGATGAATACGGCATCATGCTGACACAGTTTTTGCTGAACGAAAACGTGTTTCCGGATGATATAGATGATGTGATGATCGCATCGGTCGTGCCAAACGTAATGCACTCGCTTAATAATGCGGTCAGGAGATACTTAAACTGCACTCCGATGGTTGTGGGGCCCGGGATAAAGACCGGTATGAATATACGAATGGATAATCCGCGGGAGCTTGGAGCTGACAGGATAGTCAACGCCGTTGCGGCGATAAACAAGTATACGCCGCCGCTTATCATTGTGGATTTTGGAACCGCTACGACATTTTGCACAGTGGATAAAAACTCGAATTATGTCGGAGGCGTTATTGTTGCGGGAATAAAGATCTCTATGGACGCACTGTTTGAAAAGACTGCAAAGCTGCCCAAGGTGGAGATAGTCGCTCCGCCGTCCACAATTGGAAAGAACACTGTTCACTCTATACAGAGCGGAGCGGTATTCGGTCATGCTGCACAGACTGACGGTATAATCCGCAGGATAAAGAGGGAGATAGGCGAGGAGGCAACGGTCGTTGCAACCGGCGGACTGGCAAAAACGATTTCAAAGGAGTCTGAGGAGATTGACATTGTAGACAGTATGCTCACTCTGGACGGCCTTAAAATATTATATGACAAGAATAAGGAGAGATGAGAAGATGGATTACAATAAAGCTGCGATAGAGCTTCACAAAAGGCTCAAAGGAAAGATAGAGGTTTGCTCGAGAGCGCAGACGGGCGATACAGACAGCCTTTCGGTGGCATATACGCCGGGGGTCGCCGCACCGTGCCGGGAGATTGCCGACGATATCAGAAAGGTGTATGATTATACTCGAAAGGGGAATCTGGTCGCAGTAGTCACTGACGGCAGCGCTGTTCTGGGTCTCGGCAATATTGGACCCGAAGCCGGAATGCCGGTCATGGAGGGCAAGTGTGTGCTGTTTAAGAACTTTGCCGGGATTGACGCATTCCCCATCTGCCTTGATACGAACGATGTTGACGAGATAGTGAGAACTGTAAAGAATATAGCGCCTACATTCGGAGGTATCAACCTTGAGGATATTTCCGCTCCGCGCTGCTTTGAGATTGAACGCCGTCTGCAGCAGGAGCTTGACATACCGGTATTTCATGACGACCAGCACGGAACTGCTATCGTTGTGTCGGCCGGTATCAAGAATGCGCTGAGAGTTGTCAGAAAGCGTATAGATGAAATCAGTATAGTGATAAACGGCGCAGGCAGTGCGGGCATCGCTATATGCAAAATGCTGATAAATATCGGTGCAAAGAATATTATCCTGGTCGATAAGCTGGGGGCTATTTGCGAGAACATGAACGGGCTAAATCCCGAGCAGGAGAGGATGTCAAAGGTGACAAATCCCGAAAAGAAAACCGGCAGCCTTGAAGAGGTTATGCAGGGGGCTGATGTTTTTGTAGGCGTTTCGGCTCCCAACATTGTTACGCCCGATATGGTAAGGTCTATGGCAGAGGAGCCCATAGTTTTCGCAATGGCTAACCCTGTACCGGAAATAATGCCGGAGGATGCAAAAAAAGGCGGCGCACGGGTCGTTGGAACAGGACGCTCCGATTACCCTAATCAGATAAACAACGTTATTGCTTTCCCCGGTATTTTCAGAGGCGCTCTTGACGCTATGGCCTCAAGTATAACCGAGGAAATGAAGATAGCGGCGTGCAATGCGATTTCCGGGCTCGTGTCGGACGATGAGCTCAGCGAGGAATATATCCTGCCCAAGGCCTTTGATGAAAGAGTTGCGGGCGCAGTGGCAAAGGCGGTTGCTGAGGCTGCAAAGAACGCCTGATTAATAATATGCAAAAAATAAGAGAGGCCGAAAAGCCTCTCTTTTTTCTTTGGCGAGTTGCATATTTAAATCATGCAGAAAAGCATGACTAAGTAAAAAGCTCACACAAATTACCGGCTGTTAGCGTCTTGTACTTTTTAAAGCGTCAGCTTTACATCTTTCGTATTCAACGTTAAGCACAGTTTGTACGGTGTGTTCAGCTAATTTGTCTAAAGCATTGTATTTTTTGAGCAATGTAATAACATTGTCATTAATAACAAGCGGCGTTGTATAATCAAAAACTTGAATATTCAAAGCCTTACAAATTTTCATTACCGTACTGAAACCTGTGCCCGAAACGCCGTTCTTGAGCGCACTGACAACCGTGGTCTGCGCAATACCGACGCTGAACGCAAATTGACGAACGCTGCGGTACTGCTTTTTGATTTCCTGCTTTATCAGCAATGTTAACTCATCCACTGAAACACCTCCTAATTTAATATAATTTTAGCACAATTACAAACAATTGTCAACATCTCATTTAAAATTTAATACTTCGTTTATCTGTAGTTGTCAAACATATGTTACATTTACACCCCAAAAAAAGTGATAACATAGTTTTGCTTAAATCCCATAACTACTTTTAAACTTAAATCGGATTGTCTGTCAATAGTGCGGAGCATTTACTTGCTATTGACTGACAAGACTATTTAAGTTATCATTATATATGGGATGTATGCCTGTCTTTTTATATATTTTCCATACTTCCATCGGTGATAAGTAATTATATTTCCTTTGATACATATTTTGATATTTTCTTCTCCATACTTTTCCCTGATTATTTAAATCTTCAAGGCTGTAAAAACTTAATCTGCTGTAAAAAAATTTGTCATCAGTTCTGTGACTGCGTTCAACTCTTCCGTTGTGCCACGGCGTCGCCGGTCTGATCAATTGATGTTCTATTCCGACTCCTTTTAAGTACTCGTCTAACTCTGATAATGCCTCTGTATTGGCAAACCTGTTCGTAAACTCTAACCCATTATCCGTCTGTATCTTTAATATTTTAAAGGGAAAA
>DXIJ01000042.1 GCA_019112945.1 Candidatus Monoglobus merdigallinarum | reverse complement strand
TACTTATTAAAGTTTTTCATATACAACCTCCTCCTTTCAAAAAAATTTACAATTACTCAAGCCGAGTCTCGGGCATTTGCCCAAAACCGTTCTCTGCGGCTTAAAATGTAGTTATATTGAAAACTCTAACCTGCATGGAAATTATCCTGCAAGGAATTTATTATATCACACTTGATTGTTTTTTGCAACAATAAATTAGACCGTAATCTGCGCTTTTATACTTTTTGTATATTTTGTTTAATTGGGAGCCGTTAATACCGTCTTAAATTTACTATGCGGCCGCCGCTTGACTTAGGAAAAAAAACATGTTATGATTTAACCAAACCTTAATATGGGAGAAATTATGAGAATACTTGGAATAGACCCCGGCTATGCCATTGTCGGCTACGGAGTTATTGACTATAAGGACAACAAATTTAAAACTGTGGAATACGGAGCCATCACGACCGACGCGGGCGATGATATGAACCTCAGGCTCAAATCTATCTACGACGACCTGAACACTGTAATAGAGCGTACCGCCCCGGAGTTTCTGGCAATAGAGGAACTTTTTTTCAACAGCAACCAAAAAACCGCTATCAACGTGGCGCAGGCAAGGGGCGTGCTGATACTTTCGGCAATAAACCACGGCCTCAGAGTTTTTGAATACACACCGCTTCAGGTCAAGCAGGCGGTCGTCGGCTACGGCCGCGCCGAAAAAAACCAGGTCCAGCAGCTTATCAAGATAATGCTCGGGCTCGAAAAAGTCCCCAAGCCCGACGATACGGCCGACGCCCTCGCACTGGCTGTCTGCCACGCACATTCATACAACCCGGCACTGTCGAGAATGATTGATTTAAAATCTATAAAATAATGAGAGGAGCCCGGCTTGGCTCCTTAAATATTTATTTCTTTTATTTCCGCACACGGCTCCTGCCCCTCGCAGCACTGCGCTATACAAAATCCCGGAGCATAACTGTATTCTCTGAAAAAGCATTTTCCCGCCTCGCTTGATTCGGCGACCGTTATTTTATCCCCGAAGTCAATCTCAAAGCTGTTCAGCGGCATCGACAGCCCCTTTCCCAAGAGCTTTATATAGCTCTCCTTAAACGTCCAGAGCCTGAAAAACTCCTGCGCAGCAAGGCATGGCGGCGCGCTCAAAATCCTCATATATTCGCTTTTGCAAAAAAACCTCTCGGCAACCGCTGTCTTTAATGTTCCGATTTTTTGAATATCACAGCCGACCCGCATATCTCCCGCGCAGGCTACAGCCAAACTTCCCGAATGCGACAGGCTGATATGAAGCTCCGGATAGTCCGGAAGATACGGCTTTCCGTTTTCACCGGTCTCATACCTTACATGTTTTTCACAAATGCCCAGCTCCCCAAGCAGCCTGCTGAGCAGCACCCCGGCAGCAAGCCGCTGATTTTTAACAGACCGCTGCTTAAAGTTTTCAACCCTTTCTCTTCTGTACTCCGACAGACCGCTGAGCGTGTATTCATAAAGTCTGTCGTCGCTCAGCACACCGGCGTCCATTATATATATCTTATTCACAGCAGCGCCTCTCCTTTTCGCAAAACAAACCCCCGAAAACAACAGTTTCCGGGGGCATAATCTGTTTTTGCAGAATTATTTAACGATCTCGGTAACAACGCCCGAACCAACAGTTCTTCCGCCTTCACGAATAGCGAAACGGAGACCTTCCTCGATAGCGATAGTTGTTGTCAGCTCAACCGACATTGTAACGTTATCGCCGGGCATACACATTTCTATACCTTCGGGAAGATGAACAACACCTGTAACGTCAGTGGTTCTGAAATAGAACTGGGGTCTGTAGTTTGAGAAGAACGGTGTGTGACGGCCGCCCTCTTCCTTAGTCAGGACATAAACCTCACCTTTAAACTGAGTGTGGGGTGTGATTGTGCCGGGCTTTGCAAGAACCTGTCCTCTCTCGATCTCTGTACGAGCAACACCACGGAGCAGAGCGCCGATGTTATCGCCTGCTTCAGCATAATCGAGAAGTTTTCTGAACATCTCTATACCTGTAACAACGACCTTGCGTGTCTCGTCTGACAGACCAACGATCTCGACCTCGTCAGAAACTCTGAGCTGACCTCTCTCAACACGGCCTGTAGCAACAGTACCGCGGCCTGTGATCGAGAAGATGTCCTCGATAGGCATAAGGAACGGCAGATCGCTCTTTCTGTCAGGCGTCGGGATATAGCTGTCAACAGCATCCATGAGCTCGTGGATGCAAGCGTACTCGGGAGCGTTCGGGTCTGTAGAAGTTGACTCGATAACCTGGAGAGCGCTGCCCTTGATGATCGGGATATCATCTCCCGGGAACTCATACTCAGAAAGCAGTTCTCTGATCTCCATCTCAACCAGTTCGAGAAGCTCTTCGTCATCAACCTGGTCAACCTTGTTCATAAATACGATGATATAAGGTACGCCAACCTGACGTGAAAGCAGGATGTGCTCTCTTGTCTGCGGCATGGGGCCGTCAGCAGCTGAAACAACCAGGATAGCGCCGTCCATCTGAGCAGCACCGGTGATCATGTTCTTAACATAGTCAGCGTGTCCGGGGCAGTCAACGTGTGCATAGTGACGGTTCTCTGTCTCATACTCAACGTGAGCTGTGGAGATAGTAATACCTCTTTCTCTCTCCTCGGGAGCCTTATCGATCTGGTCATAAGCTTCGTACTTAGCTTTGCCGTCCATAGCCAAAACCTTTGTAATAGCAGCTGTAAGCGTGGTCTTACCATGGTCAACGTGGCCGATTGTACCAATGTTAACATGGGGTTTATTTCTTTCGAATTTTTCCTTTGCCATTTTACAATGACCTCCTTATTTTTATTAATTTTATTTTAAATTCATCAAATAATTTCCATAAACAAAATTACTATCTCATTGTACTATTAAACTTTAAAAAATTCAAGTATTTTTTATTAAAATTTTAATAAAACAAGACAGCAGTCTTACTTTACGGAATTAATCCTCGGATTTGGATCTCTCTTTAATGATCTTCTCGGCAATACTCTTGGGCAGCTCCTCAAAGTGGCTCGGCTCCATTGAGTATTGTCCGCGTCCCTGAGTTCTTGAGCGGAGCTCGGTAGCATATCCGAACATTTCCGAAAGCGGAACGTGAGCGGTTATCTCCTGCGCACCCGTCCTTGCCTCCATTCCCTGGATCTGTCCGCGGCGTGAATTGAGATCTCCCATTACGTCGCCCATATACTCCTCGGGAACGTTTACAACGACTTTCATGATAGGCTCAAGTATTACCGGGTCGCCCTTCTTGCAGCCTTCCTTAAACGCCATCGAAGCCGCGATCTTAAACGCCATTTCAGAGGAGTCGACCTCGTGATATGAACCGTCCGTCAGCGTGCACTTTACGTCAACAACAGGATAGCCTGCCAGAACGCCCGTCTGCATTGCACCCTGGATACCGGCGTCAACTGCCGGGATATACTCTTTCGGGATAGCTCCGCCGACGATCTTGTTCTCAAACACATAGCCCTCGCCGGGTTCAAGCGGCGTCATTGTCATCACAACGTGACCGTACTGACCCTTACCGCCTGACTGACGTGCATATTTGTGGTTGACCTCAACTTCTTTCCTGATAGTCTCGCGGTAAGAAACCTGAGGATTACCGACGTTTGCCTCAACCTTAAACTCGCGCAGAAGTCTGTCAACGATGATCTCAAGGTGGAGCTCGCCCATTCCGGCAATGATCGTCTGTCCGGTCTCGTCGTCTGTGTATGTCTTAAATGTCGGATCCTCTTCCGCCAGCTTAGCAAGCGCGATACCCATCTTCTCCTGACCGGCCTTTGTCTTAGGCTCGATAGCAACACGGATAACCGGCTCGGGAAATTCCATGGATTCGAGGATTACCGGGTTCTTCTCATCGCACAGCGTGTCGCCCGTTGTCGTATTCTTAAGTCCGACAGCGGCAGCGATATCACCGGCATATACTATATCTATATCCTCTCTGTGATTAGCGTGCATCTGGAGGATACGTCCTATTCTCTCCTTGTTGTCCTTTACTGAGTTATAAACGTGCGAACCGCTCGTAAGCGTTCCGGAATACACTCTGAAGAAGCAGAGCTTTCCTACAAACGGGTCGGTCGCGATCTTAAATGCGAGAGCGGCAAACGGCTCGTCATCGGAAGAATGTCTGACCGTTGTTTCGTCCGTTCTCGGGATAATGCCCTGAATCGGCGGTACATCGAGCGGAGACGGCATAAAGTCTATAACAGCGTCAAGCATATTCTGTACGCCCTTGTTTCTGTATGAAGAACCGCAGAGCACCGGAACCATCTCGTTGGCAATCGTAGCCTTACGAATTGCCTTTTTGATCTCTTCCTCGGTGAGGTCGCCCTCCTCAAGGTACTTGTCCATAAGCACCTCATCTGTCTCTGCGACAGACTCAAGCAGCGCCTCTCTGTATTCGGCAGCCTTATCGGCCAGCTCTGCCGGGATATCTTCAACTCTCTCGTCACGGCCGAGCTCGTCATAGTAAACATAAGCCTTCATCTGGATAAGGTCGATGAGACCCTTAAACTCATCCTCAGCTCCGATAGGAAGCTGTATCGGCACGGCATTACATTTAAGACGCTCTTTCATCATATTTACAACATTGTAAAAATCAGCGCCCATTATGTCCATCTTGTTTACATAGACCATTCTCGGAACGCCGTATTTGTCAGCCTGTCTCCAAACGGTCTCAGACTGGGGCTCAACGCCGCCCTTTGCGCAAAGAACCGTAACGCTTCCGTCAAGAACACGCAGAGAACGCTCAACCTCGACTGTAAAGTCAACGTGTCCCGGCGTATCGATTATGTTTATCCTGTGGTTCTTCCACTGCGCTGTGGTAGCGGCAGACGTAATCGTAATACCACGCTCCTGCTCCTGCTCCATCCAGTCCATTGTTGCGGCGCCTTCATGAGTTTCGCCGATTTTATGAACACGTCCTGTATAGAACAGAATACGCTCTGTGGTAGTAGTCTTACCGGCATCGATATGAGCCATGATGCCTATATTTCTGGTTTTCTCAAGCGAAAACGCTCTACCCATAACATTACTCCTTCCAACACAGAGACTTATGGAAATCCCTGCATTATATTTTGTGGTAAAGACGGCAAATTCTGCCTCAAATCACTAAGTTAAGCAGCAGCATCCGCGCAGCCGCGGTATAAACAACGCAGCCGCCCGGGCGCAAGGCCTTTTTGTACAAACTACCAGCGGAAGTTTGCAAACGCCTTGTTTGCCTCTGCCATTCTGTGCGTATCTTCTTTTCTCTTATATGCTCCGCCGGAGCTGTTGGTAGCGTCGATAAGCTCGTTTGCAAGCCTCTCTGCCATTGTTCTCTCGCTGCGCTGTCTGGAGAACTGTGTTATCCATCTGAGCCCCAGCGTCTGACGTCTCTCAGGCCTTACCTCGATCGGGACCTGATAGTTGGCGCCGCCGACACGGCGTGCCTTTACCTCCAAAACGGGCATTACATTGTTCATTGCTTCTTCAAAGACCTCAACAGGATCCTTTCCTGTCTTTTCTTTTATAATATCAAAAGCATCATAAACTATTCTCTGGGCTACACCCTTTTTTCCGTCGAGCATGATATTGTTGATAAGTCTTGTGACTGTTTTGTTGTTGTACACAGGATCGGGCAATACATCACGACGTGCAATATGACCTCTTCTTGGCACTTTCTTCCCCTCCTTCATTAGGTTTATTCACCATTAAGGTACTCAATGTCATTTTTAAACACTGTCGTGCATATAGGTCATATATAATCAGATTTATATATAAACATATGCACACATTTTCCGTTTTGCACGGTGCAGAGCCTGATTATTTAGGCCTCTTTGCGCCGTACTTTGATCTTGACTGTCTGCGCGAATCCACACCCGATGTATCGAGCGTACCTCTGATAATATGGTAACGCACACCGGGAAGATCCTTGATACGTCCGCCTCTTATCATAACAACGCTGTGTTCCTGCAGGTTGTGTCCGATACCCGGGATGTATGCAGATACTTCAATACCGTTTGTAAGACGGACTCTGGCAACCTTACGCAGAGCCGAATTAGGCTTTTTGGGCGTCATTGTTCTGACCGAAGTACAAACGCCCCTCTTCTGAGGAGAAGCCTGGTCTGTGGGACGCTTTTTGATAGTGTTCATACCCTTTAAAAGCGCCGGAGCCGTAGATTTCTTTTCAATCGTAGCTCTTCCCTTTCTTACTAACTGGTTAAATGTTGGCAATATGTTCACCTCCGTATAAAAATTTAATATTTAAAATCGCCAGAAACAGGCGGTTTTAACACTTTAATACAGCAGCCGCAGCAGACGGTACATCTATCCCGCAGGCTCTTCCGAGTTCTTTTTTCGAGCCTACATATATAAGCTCTGTGCCGTGCGTGCGGCAAAGCTCCGCTATCGGCCGGGTCAGCGCGCTGTCCGCGTCACCGGCAATATAAACCGTCTGCGCCGAACCGCTTTTTACAGCCTCCGCCGTCTGCTTGACGCCGACAGCTTTAGCTCTGTGCTTTAAACTTTCCATAAGCAAAACCTCTGCAAATAAAAACAATCTGCCGCAAAGGGCGCACTTCACCCAATAAACGAACCATTTCATTATATCACAAAACCGCCGTTTGTCAAGCATTTTTTGTTTTTTTTGCAATTTTTGTATTTATTCTGTTATTTGGCCTTTATTTATATTAAAAATAAACATAGCGGCAAAGATAAAAGACGGATTTAAACGGAGCATTGGCAAAAGAAAAGACCCGCGCAGCGGCGGATCTTTCTCATTTAGTATAGTGTTTCTGTGTATGAGTTTCTTTTACTGCTGTTCTTTGAACAATTCGCTCCAGCTCTTTGACTGCACAAGAATATAGTCGCTGCTGCCGGGAGAATTTTCCGGTCTTTTGAGCAACTGTCTGCCGCTTGATGTAATAATATCCTCGCATTCGAACTCGGTTATCTCTGCGCGGGGGCTTTTATACATTTTATCCTTATTTGTCATAAATATCACCTCGTAATCATGTTTACATCTGCGTCCGCACAGCACGGGCATTATAAAAAAATATGTTAGAAGCGGTCTCAGCCGTGATAATATAAGAAGAAGGGAATCGGCTTTAAGACCAATAACTGCCGTGAAAGAGCAGCTGCCCGCGCTGTGCGGACGCAGACCTGTGTCGCCGCAGCCTGCGGCCGGGCCGGAAACAGCCCGCCGCCGCAAACGCTTGAGTTTTAAGTATTATTCGGCGTTCCCAGTATCCGGATATACTACCATATCGCTTGCCTCCGTTACCTCTCCGCCTATGCTGCTTGCAAAGTAAATTGTGTCGCCCACCTTTACATACGCTTTCGCGCTGTATTTGCCAAAGCTGCCCTGCGGTATTTCATTAAGGTCGCCGTAAAAGCCGCCCGTAATATCACCGGTTGTATTTGATATGTTACTGCCTTGAATTATCTTGCCGGTTTCGTTATCAATAAAGTAGAAGCCGTACTCGTCCGGCTGCGCTCCCGTGTACGCTTGGAGATAACGTATAACGCCGTAAATCGTGTCAGCGCCGCCGCTATTCACACTGTAGCGTCCGCTGTCCGCAAATCCCTCACCAAAGCCTATATCTCTGACAATCACCACGGAATAAAGATCCGGCAGCCAGTTCTTGTAACTTTTATCGTCAGGAATATCTACATAAAATTCTATCTTACCGTTTGTTAAATTACTGCTCAGCGTGATCGGTATGGTGTAAAGCTTCAATGTATGCTCTCCATTTGATGAAGCAATATCGACTCCGGATGTCTGACCTTGATCTATCTTAGTTGGGAAAGTTAACGTTTCTGTTAATCCTTCACTGCTGATATCAGCATAGAAAGTTTTCTGATTGTTATATCCCAGATAATATATATTATAGCTTCCGGCAGCAAGACTGACATTGCTGATAGTGGGTTTGACTAAGCTTGAGCCGTTATATCCTATAGTATTAATATATTTTTCAGTAAATTTTGAAGCTACCGCCGAGGGCTCATTTTCATCGGCAAATATCAGCTTTGTGCTCTCACTAACGCCATCAACAAATTTATATGTTGAGGAGTCCGAGCGATCACTTCCGTTTTTAAAGTTTGCTTTCGTGCCTTGATAATGAGCTTCTGTCTTTGGAATAACTTCACTGTCCAAGCCTTTCAGGAACTTTACATAAACATAGTTACCGGCGTAACTGTTGGCGTCCTGAGGTTTTGAAATATCAAGAACAACATTTCCACTTGCTGTATTGTTATCAAAATAAAGTCCGTAGTCACTGTAATTAGCCCAGCCATTATTTGTATTGATATTCTGAATCTCTCCGAGTTCGGTGTCTCCCACCTTGACCGTCACATTCCTATACGTATCGCCAACACCGACCTTTACAACAACTCTGTTATAGTCACATTCGCTCAAATCTATCTCCGGCAGAGTGATTGTTGCAGTACCTTCGTTTGAAAACTTGAAATTCTCGCTTATTGATAAAGTGTTACCTTTTATATCGGTCTGACCCTTGGTAAAATCTAAACTGCCTCCGCCGCCGCTAAGCGACTTATTGCCCAGATACATATATGCCGAGCCGTTATCATCGTATAATGTATAGCCGTTATCGGGAACATAAACCAGTGTGCAGGAGGCCTTAAGTGTTGTGTCACCGTTTGTGTATGAAGCAGTAAATGTCTCGGCGTCACCGGGCTGTGCATTGCCTTTGCTGACTGTTATAGCTCCCTTTTCTCCGCGTTCCATCGTCATAGCACTTCCGCCGCGTTCCCATTTCAAATATGCGGCATCAAAGTTTGTGCACGTTGGTGTGATTGTTACCTTGCCGTCACCGTCTATTCTTGCAAAATCCTTATCAAGCGAAAGATACGGCTCCGGCGCAGCCACGCTGACAGTAATATCCTTTACGGAATATGCAATTCTTGCGCTCTCATCGCCGTTATTCCAAGCTACAAGCGTCAGCTTGGTTTTGTCAACTTTATCGCTTACCGCAAATTTGTATTTTTTTCCGCGATTATTGCCCGACAAGGCTGTTTTTCCATTAAATCCGTTTGTTACCTGTGTCAACGTGTGTGCATTATTGTCTATTACTATTTCGGTGTTATAGGTATATGTATTATCATCTTTGGTAAAACTTCCGCCAACATTTAACACTCTTTTATAAATCGAGTTTGCTTTATCTATGTATTCATCTTTTGAACCATCATAATTATCTGCATTTCCGATGAACATATCAAGCTGTGGCCAATGATGATATATTCTCGTTCTGAGATATCTGTTTTCGGCAGGGTCGTCTGACACAGCAGTCGGCTCATCGCCTGCAACCAAATCGACATACTTTGCTGTATTCTCAATGCTTGAGCCCACAAACTCTATCGTATAATTCACCGTAACCTCTCCGCCGTTTCGCATATTTTGTTTTTCTTCTTCTGACATAAGAGTTGTTAAATCAAGTGATTGTATAGCATCGTTCGCAGTGACTTCAATTGAACCGGATTTGCCGGTCTGCGCAAACACAGGCATTACCGTAAGCATT
>DXIJ01000041.1 GCA_019112945.1 Candidatus Monoglobus merdigallinarum | reverse complement strand
ATAGGGTACTACTTATTTAGTACTCTCCATTACCGCTTTCTCACTATTCATTTTTCAAACATCTCTTTTCGCCGCCGCCAAAAGCTGCAACTTTTATAGTTTAGCACATCTCTCTTTTTTTGTCAATACCTTTTTTGAAAAAAGTTTGATTTTTTTTGGAGATGCTCCATACTATTTGCTCCGCTTCCACCGCGACAGCTTATTCATTCTATCACAATTATCTTTGTTTGTCAATTGATTTTTTCCGATTTTTAAGTTTTAGTGATTTCGCTCTATAAACCCGGTCGTATCGCAAAGATTTAAGCTATCTTTTATAGGAATTTACCAAAGGGGCATTCAAAAAAGCCGCGCGGAGTGTTGAGCGCCGAACTTCTTAAGCCGCGAACGATTCTTTTGGACGCCCCATATACGTCCGTTTCATATACCGAGTTTTTAAGCCTTATATGGCTTAAGCAGCTTTAGTTTATATAACCGGACGCTCTCTTTATCATAGCTGCCGCCTCGGCTCTGGTTATACTGTTCTTTGGTCTGAAACTTCCGTTCTCGTAGCCGTTTACAATGCCGCGCGTGCTGCACTGCGCCACGTATTCCTTTGCGTAGTCGGAAATTTCGCTGCTGTCCGTAAAGCCGGAGCTTATACCGCCTCTGAGCCCCAAATATCTGCCGAGTATAACGGCGGCGTCCTCGCGGGTTATTTCGGAAAACGGCTCGAACTCGGCTGCGCTCACTCCGTTTATTATTCCTCTCTCCACCGCAGCGTTTATATAATTCTTGGCTACGCTTGTCTTTATATCCTCAAACTTCGCCTCGCCGACGCTGTACTCAAGCCCGAGCGCGTCGCAAAGCAGCATTACAAACTCGGCTCTGGTTATATTCTCGTCCGGTCTGAACTCTCCGTAAAAATAAGCATTAAGTCTGCTGTCCGCGGCAAGGCTTCTGATATCAGTCTCGCACCAATGCCCGCCTATATCTCTTATCTCCGCGTCTCCGTATTGATACGGCGTGAACTTAACGACCGCGCCGCCGTGCTCAAGCTGCGGCAGCGTTATTATATCAGTCCTGTCTACGAGTGCGGTATACTTTAAGACTTCGGCAGAGCTTCTGCCGTCTGCATACATCTCAAGCCAATACTTTCCATCTCCGAGAAAGCTCAGGTCAAGGTCCGGGTTTCTTTGCCCGTTACATATGCTGCCTACATAATAATCCGACCCCTTTCTGCGCATTACGACCGCGTAGTCGCCTATGCTCCCATCAAGCACCCGTGTTTCGTCCCAGGTCGTCGGGAGGTTTTTCAGAAAGCTGTACAGCACGCTGTTTCTGTACACCTCCGGCTTGTCGGAAAGGCACTGCAAGCCCGATTCAAACACCACCGGCAGAGCCGCTTTCTGACCATTCGAAAAATAACTCTTGCCGTAATAATCGATAAGCTCCGGCGTATAGTCCATAGGTCCGACCGCGTTTCTTGTAAATACCAGTGTGCAGTTGTGCTCCGCCGTAGGCCCCCAGCCCTCGCCGCTCAAAAAATGCTCGTTGCCGTATACCGCCTCACGCGTTATCAAATTCGGCCACGTCCTGCGCTCTCCGCTTGGCTTTGTGCAGCCGTGATAGTTTACCAGCAGCCTGTTCTCGGCCGCTTTCAAGGTGATATCATCCATAAGTCTTAGGGTCTGCTGAGTCTCGCTGTCAAAGAAGTCCACCTTTACGCCCTTTATTCCCATAGCCGCCCACTCTTTAAGTCGCTCACGCTTTTCGGGGGCGTCAAGATCCCAGCTCGCCGCCCAGACTATAACGCCTACACCTCGGGCGTTTGCGTAATCTATTACCTCCGCCGTCCAGCTATTCAGCCCGCTGTAGGTCTTTCTGCCGCGTGCGTCATATTCCATCGGCTGCCAGCCCTCGTCAAGCAGAACATACTGCCAGCCCATCTCGCTTGACAGGTCTATATACTCCTTATACACCTCCGGGTCGTTTGTCGGGTCGCCGTTAAACCATGTCCAGGAGCTGACGCCCGGCTGTATCCAGCTTGTATCCGTTATCTTGGACGGGTCTGACAAATTCTCGGGCAGCTGTGTCGCCGCTATAGTATTAAGGTCTCCGACAGCTATCATGCGCCAAGGCGAAAATGAACCCGCCGCAACGCTCACCGGCGCGGTCTGCTTTGGCTCGAACGAGAGCGAAAGCAGACCGCCCGAGGCATTTAACACCGAACCCGCATAGCTTCCGTTTAGGTTGGCTTCGGACAGCAGCGCATAGCTGCCGCCAAGGTCAAGCGTCATTGGCATTCCGTAAGTTCCGATGAGCTCTGAGAGCGAATGTCTGTTATAAAAGTTTTCGTAACATTTTTCATATTCCATCGCAAAAGCGGTCGAACCTATCGGAAAGTCGTACTCGCCGGTCTCCGAATAGACCCGCGTATCCTCGCGGAAGCCGTATCTGTACGCCGCGCCATCGTCATATGCGCGGATATATATATCAAGCATATGCCCGTCCCTTGACAGAGTAACGACCGCCTCGTTTGCCCTGTTTACATAACTCGACGCTTTGCCTGTCAGCATGGGGTACGTCTCATCTATAACGTTCTCTCTTATCCCTATGATCTCCGCTCCCACCGAAAAATCCGCATTTTCGGTGTTTATCCCTATCCGCGCACGGTCGAGAACAACAGTATCACGGTATTTGACCGTATAAAGCAATTGTCCGTCTACGACTTCTATGTATGCGCTAATCTCCCCATCGGGCGAGACTGCGGATATGTCCTCGGACGCAAACACCGGCTGTGCAGCAGCTATCGCCGCAGCGCAAAGCAGCGCAAGCAATTTATTAAATAAACTTTTCATTATAAAATATCCTCCGCAAATGTTCCCGTTACCTAAAGCGGGGCGGCAATACAGCCGCCCCGCCCAAAGATAACGATTCTTACTACCGATTTTTTATATTTATTCTGTCGGAAGATTCATTATTCTCTCTATAATCGTTGCAGACTCGGCACGGGTCAGGTTGTTCATCGGTCTGAATGTGCCGTCGTCATTGCCCGCGAGCAGACCGAGCTGCACGCTCGCATATATCGGATTTGCCGCCCAGTCGGGTATGTACGCAGAATCCGTGAAGTTTGGCGTTCCCGTAACGTCCGGCGCAAGCAGTCTGCCCATGAGTGCAGAAGCCTGAGCTCTTGTTATCGGCTCGTCAACGCCGAACATCGTAGCCGAGGTGTTCACATTATCACAGATACCCAGCTCTACCGCGCGGCTTACGAACTCTCTTGCCCAGGATGCATTCACGTCCTGATAGTTTGTAAAGTTACTGCTTGTACCGCTTTCCGTAGCCGTCATAAGCAGCTTGATATACTCGCCCTTGGTCACGTTGTCCTCGGGTCTGAACGTATTGTCCTCATAGCCGTTTACCACGCCCTTTTCAACAAGGCTGCGTATAGTCGCCTCCGCCCAGTGTCCGCTGATATCGGTAAGACCTGTTTGGGCAGTCGGTTGGTCAGCCTGCGTATATACTGTGGTATCGTTTACCGTCAAGTTGGTTGAAGCGGTCTTTATAAACGCGCTCGGCATCACCGCGCCGTCCGAGCTAAGGCTCACGCCCGCGCTCGTTCCCTCGTCAAGCGCCGCGAACGCCGCAGCCGCACTATTGTCCGCAAACACATTCTGTATTATCGCATAGTTCATTCCGACAAACGCGCCGCTGTAGCTCCCGCTTGCTGAGACCGCTGCGTTTGTATAACAGTTCTCTATAACTCCGCCGTTGTCGTTACGTCCCGCAAAGCCGCCCGCTGTGTTTGAGCTTGAGACCTCACCGTCGTATACGTAGCAATTGCTTATTCTGCCGCCCGAGTTGTTGCCCACAAAGCCGCCCGAAAAGCCGCTGCCGCCGACAGATATATTTCTTACATAGCTGTTTATTATGCTTCCGCCAGAGACCTGAGCCGCAAAGCCGCCCGCTGCGCTGTCAGATGATATTGAGCCGCTGAACGCCGCACAGTTTGATATGCTGCCGCCGCTGAGCGTCCCAACAAATCCTCCGTTTGAGCTCGGGACGGATATTGCAGCGGTATTCTCTATCTTTCCGCCGTTTACATTCTGCGCCGCTCTGCCGCCGAATACCACGACGTTGCCTATATATCCGCTCGAGGTCAAATTGTTCGTAATCGTGCCGCCTCTCATGATATGTCCGCGTCCGTCAAGGCTGCCGCTGAAGCTGTCAATAGCTCCTGCTCCGTATGCGGTGTTGCCAAGCGCATAGTAGCTGCGCTCTCCCGCCGCGTTTATGCCGTCGCCCGCGTTGTTCCAGTCGTAGCCGCTTCTTATGATATAAGGGTTCTCCTTAGTTCCGCGTCCGGATACTGCCGCGACAGTCATATCTCCGTCCGGGTCGGTCGCCCATACAGCGCCGAAATCGAAACCCGAGAAGCTCGATGTGCTCTTTGTGCCTCCCGATGTCAGCGCTCCGGTCGTATCGCCGGTACTGCCTACCGCAGCGGCAGTCCTTTCGGAATTATAATAACAATTCTGAATGAGCCCGTCCTCTATAATATTTCCGGCTATAGCGCCGGCGTTCTCGGCCGCTGTCGTACTCTGGTTGGCATAGCAGTTTCTGAGCGTACCGTTATACAGCCTGCCGGCTATACCCCCGGCTTCGCTTGTCGAGGAGCGCACGCTTGTACCCCAGACCAGACAGTTTTCCGCCAAACCGCCGGTATTATCGCCCACAATTCCGCCGATACTGTTTTGTCCGCTGCTGATCCGTCCGTCACGAACTACGCACTCGGAAATCGTACCAAAGCTATTATATCCGGCTATCCCCGCAATGCCTGTCTGCGAGCCGGAAACAGCTGTGTTTACAACACTGCACCTGCTTATCGTACCGTTTACGTTCTCTCCGGCAATTCCGCCCAAGTCTTTACTTCCGGCAATGCCGGAATCATAAACATGACAATTTTCAATAGTACCGTAATTCACGTTTGCCACAAACCCGAATACGTCTGCCGAAGTACGCGAGCCGCCGTATAAAACAACATTTTTTACAGTTGCTCCGCTCTCGACCGCACCGAACAGTGCGTTGTCATTGCTTCTTATAACATGATTGCTACCGTCGAATATTCCGGTAAAACGGTTGTCATTGCTTCCTATGGTAGTCAGGTCGCCTTCGATATCATAGTCGAGGCGATAATACTTGCCCGCGTTGGCAGAGCCGCAGCCTGCCGACAGAAGCTCACTGTAATCCGTGGTGTTATGTATCCTGTACGGGCTCTGCTGAGTTCCGAGGCCGTTTATCGAGATAAGTCTCGGCCTTGTAACCCCCTCGATAATATTCCAGGTGTTTGTAAAGTCAAAGCCCGCAAAGCTCGAGGCCAAATTCATCTGCGCCGAGCTCAGTCCCGTGACTGTGTCCGAGCCCATGCCCACGCCGAGGAACTGAGAGCTGTTGTCTGAGCCGTAGTAGCAGTTTGTTATTGTTGACGAACTATTGTTTCCAATAAACGCACCTGCTTCAACGGTTGAGCCGCTGACGGTCGAAGTCGAATAGCACCTTGAAATATTGGCATTTTCAGCCTTGCCCGCGAAGCCGCCTATTGTTCCCGAACTTCCCGAAACGGTGACCGAAGCATAGCAGTCGGAGACAGTTCCGCCGTCGATAAGACCCGCAAGGCCGCCGACAACAGAGGTTCCGCTTGCATAGCCCATGGCATAACAGTTTTTAACGGTTCCCTTTAAAGTTCCCGCTATAACTCCGACATTTGTCTCACCGCTCACCTCCGTGCCCCAGATACTCAAGTCCTGCACGGTCGCGCCGCTCTCTATTGTTTCGAACAAAGGCGCACCCTTTATCGATATGCTGTAGCCGTTGCCGTAAAAATTACCCGAAAACGACGGTACAGACTGCCACGAGAAATCCTCCGCATCTATATCGTTTAAGAGATAGAAGTTAGCGTTTGGACTGTCAGCCATACTCATCAAGTCCGCAACGTTGGATATCTCAATAGTCTCCGCCGCACTGACGCTTGTAACGGTCAGTCCGCAGAGAAGCGAAACTGTCATGATAACAGACAGTAAAAGTGATAATAGTTTTCTCATTGCCTAAACCTCCGATTTAAATTATTGTTAAAAGGTGCAAAAAATACCTTTTATATTAACAGACGTTATTTTGATTAAAAAAGTTCCCTTATTTGGCAATGATTTCAATGTAAAAATATACAAAACTTTGGAATAAATTTTATATAAAATAACCTAAGTTATTGATTAACGCTTTAAAGAAGCATTAATCAAAATTATTATTTGGTTAAATAACTCGTTATATTTTAATCGCTATTTACTAATTGCTAATATCTGCGTTACCAGAGGTCAATGCCTTGCAAAAGGCGTTATCAGCTACCCTATATTTTAGGGTAGACCCAAACTCCGGTAGGTGAGCCCTTGCTTAACCAAACAAAAGTCCCGGCGCAGCGGACTTTTGTTTGAAAGGAAAAGCAGTGAAGCGGGTGAGCTTTTCGTGCTTTGCACGGAAACGAACAAGCAGAGCTTGCTTTGACGCAGGTGCGGAGGCGCGGGAGTGTTTATAACTAAACGGTTTGTGCGATATAAAATTCGCGCCTTATTCCGCGACTGCGCACCAACGTAGCGATTAGAGATTAGCGAATAGGGATTAGGATTTAAACCTGTACTTCCTGCCTTATTCCGCGACTGCGCACCAACGTAGAGATTAGCGATTAGGACTTAGGGATTAGGATTTAAACCTATACTTCCTGCCTTATTCCGCGACTGCGCACCGCTGTGCTTGCTGCCGCAAGCCTGCCGTAGTTTGCAGTACGCTTTACGTAAAGCGTTAAACCATAAATTTAGGCGGGGATTAACCCGCCTAAGTCCTATTCTCTATTCGCTAATCCCTAATCCCTACGTTGCCTAACCCCTACGTTCATATGTTAAAGCCGCCGGTGAAGAGCCGCACAATATCGTTCCAGGTAACAAACAGCATCAGCGCGATCAGCAGCACAAAGCCGATGAAATGCACATAGCCCTCCTTTTCCCTCGGTATAGGTCTCCTGAAAATCATTTCGATCAGCACAAAGAATATTCTGCCTCCGTCCAGCGCGGGCAGCGGCAGCAGATTCATTACACCGATATTGACCGCCAAAAATCCCGCAAAGAATATGAAATCGAGCAGTCCTGTCTGAGCCACCGTGCTCATGGCCGACACCACGCCGACCGGCCCCGACATATCCGACACTCCGGCCTCGCCGGTAAACAGCATTCCGAGCGACACAAACACAAGTTTTACCATCCATATCGTCTGGTAGAAGCTCTCCCTTACGACAGTCCACAGGTTTATGGGGCTCTGCTGCACCGTGAACCCTACCAGATAGTAAGGAGTTCCGTCCTCCAGCGTCACCTCCATTGGAGTAAATGTTTCGGTATAGGTCTCTCCGTCACGCCTGAACTTTAACTCACACTCGCCCGTGCCGTCATACATGCTGAGCTCAAACGAAAGGTCGCGCTTTATATTCACCCGCGTACCGTTTATTCCGACGATCCTGTCGCCCGGCTGCAGGAACCTTGCCGCGTCGCTCTCCGCCTCGACGCTCTCGATAGTAGTTGAGACAATACCGCCCGTCTGTACCGCAGAGGCTGTAACTATTATCACAACTATCAAAAATCCGAGTATCAGGTTCATGCCCGCGCCCGCAGCGAGGATTATCATTCTCTGCCACGGCTTTTTGTTTGTAAACGCGTCCGGCCTCGGGCTCTCTTCGTCCTCCGCCTCCATTGCGCAGAAGCCGCCCATTGGTATTGCCCGCAGAGAATACAGCGTTTTTTTGCCCTGCTTTTTGTATATTACGGGTCCCATGCCTATCGCAAACTCGTTTACTGCCACCCCGAATATCCTTGCAGTTATGAAATGCCCGAGCTCATGAACAAATATTATTATTCCAAAAATGATTATTGCAGCTATAATTGTCAAAAATGTTGACATATTTCACGCACCTCTCTGTCAGTTTCGATTATCTCCTCAAGCGTCGGCTCCTTTATCGGCTTTATCTCATCCATCGCGCGCCCGACCATATCCGCTATATCCAAAAAGCCTATCTCGCCGCGCAGAAACATACCAACCGCGACCTCGTTGGCAGCGTTCATTACAGTCGGCACGGTTCCGCCTGCCAGACCTGCCTCTTTCGCGAGGCTGAGGCAGCGGAAGTTCTCATAGTCCGGCCTGAAAAACGTCATAGACCCGAGTTCGCCGAAATCCACCTCTTTGTCGGGTGAGGGCATACGCTCCGGATATGTGAACGCGTATTGTATAGGATGCTTCATTGACGGCAGGGACAGCTGCGCTATTATGCTCTTGTCACAGAACTCCACCATTGAATGGATTATACTCTCCCTGTGCACGACTACCTCCACGTCATCAATACCGACGCCGAACAGCCACTTGGCCTCTATGACCTCAAGGCCCTTGTTCATCATAGTCGCGCTGTCTATTGTTATCTTTGCGCCCATGCTCCAGTTCGGATGCTTAAGCGCGTCCGCTTTTTTCACATTTTTAAGCTCTCCCTCGGTCATGCCGAAGAACGGCCCGCCGCTCGCGGTGAGCAGTATCTTTTTGACCTCGCCCCTGCGGCCTCCCTGCATACTCTGGAATATCGCCGAGTGCTCGCTGTCTACCGGCAGCAGCCTTACCCCGTGCTCTTTTATTGCGTCCATAAAAATACTGCCGGCGGTCACAAGCGTCTCCTTGTTTGCAAGCGCAATATCCTTGCCCTGCTCTATGGCGTGCATTGTCGGCACGAGACCCGCAAAGCCCACGATAGACGACAGCACCATACGGGCGCTCGGCTCCGTCGCAACGGCGATCAATCCGTCTTCACCCGCAAGCACCTTTGTCGCGGTATCCGCTAAAAGCGTCTTTAGCTCACCCGCCTTTTTTTCATCGGCGACTGCGGCAAGCCTTGGCCTGTACTTCCGCGCCTGCTGCTCCAGCAGCCTGATATTGCTGCCGCCGCAGATACCTGTGACCTCAATATCCTTAACGCCTTTTAAGTCGTCAACGACCTCCAGCGCCTGTGTGCCTATCGAGCCGGTCGAGCCTAAAATTGAAATCCTCAGCTTATCATCTTTTTTATTCATTATATCACCATTATCTAATTAAAATACCTGAAAATTAAAAGCGGCAGGAGAACGAAGCGCAGCAAACGCCCCCTCCCCGGCCGCAAAATACTCTAAATCATATAAACAGGCTGAACTGTGCAGCGAACAAAAATACCGTCGGCGCAACCAGGACTATGCTGTCGCACCTGTCGAGCATTCCCCCGTGCCCCGGGAAGAGACTGCCGAAATCCTTTATCCCGAACTGACGCTTTATGAGCGATGCGGTAAGGTCTCCGACCTGTGCCGCAAAGGACGACAACAATCCGAGCACGAACATGCTGCCGTAATTCATGCTTGCTCCGCCGAGATAAGGCTTAAAAAACGTGTTGACTATCAGTGCAAACAGCAAAAACGCAAGTCCGCAGCCGACAATCCCGCCTATCGCGCCCTCGACCGTTTTCTTGGGGCTTATGTTAGGACAGAGCTTGTGCCTGCCAAACGCCTTGCCGGCAAAGAAAGCGCACGAGTCGGTCACAAACGCACCGACAAAGATCAGCCAGACTATAAAATCCCCATACTCAAGCTGCTTTGTATACAGAATATTCGAAAGCAAAAACGGAACGTATATAAGCCCCATTATCAGCATTGAAATATCGGTTATAAGCACCCTCCTGTGGCTGCCGAGCATTACAAGAAACAATATAAACAAAAACAAAAAAGCACAGGTAAATATCTCACGCGGAGGCATCATATGGCACAGCGGAACAACAGCGCCGCCCAAAAATCCGAACAGAGCCAGCAGCCGTGTCTTTTTGATAAGCCCGACCGCGCTGTAAAATTCATAGAGCCCGGCCAGAGAACACAGAATTACCGCTATCAGCATCACCCATGCCGGAGCAATAAGTATTAAAATGATGATAGGTATCCCTATAACGGCAGTCAGTACTCTTGCTTTCAGTCCGGGTTTCATAGCCCTGCGCCTCCTAAAACGTTATTATGCGCCAAAACGCCTTGAACGGTTTTGATAATCAATGATCGCCTGCTTCATATCCTGCTCGCTGAAATCAGGCCAGCATATATCGCTGTACCAGAACTCGGCATAGGCCGCCTGCCACAGCAAAAAATTGGACAGCCGCTGTTCTCCGCTGGGTCTGATGATAAGATCGACCTCCGGAAGATTTGCCGTATACAGCAGCTTACCGAAATATTCCTCGTCAATTCCCTCAAGAGTTATCTCTCCGCGCGAGACAGCGTCCGCCGCGCTGCGGGCCGCCCTGACGATCTCGTCTCTGCCGCCGTAGTTCATTGCAACGTTAAGTATCATCCCGTCACCGCTTGATGTGACCTCAACGGCATGGTCTATCGCCTTTTGCAGCTTGTCGCTGAACGCAGCCGTATCTCCGCTGAACCGGAGCTTGATATTCCTGTTTCTAAACTTTTCTTCAATTATCGTCAGGTAATGATAAAATAAATTCATCAGCGCCCCGACCTCCTCGGCCGAACGCTTCCAGTTTTCTGTCGAAAACGCGTATACCGTAAGCGCCTTTACACCTACGGCGTTACAGTAATCCGCAATCCTTTCAAGCGTGTCAACTCCCGCCTTGTGCCCGACGCTCCTCGGCATACCGCGGCGCTTTGCCCAACGGCCGTTTCCGTCCATGATTATGCCTACATGCTGCGGCACACGGCTCGGGTCGATATCGCCGGTATCGATATGCTTTATCTTCTTCTTAAAAAACAGCACCGCTTACACCTCAAGGATTTCCTTTTCCTTTTCCTTTACAATAGAGTCGATTTCCTTTACAAATTTATCGGTCAGCTTCTGGATATCGTCCTCAAGATCAAGCAGGCCGTCCTCGGTGACCTCGCCCGCTTTCTTCTGCTTCTTGAACTTCTCTATCGCTTCGCGTCTGACGCTGCGCACTGCGACCTTGGCTTCCTCGCCGCGCTTTGAAACGCCCTTTACAAGCTCTTTTCTGCGCTCACCGTCAAGCGGGGGGAAGTTGAGCCTTATCACCTTGCCGTCATTGTTCGGGTGAATGCCTATATCGGAAGCATTGATCGCCTTTTCGATATCCTTTAAGATAGATGCGTCCCACGGCTGGATTATCATCATACGCGCCTCGGGTACGGAGACAGTTCCGACCTGATTGAGGGGAGTGGGTACTCCGTAATATTCTACGGTGACCCTGTCGAGTATTGCAGGGTTTGCACGTCCGGCACGAATTTGATTTAGGTCTCTTTCAAGCGCATCGATCGCTTTTCTCATTTTCCTCTCTGAATCTTTCATAAATAAAAATCCTTTCGTATTGTTATATTATTATGATACTACTGTGCCGATATTCTCGCCGCAGAGAACTTTTACTATATTTTCGGGCTCGTCAAGTCCGAAAACAAGCAGCGGTATGTTGTTATCCATACAAAGCGTGGCCGCCGTCGTATCCATAACTCCCAGGCCCTTGTTCAGCACGTCCATAAACGTCAGCTTATCAAACTTCTTGGCATTCGGGTTTACTTTCGGGTCGCTGTCATATACACCGTCTATCTTCTTTGCAAGCAAAATAACCTCTGCGCCTATCTCGGCAGCTCTGAGCGCAGCCGCCGTATCGGTCGAAAAGAACGGGTTTCCGGTGCCGCAGCCGAATATCACCACACGCCCCTTTGAAAGATGCCTGCCCGCTCTCAGCCTTATGTACGGCTCTGCTATCTGGCGCATCTCTATCGCAGTCTGAACCCTCGCCTCAACGCCGAGACGTTCAAGCGCATCCAGCATAGCCAGGCAATTGATAACAGTGGCCAGCATTCCCATGTGGTCTGCGCGTGAACGATCCATACCCTCTCCGTCACGGCCGCGCCAAAAATTGCCGCCGCCTATAACTATTCCGATCTCCGTGCCCATATCGTAGCATCTCTTGATCTCGGCGGCTATAGAATTTATCTTCTCATGATCAAGGCCAAAGCCCCCGCTGCCGGCCAGAGCCTCGCCGCTGAGCTTTATCATTATCCTTTTATATTTTGGTGTCATTTATCTTCCCCCTTAAGAATAATAAGGTTAATATTATTAATCATTATCCATGTTCAATGTTCTCTCATCATAGCCGGATGAACTCGATGAGCCCGAAGAGCCCGAAGAGCCCGAAGCCCTTGATGAGCTGCTTTCTCCGGAGGAACTGCGGCGCGACGAACTGCCCGTGCTCTCCTCATCGTCGTCGGAGCTTCCCGAAGAGCTCAGGCTGCCGTACCGTCTCCTGTAGGATTCCAGCTCGGATTCTACAACGCTCAGCTGATCCTGAAGAAGCTGAGCGTCGTTCCTGAGCTGCTCGTTTTCCCTTGTAAGGTTTCGGAGCTCGCTGTTCTGAGTTCCCACGGGATCGATTATGATATAATAAGAAAATACAAACGATGCAAGAAAAAGTGAGATCACCAGCAGAATAATGCCTATTATAAGCATTGACTTCCGTCCCCCGGCAGACTGCCTGCCGCTTATTTGATTATTACCGTCCATTGGAATTTCCTTTCGAATTAAATATGTCTTAAACTATTGTTATCGGACTGAAATCCGATATGCTAAACTATACATTCAGCAGCCACTCGCCGAACGCACCCAGGTTCAGTATGCCTGTCATAAGCAGGGTCATTATCAGTCCGCTTACCATTATACCGACAAATATTGCGGGAAGAGCATACCGCGCTCTCATATCAAGCAGACCGGCGATCATAGAGCCTGTCCATGCTCCCGTTGTAGGAAACGGGATCGCTACAAAAATACACAGCGCTGCCGCTGCCGCCTTGGCGCTCTTTTCGGACATATTCCCGGCTTTTCTGTGCGTGCGCCTCTCCAGCCAATCCGCAAATCTTCCGAAAAGCTTTGTCTTTTTCAGCCATTTCATTATCGGCCTGAACGCCCAGAGTATAAACGGCACCGGTATAAAATTGGCTATAACGGACAAGGTGTAAATCTCCAATATGTTTCCGAGAGTATGCTCGACCTGCGTCAGGCCGAAAATTATGGAACCTCTGATCTCGGATATAGGCGTCATGGCCAATAAAAAGGTCATCGCATACGTCATTGTCGCCTCACTCATTAATTATTCCTCCGCAATTATTCTAATTTTGCATAACTCAATTTATTATATCATGAAATATCTCCGATAGCAAGATATTTTA
>DXIJ01000040.1 GCA_019112945.1 Candidatus Monoglobus merdigallinarum | reverse complement strand
TCCGAGGGTGATTTTTGTTCGTAGTTCAAGGGCATAAACATAGAAAATCCGCTCAAAAGGGCGGATTTTCTGCATTTAATGGGATGTTTTAATTTTTTGAGCACATTAAAAGTAAATATCGTCAAGTTTTTTGCCCTTGAACGCTCTGGGCGATTTTTTTACACCCCCCTTTTTAACGCAGAGATTAGCTGTCAGCAAGTAATATATAATTCATTGAAAAACAAAATGGTGATTATTATGGGAAATATAATAACATATATTAAAAAGAACGGCGGTAAAAACTTTGATGAGGCTGCGTTTTGCGAAGTTGACAGCTTGATTTTGTCGCAGATATCTTATTTGAATTTTGGGGCGGTGCTGGATAAAGACCGGCAGTTCTCAATAAAAATTAAGGATTTGCCGGCACATGAAAATTATAAAGAGCTGTTCAGCGGGGTCTGGTCGGTTCGGGATAACAAGCGGCTGATTGAGGCCGCAGCTGAGAGCAGACGGTTTTCCGAAATTGAAATAGGTTTTTATATAAACGAAATAGACAAGTTTGTTGAAAAGCAGTTTTCGGCAGTTACCTTTAAGCTCGGCGAGGGTAAGTTTTATATTGCGTTCAGGGGCACAGATAAGAGTATTGTGGGCTGGAAAGAGGATTTTAATATGGCATATACGAGCGGAGTTCCGGCTCAGCTGTCCGCGCTGAAATACTTTAACGATGCCGCCGATGAGCTGGACGGGGTGTTTATACTCGGAGGGCATTCAAAAGGCGGGAATTTGTCGGTGTATGCTGCGGCAAATACCGACAAAAATAAGAGCGGCAGGATCGAAAAGGTGTATAATCACGACGGCCCCGGCTTTAGAGACGACACATTGAGCGTTGAGAGACAGAGCGAGCTTAAAGATATTGTTGAAAAAACAGTGCCGCGTGCATCGCTTGTGGGGCTGTTGCTTGAAAAGAATAAC
Organism: Candidatus Monoglobus merdigallinarum; assembly: GCA_019112945.1. Taxonomy (GTDB): domain Bacteria; phylum Bacillota; class Clostridia; order Monoglobales; family Monoglobaceae; genus Monoglobus; species Monoglobus merdigallinarum. Next base: position 14,954 of record DXIJ01000040.1, on the reverse strand, counting down.
AATTACAGGGTCGTCCTCAGCCGTGCCTTTCCTATCAATCAGCACAATCCGTTTAACTGGGAGGTCAAAGAGGGAAATTTTGTTTATGTAAAAAAGACAGACGCTTTGTCGCAGCTTGGCAAAGAAGTGATAGACGAGTGGCTTGAGGATAAAAATGATGAAACCGTCAAGGCATTTATAACCTTTATATTTGATGTCCTTCGTTCGACAAGAAGCGATTCTGTGTCGGAATTACTCGCAAATATAAACAAAAGCAGCAAGTATATGTATAACAGATTAAAAATCGCAGACCCGGAGCTTAAAGAGCTCATCATCAGCGCATTTCATGATTTTTTGACCGCGTCTAAGGATGCGGTGAAGAAATCTGTGCTGAAAAAACTGCCGGGATGGGATTCAAAAGAAAAATCATAAGTCTGAGGCAAGAGTTTTCGGTATTGTGAGCGGCGTTTTTATTCAAATTTCTTTGAATAAAAACGCCGCATATCATTGACAAAATATAGAATTAAGTTTAAAATGGTATCGTGTGAAAATAAATAAAAAAGCAATACTGCGGAATGGGGATTTTTATGAGCATAAAGAGGTTGTTTGTCGAAAAAAAAGAGGGTTTTGATATTGAAGCGAAAGCTCTGATGACAGATCTTATAGATAATCTGGGCCTTACCGGCCTTAAAAGGGTTCGGGTAATAAACCGTTATGACATTGACGGTATAACCGACAGCGAGCTTGATTCCGTGCTGCCTGTCGTCTTTGCCGAGCCCCAGGTCGATAATGTTTTTTTCGATGAGATAGATATTCCTGAAAGTGATAAGTTTTTTGCCTATGAATATCTGCCGGGTCAGTTTGACCAGAGGGCGGACAGTGCGGCACAGTGCGCGCAGATAATGACAGAGGGCGAGAAGCCGCTGGTTAGGACTGCAAAGGTGATAATCCTAACAGGCGATATAAGTGATGAAGATTTAAGAGCCGCTGAAGCATACTGCATAAACCCGGTGGAGGCGCGTGCTGCGTCAATGGACAAGCCGGAAACGCTTATCGATAAACTTAGCGAGCCGTCGGATGTTGCTGTGGTTGACGGTTTTATCGGCATGGACGACAGCGCACTCCAAAAGATGATTGACGATTTGGGTCTGGCAATGGACGAGGACGATATAAAATTCTGCCGTGACTATTTTAAGGATACGGAAAAGAGAGATCCTACACTGACCGAGATCAGGATGATCGATACGTACTGGTCGGATCATTGCCGTCACACAACTTTTTCAACAAAACTCAGCAATATTAAAATAGAGAATGATTTTATAAAAAGTGTGTATAACGACTATTTGGAATCAAGAAAATTCGTGTACGGCGAGAAGCAGAAGAATATCTGCCTGATGGATGTTGCCACGATAGCCGTTAAGGAATTGAAACGGCGCGGAGTTCTCAAGGCCTTGGACGAGAGCGAGGAGATAAACGCTTGCTCAATAGAGGTCGAGGTCGAAAAGACCGACGGTTCAAAGGAAGATTATCTGGTTATGTTTAAGAATGAGACGCATAATCATCCGACGGAGATCGAGCCGTTCGGCGGAGCGGCTACCTGTCTGGGCGGAGCTATCAGAGATCCGCTGTCAGGACGTTCTTATGTATACCAGGCTATGCGCGTCACAGGCGCCGGGGATCCGCGAAAAACGCTTAAAGAAACGCTTGAGGGCAAACTTCCGCAGCGCAAGCTGGTGCTTGGCGCTGCTGAGGGCTACAGCTCTTACGGCAACCAGATAGGACTTGCCACAGGCCTTGTAAACGAAATATATGATGAGGGATATGTGGCAAAGCGTATGGAGATTGGCGCAGTCATTGCGGCTGCTCCCAAGAAGAACGTTGTGCGCGAGCGGCCGGAGCCCGGAGATGTTGTAATTCTTCTCGGAGGAATGACCGGACGTGACGGCTGCGGCGGAGCGACCGGTTCATCTAAAGCCCATGACAGCTCCTCACTTGAGACCTGCGGTGCAGAGGTGCAGAAAGGTAACCCGCCCGTGGAGCGCAAGCTGCAGAGATTGTTCAGGAAAAACGAAGTAACGACCATGATAAGACGCTGCAACGATTTTGGCGCGGGCGGCGTTTCGGTCGCAATAGGCGAGCTTGCGGACGGCCTTGATATTAACCTTGACAAGGTCCCCAAAAAATATGAGGGACTTGACGGCACAGAGCTTGCAATTTCCGAATCTCAGGAGAGAATGGCGGTAGTTGTCAGAGCCGCAGACGCCGAAAGGTTTATCGCCGAAGCGGATAAGGAAAATCTGGAAGCGGTCGTAGTGGCTGAGGTCACTGAGTCGCCGAGATTGGTCATGCGCTGGAGAGATAAGGTCATCTGTGACATTTCAAGAGAATTTCTGAACACGAACGGCGCTGTTAAAATTGCCGATGCGGAGATAGATATCGATGATTTCGGTACGGAGATGTTTAAGTTCGGCGCCGGCAGCGGCAGTTACAGAGATAAGATAATGACCCTGGTCAGTGATTTAAATGTGTGCTCGCAGAAAGGCTTGGTCGAACGCTTTGACAGCACGATCGGAGCGGGCTCCGTGTTTATGCCGTACGGCGGCAAATATCAGCTGACCCCGCAGCAAAGTATGGTGGCTAAGATCCCCGTGCTTGACGGTGAGACAAATACGTCAACGGTCATGGCCTACGGTTATAATCCAAAGATTTCAAAGGCAAACCCGTTTGCGGGCGCAGTCTGCGCGGTCGTTGATTCCGTGACAAAGGCGGTGTGCGCCGGTGCGGACTACAAGGATGTTTACTTGACGTTCCAGGAATATTTCGAAAGACTCGGAAGCGATCCGAAACGCTGGGGAAAGCCGCTTGCGGCGCTGCTGGGCGGATTTTACGCTCAAAAGCAGCTGTCTTTGGGCTCGATAGGCGGAAAGGATTCGATGTCCGGTTCGTTTAACGATATTGACGTTCCGCCGACGCTGGTTTCTTTTTCCGTTGCGCCTCTTGACGCGAGAAAAGCGGTTTCGAGCGAATTTAAGAGCGCCGGAAGCTCGGTATTCCTGTTTAAGCCGAAATATGACGAAAACAATCTCCCGAGCTTTGAGAGCCTGAAGCATCTTTATGATATGCTTTATCTGATGATATCGGATGATAAATTCAACATCGTAAGAAGCGCATATGCCGTAGGCTACGGCGGTGTAATGGAAGCGGTGATTAAAGCTGCTGCCGGAAACAAACTTGGATTTGAATTTGCGCCGTGCTATGACGGCGCGGATCTGTTCAATGCGTGCTGCGGCGGAGTGATAGTTGAGCTCCGCGGTGAATCTTTCGGCGTCATAAAAGACAAGATCGAGACGATACGCATAGGACGCACTACCGATGACGGTATGATAAGGATATCGGACGAAGAGATCCCGATAGATGAGATTATTGATACATGGAAAAAGCCTCTTGAGGGTGTGTACCCGACAAAGGCAAAATATGACGACGTCGGAATGAAGCCGTTTAACTGCTCACACAGAAACACTTCCGCTCCGGCTGTAAAGTTTGCAGAGCCCGGAGTGTTTATTCCCGTGTTCCCGGGCACCAACTGTGAATATGACACGGCGCGTGTGTTTGAGAGGGCGGGGGCAAAGACCGACATACAAATCTTTAAGAATTTAAAGCAGTCGCATGTCGAGGAATCTATCGACAGGTTTGTAAAATCTGTAAAGAACGCTCAGATACTGATGATACCGGGCGGCTTCAGCGGCGGCGATGAGCCCGACGGCTCCGGCAAATTCATAAAGGCTGCGTTTGAGAATGAAAAGCTGAAAGAGGCGGTAATGGAGCTGCTCAATAAGCGCGACGGACTTATCCTCGGCATATGCAACGGATTTCAGGCGCTGGTAAAGCTCGGCCTGGTACCTTACGGGGAAATCAGAGAGGTTGACAGCAGCTGCCCGACACTGACGTTTAACACGGTAGGCAGGCATGTGTCGCAGATAGTCTCGACCAGAATATCCTCAGTAAAGTCACCGTGGCTGTCAAGCGTAGAGCTTGGGGATATCCATCAGGTAGCAGTATCGCACGGTGAGGGCAGATTTGTCGCATCTCCCGAGGTTATTGCCGAAATGGAGAAAAACGGTCAGATAGCAACGCAGTATGTGGATCTCAGCGGCAGTCCGACCTATGAGATGCCATATAACCCGAACGGTTCATATTATGCTATCGAGGGTATAACAAGTCCGGACGGCAGAGTGTTCGGAAAGATGGGACATTCTGAGCGTATCGGCGAGAATATCTACAAAAATATAAGCGGCAATATTGACCAGAAAATATTTGAAAGCGGAGTAAAGTATTTTAAATAGGAGAGATAATGATGGCGTTTCCGTATATTGAAGCTGCTGAATATATTAAATCAAAAACACAGCTCCGTCCGCAAACCGCATTGGTTTTGGGCACAGGCCTCGGCGGTATCGCGGATACGGCCGAGGAGGCGGTGGTGATCCCGTACGGTGATATACCGGGCTTTCCGGATATCGGCGGGAACTGGCACAAGTGCCGTCTTGTGCTCGGCTATATAGGCGGAGTACCGGCTGCTGTCATGCAGGGCAGGCTCCATTATTACGAGGGTTACTCCATGCGGGAGGCTGTGTTCCCTGTCCATATGCTGAAAGCTCTGGGAATATGCAATCTTGTGCTGACAAATGCAAGCGGTGCGGTAAACGCTGAATTTGCGCCGGGCGATGTTGTTTTGATCGAGGATCATATCAAGCCCTGGTTTGATTCCCCTCTGAGAGGCAGAAATCCGGAGGAGCTCGGCGAACGCTTCTTTGATATGACAAATGCGTATGACCGAAAGCTCAGAGACCTTGCCGCAGAGCGGGCTAAGGCGCTGGGGCTTGATTTAAAGCGCGGAGTGTATGCGTATATGGCAGGTCCGCAGTTTGAGACTCCGGCCGAGATAAGAATGCTGAAAACGCTTGGAGCTGATTTGGTTGGAATGTCCACTGTGCCGGAGGTGATCGCAGCGGTTCACTGCGGAATCAGGGTGCTTGCCCTGTCCGGGGTCTCCAATATGGCGGCAGGGATAGAGAACGGCGGTCTTAACCGTGAGGTCATAGACAGCGCCGAGCCGCTGATGAGCAGCAGAATGCTGCCGCTGCTCCGAGATATTATAAAAGTGATTGGGGAGGCCTGAGTATGAAGAAAATAGCGAGCTTTACCGTTGACCACAGAAAGATAAAGCCCTGGGTGTATATATCGCGTATCGACGGTGACATAACGACCTATGACGTCAGAATGCGCAAACCGAACACCGGCGATGTTTTGAGCAACTCGGTCCTGCATTCCATGGAGCATCTTTTTGCAACAATGGTTCGTAATTCGGAAATGGCGGACAGAGTGATATATTTCGGCCCCATGGGCTGTCAGACAGGGTTTTATTTGCTTATAAGAGACGCTGACAACGCTGAGGTTGTAAGTATTATAAAGCGTATCTTGCGGGATATATCCGTTTATGACGGAGAAATGCCGGGAGCAAGCGAGATTGAATGCGGCAACTACAGAAATCTTGATGTAGGTGCTGCGGCTAAAGAGGCTGCGTCTTATCTTAAAGAGATAGAAGCCCTGACAGAAAATGATTTGAGATATGAGGAGTAATAATGAGCAGTATTTTGTTTGACAACATAACGATAATAACCATGGAGGACAGCTGCCGGGTTATCGAAAACGGTTTTGTGTCAACGCGCGGCAGCAGGATTGATTATGTTGGGCAAAAGCGTCCTCAGGGTGACTTTGATGTGATAATAGACGGCAGGAACAAGGTCCTGATGCCGGGGCTTATAAATACTCATTCGCACCTGGCAATGACGCTTCTGCGCGGTTATGCCGACGATATGAATTTGCAGGACTGGCTGTATAACAAAATTTTTCCGTTTGAGGATAAGCTGACTGCCGGTGATATAACCGAGGGAAGCCGTATCGGCATAGACGAGATGCTCGCGGGCGGCACCACCTGCTTCAGCGATATGTATTTCTTCCAGGCGGAGACCGGCAGGGTCGCCGCAGACAAGGGCATACGTGCAGTGCTGAGCGATTGTGTCAATTTTGACGGCTATGACAAAAAGGTCAGGCTTATGGAGCAGATGGCCGAGGAATTTAAGTCTAATGATTTGATAAGGTTCACGTTTTCGCCTCATGCGATATATACGTGCAGCTTTGAACTGCTGAAAAAGTGCGGCGAGTATGCCAAAAATCACAATATGCCTATCCATACGCATTTGGCGGAAACTCAAAAGGAGTTTGACGACTGTATGGCAGAGCACGGCATGACGCCGACCGAATATATGGAAAGCACGGGGATTTTTGAAAATCCGGCAATTGCCGCGCACTGCGTTGTTATGACCGAAAATGATATTGAGATTTTAAAGCGTCATAACGTATCGGTGGCGCACAATCCGATGAGCAATTTAAAGCTTGCCTCGGGAGTGGCTCCGGTGCCGGAGATGTTAAAGGCAGGTATCAATGTTGCTCTCGGAACTGACGGAGCGTCCAGCAACAACAGTCTTGATATGTTTGAGGAGATGAAAGCCGCGGCGCTTGTGCACAAGGGCGTAACCCGCAATCCGACCGTTATGGATGCGTTTACAGTTTTGAAGATGGCGACAATAAGCGGCGCCAAGGCTCTCGGATATGATGATTTGGGAGCTTTGAAAAGCGGCTGGCTCGCGGATATGATAGTGCTTGATTTTGACAAGCCGCATCTAAAGCCGCTTCACAATGTAATGTCAAGCGTCGTTTATTCGGCAAAGTGCAGTGATGTTGAATATACGGTAGTAAATGGAAAAATAGTATACAAAAGATAGATAACAGGAGGTTTTATCATGGCTAAAGTAGCAATTATAATGGGCAGTAATTCAGACCTGCCGGTCGTTCAGGGAGCAATAGATGTACTCAAAAAATTCGGTGTTGATTTTGAGGCGCATGTAATTTCCGCTCACAGAACACCGGAGCGCGCGGAGAGCTTTGCAAAGTCCGCCAAGGACAGCGGAGTAAAGGTTATTATAGCCGCTGCCGGAAAAGCGGCGCATCTTGGGGGAGTTGTTGCCGCATACACAACGCTGCCTGTTATTGCCCTGCCTATAAAGTCATCCTTTATGGACGGGCTGGATTCGCTTTTATCAATGGTCCAAATGCCGAGCGGGATCCCGGTCGCGACCGTTGGGGTCAACGGAGCGGACAATGCGGGAATTTTGGCTGTGCAGATGCTTGCACTTTCAGATGAAAGCCTTTCACAGAAGCTTGAAGTTTTCAAAAAAGACATGGCCGAGGCGGTCGCTGAAAAGGACAGAATGCTTAAGGCAGAGCTTGGTTAAATTAAGAATTTGAATAAATTTTAGATACTTTTATATATTGGAGGATATGTGATGAGCGAAGCGTATAAAAATGCCGGAGTTGACGTTGAAGCGGGCTATAGATCTGTTGAGCTTATAAAAGACCATGTCAAAAGGACAAATATACCGGGGGTTCTGTCCGGGATAGGAGGCTTCGGCGGTCTGTTCGAGCTCAGCGGCGAATATAAAAATCCTGTGCTGGTATCGGGAACAGACGGCGTCGGAACAAAGCTTAAGCTGGCATTCATTATGGACAAGCACGATACGGTCGGACAGGACTGTGTGGCAATGTGTGTGAACGACATTGTCTGCGGCGGTGCAAAGCCGCTGTTCTTCCTTGACTATATTGCGGTGGGAAAGAATGTGCCGGAGAAAATTGCGGATATAGTAAAGGGCGTGTCAGACGGCTGCGTAAAGGCAGGATGCGCATTGATCGGCGGCGAGACTGCCGAGATGCCGGGATTTTATGCACCCGATGAATATGACCTTGCCGGATTTTCGGTCGGCATTGTCGATAAGGAAAAGATTATAGACGGAAGCCGTATTATGCCGGGCGATGCAATCATAGGAATAGCCTCGTCGGGAATACACAGCAACGGTTATTCGCTTGTCAGAAAGCTGTTTAATATCGACGACAGCGCAGAGTGCGCAGAGTCTCTTAAAAAGTATGACAGCGAGCTTGGCCGCCCTATAGGAGAGGCATTGCTGGAGCCCACAAAAATATATGTAAAGCCGATGCTAAACGCTGTTTCGGCAGTTGATGTAAAAGCTGTTTCGCATATAACCGGCGGAGGCTTTTATGAGAACGTTCCAAGGATGCTGAAAGAAAACACCAGAGCCAAAATCAATAAAAACAGCTTTGAAGTCCCGCCGATATTCAAAAGACTGCAGGCTTTGGGCGACATTCCGGAGCATGATATGTGGGGCACGTTCAATATGGGTATCGGCATGATGTTTGTTTTGCCGCCTCAACAGGCTGAGGCAGCCGTTAAAGCAATTGAGGAATGCGGCGAAAAAGCCTATGTGATAGGAGAGATCACCGAGGGTGAAAAGGGGGTCGAGATATGCTGAAGATAGGCGTTTTGGTATCGGGCGGCGGTACTAATCTTCAGGCGATCATCGATGCTATAGACAGCGGAAAGATAACAAACGCAGAGATAGTTACAGTGGTAGGCTCAAGACCCGGTATATATGCCCTAAAGCGTGCAGAAAATCATAATATCCCAAGCATCGTAATATCCAGGAAGTCATACGATTCCGCCGAAGAGCATGACATGGCGGTGTGCAGGCATATGCAAAGCTGCGGAGCTGAGCTCATTGTTATGGCAGGATATTTAAGTATTGTCGGAAGCGGTCTTATACGCGCCTTTGAGAACAGGATCATAAATATCCACCCGTCGCTTATCCCGTCGTTTTGCGGACCGGGTTTTTACGGAATTAAGGTGCACGAGGCTGCGCTCGAGAGGGGCGTTAAGCTGACGGGCGCGACAGTCCATATAGTAAACGAAGTCTGCGACGGAGGCCCCATACTTTTGCAAAAGGCTGTTGAGGTAAAGAGCGGAGATACTCCGGAGATTCTGCAGCGCCGCGTTATGGAAGAGGCCGAGTGGGAGATTCTGCCCAGGGCGATAGATATGATTGCAAATAATAAGCTGTAAGTTTCAGGCTTATAGATAAATATATTTCGGTCTGCGGCATATATCACTAAAAATTGTGTGGCAGAGCACGATAGATTGGAGAGAATTTTATGAAGGTAATTAATTTATCGCAGGAACTGAAAAACAACAGTTATCCCGGACGCGGAATAATCGCGGGGAAGTCTCCGGACGGAAAACACGCGGTCTGCGCGTATTTCATTATGGGGCGCAGCGCAAACAGCCGCAACCGTGTGTTTGTAGAGGACGGCAGCGGCATAAGAACACAGGCGTATGACGAATCAAAGCTTGAGGACCCGTCGCTTATAATCTATGCACCTGTAAGGGTGCTTGGAAACAAAACGATAGTTACGAACGGAGACCAGACCGATACTATCTATGAGCTGATGAATAAGCAGATGACATTTGAACAGGCGCTCAGAACGCGTGAATTTGAGCCGGACGCACCGAATTACACGCCGAGGATATCCGCTGTTTTAAAGGTGTCTGACGGTGATTATAATTATGCTATGTCAATACTGAAAAGCGCGGACGGAGATCCAAGCTCATGCCGGAGATTTACGTTTGCATATTCAGACCCTGTATGCGGAAAAGGTCACTTTATACATACCTATAAAGGCGACGGTGATCCGCTGCCCAGCTTTGAGGGGGAGCCCAGGCCTGTCGATATCCCGGATGATATTGACGAGTTTAAAGATATGCTCTGGAGCAGCCTGAATGAAGAGAATAAGGTGTCGCTGTTTGTCAGATATATAAATATCGAGACGGGAGAGGCAGTATCTAAGATAATAAATAAAAATGAATAAAACAGGAGGACTTTCTATGAATGAGATGGAACTGAAATACGGCTGCAATCCGAACCAGAAACCGTCAAGAGTGTATATGGAAAACGGAGCGGAGCTTCCGATAACAGTGCTCTGCGGAAAACCCGGATATATCAATCTGCTTGACGCGCTCAACGGCTGGCAGCTGGTGCGCGAGCTGAAAAAGGCGACCGGCCTACCGGCGGCAACATCATTTAAGCATGTGTCTCCGGCAGGAGCAGCAGTCGGACTTGAGCTTTCGGACACGCTTAAAAAGATTTATTTTGTGGACGGCACAATAGAAATGACTCCGCTGTCAAACGCCTATGCCCGTGCACGAGGCGCCGACAGAATGTCGTCTTTCGGCGATTTTATCGCGCTTTCGGATGTTTGCGATAAGGCTACGGCACAGCTTATAGCCAAAGAGGTTTCGGACGGCGTTATTGCCCCCGGCTATGACAGCGATGCGCTGGAGATATTAAAGGGCAAGAGAAAGGGAAATTACAATATTATTCAGATTGATGAGAGCTATACACCGGAGCCTATCGAAAGAAAGCAGGTGTTTGGCGTAACTTTCGAACAGGGCAGAAACGAGCTTGAAATAAACAAAGAGCTTCTGTCAAACATCGTTACCGATAACAAGACGATGACCGAGGAGCAGCAAAGAGACCTGATGATCTCATTGATAACTCTAAAGTATACACAGTCAAACAGTGTCTGCTACGTCAAAGACGGACAGGCGATAGGAATAGGGGCCGGACAGCAGTCCCGTATACACTGCACAAGACTTGCCGGAAATAAGGCGGATATCTGGTGGCTGAGACAGTCTCCGCAGGTGCTTGCGCTTGAATTTGTTGACGGTTTAAAGCGTGCAGACCGCGACAACGCTATAGATGTTTATATATCTGACGAATATATGGACGTTCTGGCAGACGGCGTTTGGGAAACGATATTCAAGAAAAAGCCGCCGGTGTTCACAAAGGCAGAACAAAAAGAATGGCTGAGTAAGAACACTGATGTTGCTCTTGGCAGCGATGCATTCTTCCCGTTCGGTGATAATATCGAAAGAGCCCATAAGTCGGGCGTTGCAGTTATCGCACAGCCGGGCGGCTCGATAAGAGACGACAATGTCATAAAGACCTGCAACAAATACGGTATGGCAATGGCGTTTACCGGCATCAGACTGTTCCATCATTAATACTGAATATTTCCTGCCGGCGCAGATTACAGTATGCGCCGGCAGTTTTTTTTTGATGATTGCGGATTTAAAGCAGTGTTATTCATAGTTATATAACAAGCCTTGACAGGCAAAATATAGTATGATAAAATACATATCAGCGTTAAGGATTTTAAAATAGGAAGGTACAAAGTTTATGAAAATGCTTGATTTTAACCGTTATACCGGGCAATATGATATAGAGAGCGTGATAGGCGGCTTTGAAAGCGGTGCGCTGAGCGATGGAGACAGCGTTGAAGTCGAGGGAATGATCCACCGTATACGAGCGATGAAGTCGTTCGCTTTTTTTGTGCTGAGGACGCAGAGAAATCTTGTTCAGTGCGTATATGAGCCAAAGGAGGGTCAAAAGCCCGTATCGGAATTTAATGAGGAGGACAGTGTGCGCCTCAGAGGAAAGCTGGTAAAGGATGCGCGCAGCGCTCTCGGCTTTGAGATACACATTTCGGATATTAAGGTTTTGTCATCACCGGCAGAGAACCTACCCATAGTAATAAACAAAAAGAAGCTTGACTGTAATGTTGATATAAAGCTCGATTACAGGCCGGTTTCATTGAGAAATCCGCACGAGCGTGCAGCCCTCAGGATAGTTGACGGCATAATCAATGCTTTCAGAACTTTTATGCACAGCGAGGGCTTTACCGAATTTGTGCCTCCAAAGATCGTGTCAGCCGGAGCAGAGGGCGGCGCCGACATGTTCGAGGTCGACTATTTCGGCGAAAAGGCATTGCTTAACCAGAGCCCGCAGATGTATAAGCAGATGATGGTCGGAGTATTCAAAAAGGTATTTACAGTCGCACCTGTTTTCAGAGCAGAAAAGCACAGTACAACCCGCCACATAAACGAATTTGAGGGTCTTGACTTTGAAATGGGCTTTATAGACTCGTTTGAGGACATCATGGCGGTCGAGGCGAGGTTTATGAAGTATATGTTTGAGTATCTAAGCCGCGAGTACGCTCCGGAACTCAGTGAGCTGGGTGTTGCACTGCCTGAGATCAACGATATTCCTCAGTTCAAATTTATGGAGATAAAGGAGATAATAGCCGGGGAATATAACCGGGAGTTTAGAAATCCGAACGACCTTGACCCGGAGGAAGAGCGTCTTATCGGCGAATATGTTATGAATAAGTATTCATCGCCTCTTGTTTTCATAACGCATTATCCGTCTAAAAAACGTCCGTTTTATGCAATGGACGACCCGGAGGATCCGAAATACACGCTGAGCTTTGACCTGCTTTTAAACGGCTCTGAGGTGACGACCGGCGGCCAGAGGATCCATGATTATAATATGCAGCTTGAAAAGATAAACAAGAGGGGCATGGACGCCGAAGAATTTAAAGATTTCCTTATGATGCACAAGTACGGAATGCCTCCGCACGGCGGGCTCGGTATAGGTCTTGAAAGATTGGCCATGAAGCTTTTGGGCGTTGATAATATCAGAACGGTGACAGCGTTCCCGAGAGATATCGGACGCATAAATCCGTAAAACTTTGGGGGTGTAAAAAAATCGCCCAGAGCGTTCAAGGGCAAAAAACTTGACGATATTTGCTTTTAATGTGCTCAAAAAATTAAAACATCCCATTAAATGCAGAAAATCCGCCCTTTGAGCGGATTTTCTATGTTTATGCCCTTGAACTACGAACAAAAATCACCCTCGGAGTATACCTATACGCCGTCGGGCAAGGTTTACAGCGGTGGCCGCAGCCGACGCTGTAAACTGATTTTTGTCCGTTCTGAACTATTTTTTTGGACACCCCATACGCAATCATTTTATATATCGAGTTTTTTTACAGCCTCATTTTTTTGCCTGAAGCTATAGCGGCAGGGTGATTTCGGTACAAAAGCCTGAGTCGTTATATGCGTTAAAGCTGCCGCCGTGCACGGTTATAATTCTGTAAGCCATCGGCAGGCCGAGTCCGTGTGCGGCTTTCGGAATACTGGAAATATTCTCGATTACTTCATCGGGCACACCCTTGCCGTTATCCGATATTATTATTTTGACCATGTTATCATGCACGTATTCTTTGATGTTTATTTTGCAGCCGCCGCTGTTGTGCGAAACAGCATTATTTATTATATTGAATATTGCGCGTTCAAGCAGAGCTTCGTCACCCGATACGATTGCATTTTCGTACCTAAGATCAAGATCGATTGAAAACTTGCCGTTTAGACCGCTGTTTATGATATCCGTGACAATCCTGCGCAGCAGCGGGCAAATCCTTACAGCTGTCTTTTTTGCGGGCTGCATATCATACTCGATCGAAGATATCAGGTTTAAGTCTTCTATCAGCTTTTTGATTTTAATGCTGTTTGACAAAATGGCGGCAGCCTTTCCCCTGTTCTCATCAGAAAGCTCGCGGCTGCCTGCCAAAGCCTCCGAATATCCTGTCACGACCGAGAGAGGAGTACGTATATCGTGCGAAATACCGGCGATCCAATTCGCACGCGCACTATCGCGCGAGCTTAGCGCTGAGTTTTTTCTTTCAATTGCCTGCGAGGTTCGGTTAAGACTTCGGCAAACCTCCTTGAATATGCCTTTTTCAGGCAGGTTTACGTTCTTCTCGCAGAGAAGGTCGCCTATGCCGTTCATCAAGACCTTTATTTGCTTATAGAGCTTTACACCGAATAAAAGCGCCAGCAGCACGGCGAGAAGCAGGTTAAAAACAAATATATATATAATGCGCTCCGGAAGCGTGCTAAACCAGTCCATAGAATATTCGACCTCATATTTACCGACTGAGTTTTTAGGCATACCAAGCACCAAAAGCCCATAGTCCTCCGTCCTTACATACACCGGATAGTCGTTTAAAAACCACCTGCTCATTTGTGCGATATCGTTCAGCGTAAAGGCGTCGGGAATATCCGTTGGCTTATTATTCTCCCATATTATATTGCCGTGCTCATTTATCAAAATGCACCAGTAATCCTGGGGTATAACGCTTTCCTGCGTAAGATAAAAACCGTCATTGGTTTCGGCAAGATTTTCACTGATATTTGTAAGTATGCGCCGCGGTGTTTTATCGGCTGAATAGTTTGTATCGCTGCCAAGTAAGGCAAAGCCGAAAAAGTTTATAACAAGAAGCAGTGTTGAGATAACCGCTGCCAGCAGCACAAAGGTTACAAATATCTTAAATACCGTCTTATTCATCAGAAACCACCAGCTTATACCCGAGCCCTTTTACAGTGATCAAGTGCTGCGGGCTTGACGGATTATTTTCGATTTTTTGACGCAGATGCCGTATGTGTACCATCAGGTTGTTTTCGTGCCCAAAGTAATATTCGCCCCATGCCGCCAGGCAAAGTGCGTCATTTGTCACAATACGGTTTTTGTTCTCCCACAGCTTTTTTATCAAAATAAGTTCTTTTGCCGTCAGCGGTGTTGTCTTGCCGTCTGAAATCACAGCGGCATTATCAAAACTTATATAGCGTCCGCTTGCATTAAAGCCCGAAACTGTTTTTTCAATTCCGTAGGTGCGTCTCAGCAGCGCTTTTATCCTCAGTATAAGCTCCTTAGTTAAAAACGGCTTTACGATATAGTCGTCCGCACCCAGCCCGAGTCCGCGTATTTTGTCATCATCCTTGTCTCTGGCTGTCAGAAAAATAACCGGAGCCTGCGAGAACGTTCGAATTTGCTCGTACAGCATAAAACCGTTACCGTCCGGCAGGTTGATGTCCAGAAGATACAGCGCGATAGGCTGCTGCCTTGCAGTCTCAAGTGCACTTTTTAAGTTCCGCGCCGTATAAACATTGTAAAACCCCTCTGAAAACAAGCTGTTTTCAATCATTTTGAGCAGCTCGGGCTCATCATCGACCGCCAAAATCTTTTTGTTTAATAATTCCTGCATTTTTAAATCTCCAAAGTGTTATCTGTTTATGCCTCAATTATATCATAATCAGTCCGCGTTTAAAAGGG
>DXIJ01000005.1 GCA_019112945.1 Candidatus Monoglobus merdigallinarum | reverse complement strand
TGTTATTTGGTTGGATAACTCAGTTAAATATTGAGTTTATCCTAAACGTTGGTATAGCATATAACGCTTTGCGCAAAGCGTTATGCAAACATCGGCAGACTTGCGGCTCACCTACCGCTGTTTGGATTTACCCTAAAATATAGGGTAGCAGGTAATAATGTTTGCTATCTCAATAACTTCCTGATAGCTCCGAAATTAAATTTAAGTGAGGTGAAGCGTTTTGAGCTCTAAACTTAAACTTGAAATAACCAAAACACAGCTTGCATTCATCAATGCCACATCCGACGAGGTGCTGTTCGGCGGTGCGGCCGGCGGCGGCAAGTCGTTCGGCCAGCTGGTGGACGCGCTGCTGTTTGCGCTGAAATATCCGCGCAGCCATCAGCTTATACTGAGGCGCACGCTGCCTGAGCTGGAGCATTCTCTCATCATGAACGCACTGCTGCTCTATCCCGCCTCGGCCGGGAAATACAACAGCGGCACCGGTAAGTGGGTGTTTAAAAACGGCTCGATAATTGAGTTCGGCTACTGCCGCGCCGAGACCGATGTTCTAAGGTACCAGGGCGCGGAGTATGACGTTGTGAGATTTGATGAGCTGACGCACTTCACCGAGAGCCAGTATACATACCTGCTGTCAAGGGTCAGAGGCACGAACGGATATCCCAAGCAGATAAAATCCAGCACAAATCCCGGCGGGATAGGCCATGCCTGGGTGAAGCGCAGGTTTATCGACGGGTGCACGCCCGGCGCCGAACAGACTACCGATTACGGCACAAAGCGGCTTTTTATCCCGTCTTTCGTGCAGGACAACAAGTTCCTTATGAAAGCCGACAGCGCGTATATAAGCAGGCTTAACCAGCTGCCGGAGAACGAGCGCCGCGCTCTTTTGTACGGCGACTGGGAGATATTCGACGGTCAGGTCTTTACCGAGTGGCGCAACAACAGGAGCGGATATCTGACGCGGCGTAACTCACACGTGATCGCGCCGTTTGATATACCAAAGGAATGGCGGCGTTTCCGCGCGTTTGACTTTGGGTATTCAAAGCCGTTTGCGGTATCCTGGTACGCGGTGGATTACGACGGCAGGGCGTATAATTACCGTGAGCTGTACGGGTGCACGGGCAAGGCGGACGTCGGCGTCAGGTGGACGGCGCAGCGGATTGCGGACAAGATACTGGAGTTTGAGCACGAAGAGCGTGAGAGAGGCTGCAGTATAACCGGGATAGCCGACCCTGCTATCTGGAACGCTACCGGAAGCAGTGAGGGCAGCATTGCCGACATGATGGAGCGCCGGGGAGTGTATTTTGAAAAGGGAAAGAATGACAGACTGGCGGGGAAAATGCAGGTACACTACCGTCTGGCGTTTGACGGCGAGGGGCTGCCGATGATATACTTCTTTGACAAGAAGTGCCCGGGAATGATAAGGACGCTGCCCGCGCTGAGGTATGACGAGCAGAACCCTGAGGACGTGGACACACGGCAGGAGGATCACCTCTATGACGCGCTTAAATACTTCCTGATGAGCAACCCTATCTCCACGCGTGTGAATGAGGACGCGGGCGGCAGGGAATACTATTCGCCGCTTGACAGCGTTATGAACCGTTTTGTTTTGTGATTTTTTAAAAATAGGGGGTTGTTTTTATGGGTGAATAATGGTATTATTTATATGCAGGTTATGTTTAAGGAGGGGCTGAACCGCCGTGAGAGTTTTGGGTATAGATTTCGGCGACAGGCGCACGGGCTTTGCGGTGTCGGACGAACTTGGTTTCGGTGCGGCAACGCTTGACAATTTTAAGTCCTTGAGCCTTGAGCGTACCGCGGAGTACGCGGCGGCGCTTGCAGGGGAGCTCGGAGTTTCGGAGATTGTTTTGGGGTTTCCGAAGAACATGAACGGCACGCTGGGACCCCGTGCGGAAAAGACGCAGCTTTTTGCCGAAAAGCTCAGGGAGCTGAGCGGTCTGCCCGTTATCCTGTGGGATGAGCGCCTGACGACGGTATCGGCACACAGCCTTATGAACACAACCAATGTAAGAGGAAAAAAACGCAAGGAGTCGGTTGACAGCATATCTGCGGCATTTATCCTGCAGGCATATCTTGACAGCCGGCGCTGAAAAAATAGCTGAAAGGAGCCATAAATCATGCCTGAAAATAATATAAACGGAAACACAGAGGAAAATCCCAACGTCTTGGAGCTCATAGACGAGGACGGCAATACCGTGCCGTTTGAGCATCTTGACACGGTCAGGATAGACGGGGATGATTATATTATCTGTATCCCCTATGACGATGAGGAAGAAGAGGTCACGGAGATAGCCATATTTAAACTTGACAAGGACGCGGCGAGCGAGGACTGCCTGTCTCAGGTGCTGGACGATGAGCTGGTCGGCAGGATCTATGAAGAATTTAAGAAACGCAATATAGACAAGTTTGATTTTGAATAGGCCGCTTATGCGGTCTTTTTTTATTCGGGACGCAAAAAAAGCACAGACCGCGCGGCCTGTGCTTAATTTATGAAATATTATTAGGCGGCCTTTGAGCCCTCGCTGATGCCGCGGAGATATTCATAGAAGTTGGTGGTGGCTGCATCAAGGTACGGAGCCAGGAATATAAAGCCTATTCCGCAGGTTATTGTGCAGAGCACATACCAGCCGATAAAGCTCAGCTGCAGGCAGAACAGCTTCCATTTATGTCCTATCATCATCTGCGTGCTCTTTCTTATAGCGTCTATTGCAGATATGCTGTCGTCATCCGCCATGATGTAATATGCCAGCGCGTATCTGTATGACGCTATTATTCCCGGTATGATAAACAGAAGCGACCATAGAAACACAAAAATATCCATCAAGAGAGCCAGCACAAACGTGCGCAGGAACGTTCCGAAGCCGTTTGAAAAGCCGCAGAAGATATATCCGAGATCGGCGCTTCCCTGACGGACGAACGTAAGCATGTATTTTGAAACACCGTATGATATTGCACCCGATACCGCCAGCAGGATAATCCCGCCGATAACGCCCAGGGGCACAAATACCGGCAGCTGCGAAAGGTTGAGCCCGCCTGCCGAATCTATCAGCGGTGTGTCGCTGAGAGTTGATGGAATATTGACGATAGCACTGACAGCACCGGTAACAAGCATTGCCAAAAACAGTGCAAGGAGCACAGAGCCGTATTTGCCGCGCAGCTGATTAAGCGACAGCTGCTTAAAATCCTTAGCTTTCATAACTAAGACCTCCTCAATTAATTATTTTGCAAGCATATTATACTATGATGATAATATGTTTTCAAATTAAGTTTATGTTACACTCGCCTTTATTTTTTATGCCTGTATGTATATTTTGTCCGCGCGGTGAATATATTTTTAAAACAAAGACAAGCGCGGAGGCAGATAAATGATAGCAAGAAACTACAAAGCGGAGAAAAAGAGCGGCAGGTACCGTGCGGTGGTAATAGACGCAAAAAAGCTGCTCAGAGCGGCTGTGCTGATTTTAGCGGCGGTCATAATAGGCGCGGTCATAGCTTCGGCGCCCGGGGCGCAGCAGGGCGAAGCCGATATTCCGGAAGAGCCGGAGACGGCGCAGCACGGCACAGCGGCGGCAGAGCATGTTCTGTCGTCGCTTAAAAAGCTGTCTGTACTGATTCTGGGGTTTGACCCGTACACCGCGACCGGGATCGTCGCGGCAGAGGCTCCGGGGGCGGACACGGTAAACAGCTACGCCATCGTTAAAGAGGCGGCGGATAATTCGGAGGCGTCGCCGTCGCCGCCTCCGACCCCTGCCCCCAGCCCGCAGCAGTATGATGAAAACAGCCTTGAGATAAGGGCGATAAATGCCGCTCAGAACGCAAAGTCGGATTCGTATCAGATAAGGATAGGCAACCAGACGTCATACGGAGTGGATGTAAACGCGCTGCTTGCCGAGCCGCTTGATTTCGATATGAGCGGAGACGGCCCCAAGATACTTATACTGCACACCCACGCGACCGAGGCGTACTCTCCGGAGGGAGCGGAGCGGTACAACAGCGGTGAGAGCGACAGAAGCATGGATACGGACGAAAACGTGGTCGCGGTGGGAACCGCCGCCGCACAGGTGTTTGAGGAGCATGGGATTAAGACGCTGCACGATACGGAACTGCATGATTATCCGTCGTTTAACGGTTCGTACGGCCATGCGCTCAGCTCTGCCGAAGATTACATAGCAAAGTACCCGAGCATACGGATAGTGCTTGATATACACAGGGATTCGATCGTCTATGACGACGGCACCAAGGCCAAGCCGGTCACTGAGATAAACGGCCAAAACGCCGCACAGCTGATGTTTGTGGTGGGCACGAACGAAAAGGGCTTATACCATCCGGAGTGGCGCGAGAACCTGAAGTTTGCCGTGAAGCTCCAGGACAGGATAGACGGGAAGTATCCCGAGCTCATGCGTTATATCAACTTGAGGCAGGAGCGTTTTAACGGCCACACCACAAAGGGCAGCCTTATCATTGAAGTCGGAAGCAGCGGCAACACCCTGAGCGAGGCGAAACTTGGAATAACCTGTGCTGCGGAGTGTATAGCCGAGTTCCTAAACGAGCTGAAGTAACGCTTATCTAAGGCCGCCATAACATAAATGCTACAATAATGCCATAATATTGTAGGGTTTTGTATCAAAAATTTGATAAAAATTAACTTGAAAAGCAAATTCGTTTCCGTTATAATAGTAAAATATATATGCGGCTGCCGCTTTGGCTCCAAACCGGCGGCCGCATGAATTACTGCCTAAGGGGTGAGAGTTAATGCGCAAACTGTT
The DNA here is from genome assembly GCA_019112945.1 of Candidatus Monoglobus merdigallinarum. GTDB lineage: Bacteria > Bacillota > Clostridia > Monoglobales > Monoglobaceae > Monoglobus > Monoglobus merdigallinarum. The sequence continues at coordinate 28,140 of DXIJ01000005.1, read as the reverse complement.
GGCCGTCTGGGCGGCCAAGGCGTCCTCGGTGATAGGTAAGCTTATCGGGAAAAAATCATCATCGTCTCCCGGGGTTATAGCCCTTAAAATTTGTCCCGATCTGATTTCACGGCTTGCCAAAAATGTCGAAAAGGGCGTTATTGTTACGTGCGGAACGAACGGAAAAACGACTACTAACAATCTTTTAAACACTGCGCTGCAAAAGTGCGGCTATAAGACTGTCTGCAACAACCTGGGTGCAAACATGGTGGGCGGAGTTGCCACCGCATTTGCAATGTCCTGCAATGTGTTCGGCCGTCTTAAAGCGGACTACGCTGTGCTGGAGGTGGACGAAGCGTCCGCAAGGCGCGTGTTTCGCCATATTAAGCCGGATTACATGATAATAACCAACCTGTTCAGAGACCAGCTTGACAGATACGGAGAGATAGATATTACGATAGACCTGCTGCGCGAGGCCATAGACATGGCCGGAGACGTAAAGCTGATACTGAACGGAGACGATCCGCTGACGGCTTCTCTCGGAGAGGGCAGGGACGCGGTTTATTTCGGCATATCGGAAAAAGTCCTGCCCCAGACCAACGAGACCAAGGAGGGGCGCTTCTGCGCAAAGTGCGGAGCGGAGCAGGTGTATAACTACTTCCACTACAGCCAGCTGGGCGATTACTACTGCCCGGCGTGCGGAAACAAGCGGCCGCATATCGACTTTGCGGCGACCAATGTTGACCTGTCATCGTCCATGAAGTTTGACGTCGGCGGCAGGAGCATAGACGTAAACTACAGGGGCTTTTACAATATCTATAATGTGCTCGCCGTGTACGCGGCTTTAAACACCATGGAGACAAACGCGCTCGACTTTAACGCAGTGCTCAGCGATTACAAGCCTCAGATAGGAAGAATGGAGCTTATCGAGATAGGCGGAAAGCCGTTTATCCTGAACCTTGCCAAAAATCCGGCCGGATTCAATCAGGCTATCCAGACCGTGCTGCTGGACAAGCGCAGGAAAGACGTTATCGTTGCGATAAACGACTTGGCAAACGACGGCCGCGATGTGTCCTGGCTTTGGGATGTTGATTTTGACAATCTCGCGCAGGCAAATTTAAATACTCTGACAACGACCGGCATCAGAATGTACGATATCTCGCTGAGATTTAAGTACGCCGGCGTCAAGGTCGATTTTATGACTTCGGATATGCGGGAGGCTCTTAAAAGATGTCTTGCGCACTCGGACGCCGAGGTGTGCTATGTACTGGTAAACTACACCGCGCTTTATCCGACACAGACGGCAATGCTGAAGCTCAGCGGCGAGACTCATCAGACGCTTGCTGCGCCGCAGGGAGGTGCTTGATCATGGAAAATACCAATAATTATCAGATAAATATAGTTCATCTCTACCCCGACCTTTTGAACCTTTACGGAGACCGCGGCAACATTGCCTGCATGGAAAAGCGTCTTAAGTGGCGGGGGATATCGGCAAATGTTTATGAATGCACCAACAGTGACGGCAGCGCCGATTTGAGCGGCGCGGACATACTGTTCCTGGGCGGCGGCTCAGACCGCGAGCAGGAGATCGTGTGCGGTCTGCTGCGCGGGAAGCGTGACGAGATCAAGGCGCACGTTGAGAGCGGCGGCGCACTTTTGGCGGTGTGCGGCGGATATCAGCTTTTGGGCAAATACTACATGACTGCAAAGACCAAAATAGAGGGTCTTGACATACTTGATATTTATACAAACTCCGGCGACACGCGGCTTATCGGCAACGTTGTGCTGAAGTGCCCGATGTTTGACCGCCCGGTAGTGGGCTTTGAGAACCACGCGGGCAGAACGTATTTGGGCGAGGGTGTGAAGCCTCTGGGGCAGGTCGCGTACGGAAACGGAAACACCGGCAGCAGCGGCTATGAGGGCGTGATATACAAGAACACTGTCGCGACCTATCTCCACGGCCCGCTCCTGCCCAAGAACCCGCAGCTGTGCGATTATATTTTAAGCTGCGCCCTGAAGCGGAAATACCCCGAATTTACCTCGCTCGCACCGCTTGATGATGAGCTGGAGAACAAGGGCAATGACTATATTGTGAAAAAATATATCGGCTGAGCGTATATTTCTCCGCGCTGCGGCAGACAATATTTATAACAAAGGTAATATAATATTAATATTCGCTTAACAATTTGGTGATAAACTTTTGATACAATTAAAGACAAAGCATTTATCATAGAGGGATTTTTTGTTTAAATACATACGGGAGGAAAACGAATGAGTTTTTTTGATAAATTGTTTTCCGATAAGAATAAAGTCAAAGAGAACAGTGAGCTTAAGAAGGCATATGACAGCCTAAGCGATGAGAGCAGCTTTAATCCGGAAAAAATTCTTGATGAGAACAGTGATGCAAACAGCAAGGATACGCCCGAGGGTTATCCTCAGGAGAATGACGCCGCATTTTTAAATGACGGTGCTTTTGACGTTTTTAAAGACAGTATGGCGGAGGATGAGCCTTACGGCAGTGCGCCGGAGCACGGCGGTGACTTGGAGGATTATGAAAGCGGCTTTGAGAATACAGAGCTCTCTGATGATTATACGGATGAGTTGGATACGGACGTGGTATATGACGACGCGCAGGACGGCGGCAGTACGGGAGAGATGGACGCCGGAGAGATTGAACGTGCGGCCGGCAGGACGCATGATTATGTGTCAGAGAGCCGCAGCCGCCGGCTGGAGGATTCCTTGCTGGCATACGGAGAGGAATACAGCCCGGAGGACGTGCAGACGGCAGACGCAGCTGCCGGCGGGACGGAGGATGAGCCGTCCGTGAGCGAAGAGGCGGAAGCCCCGGCAGGCGAAGATGAAATAAACGATACCTTTGATAAGGAGCTTGTGTACGCGGCATACGCGCCGCGGAGCATACGTTCCGAGGTGACGGAAAAGTCGTATTACGACCTCGATGATATCGAGGAGGAGGAGGACGAGCCTGAGCAGCCGGGCAAATTCAGGGCGTTCCTGAAAAAGCGCAGATGGTTCATCGTGGGCGCGTGCGCGGCAGTGGTTGTTATCGCCGCCCTGGTGGGCACGATAATTGCGTTCAGATATCCGTTTGACCCGCTCATGGGCTACAGCGAGGTCTATGCGGTTAAGGGAAATATTATTAAAACTATGTCGGCGGCGGGCAATGTGGAGCCTAATGCAACATATAATATAACCCCGCTTGTCAGCGGTGCGGTCACAGAATCGCCGCTCAATGCGGGCGAAGCGGTCAGAGCGGGCGAGCTGGTCTACAAAATTGACGATACCAACGCCCAGCTGGCGGTGCAGCAGGCCGAGAATGCAGTCAGGCGTTCGCAGACGGCCTCGTCGTCATCGTCATCGACAACCGACCTCAGGATTTATGCAAACGCGACCGGCGTTATAAGCGACCTCAATATTTCGGCCGGAAGCACGATAAACGGCGGCAAGATAGCCACCATAACCCAGGCTGGCGGTGCGGAGATCGCGCTTATACCGTCCGTGACCGGTACGGTTCAGAGCGTGAGCGTCAGAAACGGCGCAAACGTTACGGCGGGACAGGTCATAGCCACGCTCAGGAGCGACGCTTCGGGCACGTCGGAGAACCGCGAGCTTGACAGGGAGTCTGCGGAGCTTGCTCTCGAGCAGGCGCAGAAAGAGCTTGAAAAGTACAGGATAGCTTCTCCGATAGACGGCACAATACTTGTCAAGAATGCGAAAATAGGCGATAACGTAAGCGCAGATGGAAGCGGCGAGCCGCTTATGGTCATAGCGGATATGAGCAGAATGAAGTTCACGATCGATGTGGACGAGCTTGATATCTGGAATGTTGAGCTGGGTCAGACGGTCGTTATAACGGCGAACGCGCTCCCGGGCGAGACATTCAGCGGCGAGATTACCAACATTGCAGGTCAGGGCGAGAAAAAGGGCGACGGCGTTACGGCCTATGCGGTCGAGATCAGCGTATCGGAGCCGGGACGGCTCAAATCAGGCATGAATGTTGACGCTAAGATTATTATCAATTCTGCAATAAATGTTTTGACGCTTCCGAGCAATGCGCTTTATGAATCAGACGGCTCGCACGCCCTGGTAGTGACCGATTCGTCAAGCCTGACGGAGGAGAATATGGTAAACCCTGCGGATTATCCGGATATAGAGGTGCCCGAGGGTTATCAGCTTGCCAAGATACAGTACGGGCTCAGCGACGGTGCGAGTGTTGAGATACTTTCCGGCCTTAGGGTCGGCGACAGCGTTCTGTACAACCCGGATGAAGCCGGGGATGTCGTACCGGCTGTGTCGCCGTCACCGTCAGGCAGCGGGGATGCTGACGGAAGCGGCGGAGAAAGTGCAGGCGGCGGTGAAGACACAAGCGGAGAGAACGTGAGGTCAACGGGCAGGTCGGCTACAGGAGTGACAGACCTGTAGTTCTGCGGTGCGCGGGGGCTGATGATTATCAGGAAGTTAGCGATGAGATTTAAAAGTAAAGCGAATGAAAATTTAAGCGAAACGGTAAAAATACGGCGGGGCGGCAGTCTCAGGGCTGCGTCTGCCGCGGCCGTTTCGGAAATAAAGAAAAACAAGACCCAGGCGCTTATAGCCGCGCTGGGCTTTGTTGTTGCCCTGGCGGTTATTTCATCATATCTGCTGTGGCAGCGCTCAAGCGATACCGCTGCGGGCTACAGCAAAAACCCGTATGGCTTGGGCAGTATTGCCCTGAGCCTCGGAAGTGCGGATTCGGGAATAGATATCGGCGCATTAAGAGAGCTTGAAAGTGAATATGTAAGAGCGGTCACTCCGGCACAGCGGATCGAAAATATCGAAGCCTCCGCCGGAAGCACGGCGGCGGGCTGCGCCGTGCTGGCGTCCGACGAGACATTTTTTGAGAACGCACCCGTTGATTTTGCGGGCGGCGAGGGGTTCACGGCGGCTGATACAAACGCAAGGAGAGCGGAGGCGGTCATAAGCCGTGAGCTTGCAGATTCTGTTTTCGGAGAAGCCGACCCCGTGGGGCAGGAGATAAGGCTCGGCGGGCGCATATTCACCGTCAAAGGCGTTATGACGGGCAGCTCCGGCTACAGCCCCGGGAGCCTGGCGGTGATCCCGTACACGAGCGCGCGGCTGCTTATGAACTCAAACAACATAACCGAATACATATTTTCGGTCACAAGTCCCGGCAGGGCGTATGACGATATTTTTAAATATGTCTCGGATATTTCGCGCAGTACGGAATTCAGCCTGAATTTGACCGAGGGCGGAAGTTCTTATAACATGACAGTTCTGGGAATTTTTGCCGCGCTTTTGGTTATAAGCGGGCTTATGCTTATGATGTTTGCGCTGTACCCGTCAAGCAGGGAGAAGCTCCCGCGCGGGCATACTAAGACGGCAGCGTTTTTGAAAAAGGAATTTGTATGCGTGCTGTGCGCATTTTTCGGTTCGCTGGCCGGTGCGCTTATAGGGGTCGGTATCGGCGCCGCAGTGTGCATGATAAGCGGCGTCGGCGTGATCATAGATTGGTTTTTGATACCCGCAGTGCTGCTGCCGGTGCTGTTCTCGGCGGTCTTTGCCGCACTTGCCGGTATATACCCTGCTTTGCGGGAGACAGCCGCCAACGTAGGGATTAGAGATTAGGGAATAGGTATTAGGGCGTGTGACGGGCTTACTCTCGGTAAAGTTTTTTCTACGCCTTAAAATTAAGGTGTTCTGCAAACTTCGGTAGGCAAGGCTTGCTTAACCAAACAAAAGTCCCGGCGCAGCGGACTTTTGTTTGAAAGGAAAAGCAGCGCAGTGGGTGAGCTTTTTGCTCTTTGAGCAAAAACGAACAAGCGGAGCTTGCTTTGACGTAGGCAGAGGCTGAAATAAAAATTCGATAACTTAAAACCCAATTTAAGAAAACAAAAGACCTTGACAAATTTAAGAAAAAAATATATAATAAAAGCAGATAAAAGGTAAACCTAAAGTTAGGTTAGCCAAAAAGGTATATTAATAATTAATAATTAATAATATAGCCATTTCCTTGACCGGAGGAACGGCTATATTGCTTTTATGGACACTATCATATAAATAAGTATAATAGATACAATAAACTTAATTATTGTGTTCCACATAAGCGACACCTCCTTTCTGCTGCAGCCGCAGCGCAGGAGATGGCTAACCGTCCTTCAATTACCTGTTTATCTGCTGACAATATTATACAATAAATGATATATTATGTCAACGTAGGAACGTAGGAACGTAGGGATTAGAGATTAGCGAATAGAGAATAGGACTTGGGCGGGTTTATACTCGGCAAAGTGTTGAGTATGCAGGCGTGGGATAGTTATCTAACCAAATAACATTTTTGGTTAATGCAAACATCGGCAGGCGAACGGAGTGAGCGCGGAGGTGCGCAGGCGCGGAAATGGGCAGATAGTATAAGCAACTTAAAATATTCTATGCGACGCTCTCGCTCCGACGCAGGGATTAGGACGTGACGGGTTTGTTCTCAGTCAAATATTGAGTTTATCCTAAAAACTTTCGGATAAGTGCAAACTTCGGTAGGTGAGCGTTAGCGAACGCGATAGGCGCGCAGGCGCGGCAGAGACAGCAATTAAAGATAATAGAATCCGTCTAATTATAAACTAACTCTCGCCTCCGCACCTAACGTGTTCGCCCAAGGGCTCACCTGCCGTAGTTTGGGTCAGCACCTTTAGCAAAGTGTTGAGTATACAGGCGTGTGATAGTTATCTAACCAAATAACAATTTTGGTTGGTGCAAACTTCGGCAGGCTTGCAAAGACTTAACCAAACAAAAGTCCCGGCGCAGCGGACTTTTGTTTGAAAGGAAAAGCAGCGCAGCGGGTGAGCTTTTTGCTCTTTGAGCAAAAACGAACAAGCGCAGCTTGCTTTGACGCAGGCGAGGGAGAGGCTGAAATAAAAATTCGATAACTTAAAACCCAATTTAAGAAAACAAACGTCCTTGACAAATTTAAGAAAAAAATATATAATAAAAGCAGATAAAAGGCAACCCTAAAGTTAGGTTAGCCAAAAGAACATGAATTTATAGCCGTCCCTTTGGCCAGATGGGCGGCTATATTGCTTTTATGGTGAAAACCATAAGAAATATTAATGCGATCATATCGCAAAAAGTAATACAGCCGTTCCTTATTTGCCAAAAGGAACGGCTGTATATTAGCATTAAAAGAATATTTAGCTGACCGGAATTTCGGTCAATGATTTATCCCGATTATCTCTGAACACGGCCGCTGCCGTCTCCGCCGACGAGGTTCTCAACGTCAGCGCGTGAAACAAGGTTAAAGTCGCCGGGGATAGTGTGCTTGAGAGCCGAAGCTGCAACACCGAATTCCAAAGCGTCCTTAAAGTTCTTTCCATCGAGGAAGCCGCAGATTGTACCGCCGGCAAAAGAATCGCCGCCGCCTACGCGGTCAACAATGGGATGAATGCTGTATTCCTTGGAATGATAAAATTCCTTTGTGTCTCTTGAGTAGATACAAGCCGACCAGCCGTTGTCAGACGCCGAGTGGCTTACTCTGAGCGAGCTTATAACGTACTCAAAGTTAAATTTGTCAACCATCTGCTTGAAGATGTCCTCATAGCCGGCGAGCTCAAGGTCACCGCTTGTAACATCCGTTGCGCCCGGCTTGAAGCCGAGAACCTTTTCAGCGTCCTCCTCGTTGCCGATGCAGACGTCAACATACTGCATGAGGTTTGTCATGATCTTCTGAGCCTTTTCGCTTGACCACAGCTTCTTGCGGAAGTTGAGGTCGACCGAGACCTTAACGCCCTTAGCCTTTGCAGCCTTAAGAGCAGCCTCTGTGAGCTCTGCGGCAGCGTCCGAAACAGCAGGAGTGATACCTGTGAAGTGGAACCAGTCTGCGCCGTCAAAGATTTTGTCAAAATCAAAGTCGGCAGCCGTAGCCGTAGAGATCGAAGAATGAGCCCTGTCATAAACGACGTTTGAAGCCCTCATCGAAGCGCCTGTCTCCAGGAAGTATATACCAAGCCTTTCGCCGCATTTTGCGATGTTATCGGTCTTGACATTCATCTTGCGGAGCGCTGCGACAGCGCATTCTCCGATCGGATTGTCGGGAACAGCGGTAACAAATTCAGCGTCATGACCGTAGTTTGCAAGCGATACCGCTACGTTTGCTTCACCGCCGCCGTAGCATACGTCAAATTCATCAGCCTGAATAAATTTTTCATTACCCGGTGTGGATAATCTGAGCATGATTTCGCCCATTGTAACAACTTTTGCCATTTTTTTATCTCCTTTTAACTATGTATAATCTAAGTCCGCCTAAGCGGAGCGTGCATCAATCAGAGCGATGCACGAGTCTCTTTAATTTTTGCAATAAATTCTTTTGCGGTAGCCGTGATAGCTGCATAGTCGCCCGTCTTTGCGCCCTTTGTGAGCGATGAACCCGCGCCGACGGCAACTGCGCCCGCCTTTATCCACTTGTCGACATTGCCGACGTCAACGCCGCCCGTGGGCATGAGCTTAGCCTGCGGCAGGGGACCCTTTACGTCCTTGATGAAGTTGGGGCCTACGATATCTCCGGGGAATACCTTGCAGATATCAGCACCTGCTTCCATAGCCGTCAGGATTTCTGTAAACGTCATTGTACCGGGCATATACGGCACTGCATAGCGGTTACAGAGCTTTGCTGCGCCCGCGTTGAAGCCGGGGCTTACGATAAAGTTAGCGCCGGACAGGATAGCCTGTCTTGCTGTTTCGGAATCAAGCACCGTGCCTGCGCCCAGCAGCATTTCGCCGTTTGAGTATTTAGCCGCAAGAGCTTCAATGACCTTATGAGCGCCGGGGACCGTAAATGTCAGCTCGATTGAGGGGCAGCCGCCCTCCAGGCAGGCGTCAGAGATCCTGATAGCCTCTTCGGCGCTGCTTGCGCGTACGACCGCAACAAGACCCGCATCGGTCATCTTTTTTAAAACTTGTTGTTTTTCCATTTTGAAACCTCCTATAAATATATAAATAATAGTTTTTACAATAAATAATAGCTTTTACAATAATTGCTTATACAAAATTATATCACACCATCAATATTATAACTCAATATCAATGGGTTGGCAAGAGCAATTTGGAATATTTTTTAAAATTTTTGCCGTATCGGGTGTGATTGTGAACTGTTTGTCAATGCGCCGTATCTTATGATTTGTGTATCGGATTTATTTAAAAAGGCGGGCGGCGGAAAAGGCGTTTTTGTTACAGTATACAAAAAACATTGACTGATGTTATTTTTGCTTGATTTTTATGGTTTAATGGAGTAAACTGTAGTATGTATGCAAGTAAACTTTTGTAAATTGCCGCGGGCTGATATATGCCTGCATATTAAACTGTAATAAATTTTATTATAAAATCCACCTTTATAATTTGTTTTGGAGGTCAGAAAATGAGTGAAATTAAAAGAATAGGAGTAATGACCGGCGGCGGAGACTGTCCGGGCTTAAATGCGGTGATCAGAGCCGTTGTAAAGACGGCTATACAGAAATACGGGCTTGAGGTCATCGGAATCAAGCACGGTTACCGCGGTTTGTATCTCGGCGAGGAAGAGTTTGTTCCGCTTACGCTTCATGATGTTTCGGGAATAATCTCAAAGGGCGGAACAATGCTGTACAGTTCAAACAAGGATAACCTTTTTGATTACACATATGTTGACGAGCACGGCCAGGAGCAGCGCGGTGATGTATCCGACGTGGGCGTTAACAACTTAAAGAGAGCCGGCATAGACGCGCTTATTGTTATAGGCGGCGACGGAACGCTGACCTCGGGACGCGATTTTGCGCGCAAGGGCGTTAAGGTGATAGGCGTACCCAAAACGATTGACAACGACCTTGCTTCTACAGATACCACTTTCGGCTTTGATACGGCGGTTGCGACCGCGACCGAGGCTATAGATAAGCTGAGGACGACTGCGGAATCCCACAGCAGGACGATTGTGGTCGAGGTAATGGGAAGATATGCGGGATTTATTGCGATAGCGTCCGCACTCGCAGGCGGAGCAGACGCTGCGCTGATACCGGAGATACCGTATGATATAAACAAGGTTGCCGAGACGATAAAGGAAAACAGGGCAAGGGGCAAGAACTTTGCCATAGTCGTCGTCGCTGAGGGCGCAAAGCCGCTGGGCGGAGATATTGTTGTCTCAAAGGTCGTAGAGAACAGCCCCGACCCGATAAGACTGGGCGGTATAGGCGAGGTCATTGCAGGACAGCTTGAGCATCTTGCGGGGCTTGAATGCCGTGCGACGATACTCGGACATACGCAGCGCGGCGGTTCGCCGACGGCAAACGACAGAATCCTGTCCACACGCTACGGTTCATATGCAGTCGAGCTTGTCATGGCCGGAAAGTTCGGAAATATGGTAGTTCTTGACGGTTCAAACCTCAGCTATGACTCTCTTGAGAACGTCATAGGAAAGAATAAGGCGGTCGAACCGGAGAGCTATTGGATCAAGGCGGCAAGAGCTATCAATATGTGCCTCGGCGATTAAAATAAATATTTTTGATAAAAAGTGTTGATTTCTTTATAAAGGTGTGTTATAATATACGCCGTTGCAATTTAATCAGTAAAAATTTAAGTTTATATATTGAAAGAGGTGAAACGCAATGAAAGAGGGAATTCATCCGAATTATGAGCAGACACAGATAAGATGTGCATGCGGTAATGTTATCGACACGGGTTCTACAAAGAAAGATATCCGTATAGAAATTTGTTCTGCTTGTCATCCTTTCTACACCGGAAAGCAGAAGCTTGTCGATACCGGCGGCAGAGTTGACAAGTTCAAGAAGCGTTATGGTCTTGATAAATAATGATTTATTTGCGGCTGCCTCAGGCAGCCTTTTAGACTGTTATGCAGGCTTTCAGGCAATATAAAAGACCTTGTTTCGGATCGTAAGATTCCTGAAACAAGGCCTTTTTTGTTAGCCTAAGTCAGCAGCAAAATCATAAGCAGTGCGGCTGCGGCTGCAGAGAGCAGCCACACGGCGGCGCGCATCAGTTTTTTGTGCTTCTTCTCTCCGCCGCAGGAGGCGGACGGCGAATACAGTACGCCGTTTATTATCCGATGTGCTTCAAGGACGATATCGCTCTCGACGCCGTGCGTCCGGCTGTCTTTCTCGTCGCGCAGGATGAATATCGCCTGCTCTATCTTGTCTGATCTTATATCATTGATTATCAGTACCTGCCGTTTGTTTTTTAAAGTCATTTTTAAGCCCCCCTGTGTTTTTTTGAGTTGCTTTATAGCATTGCCTTAATTTGCCTGTGCTATACATGGGGCGTTAAACTTTTCACGGTTTATACGTACTGAGTTTTTCTCTGCGGCTATGAGTTGACGCTTGCTTTAAGCTCGTCATAAAATACTCCGAGTGTCCCGCTGCAGCCGTTTTCCCAAGGCTTGCTTTTGCCTATATAATGGATTATCACGGTATTTTGCCTCACCCATTCAATATCCCGTTTTTCGCGGCGGGCGCCGGCATTGTGGAGCATGAGCGCCCTTTCGGTCAGGTTGTAGCGCATACTGTCGGACGTCTTGATATTGCGGCCGTAAAGCGCCGCTATGATATCCTGGTCGGGCAGGAGCAGCCGCGAGGCGTTTTTTTCCGCAAATTCACGTATTTCGGTCAGAGACTGCTCCTCTCTGAGCTTTTTTAGATTGATAAGCATTACGCCTGTGTTGATGTATACGCCGCCGCCTTTTACGCCGAGCCGTTTTTGATTTGCCTTTGTCAGCGCTTTTCGTATATGGGTGCAGCCGATATAATACGCGCCGTCAAATTCGGCTCCGTACAGTTCGTCGAGAGGGTTTATAACTACAGTATCTGCATCAAGATACAGTATCCTGTCCAAATCGCCCGGGAGCACCTGCGCCGCAAACAGCCTGTAGTATATCTCTTTAGGATACCGCCTGCTCACGGGGAAGCCGCGTGTAAGCTCCGGGGAGACGTATATAAAGGTGATGGATACGTCTTTTGGGAAGCGGTCTTTGATCTCTCTTATATCCTCTGCGCCGAAATCGGAGTGCAGGATATATATATCATATCTGTTGTTAAATCTCACTATTGAATAGATGCAGTTTATGAGCTGCTGTTTTACTTTTGTGTTTACGGCAAAAAGTATATTCATAATAAAACATCCTTATTCTTTGTTTAGAATTTGCATAAACTCATCGCCTGTGATAGTTTCCTTTTCGTACAGATAAAGAGTGAGAGCGTCAAGTTTTTCTCTGTTTGCTTCGAGCAGCTTCCGTGCTTTTTGGTGCTGGGTTTTGACAATATCCACAACCGCTGCGTCGATTTTGGCCTGTGTTTCCGGTGAGCACGCAAGCGAGTTATCACCGCCGAGATATTGATTTGTAACGCTTTCCATGGCGACCATGTCAAAATCTTCGCTCATGCCGTATCTTGCGATCATAGCGCGCGCAAGTTTTGTCGCCTGCTCAATATCGTTTGACGCGCCCGTAGTGACCGAGCCGAACACGACCTCCTCAGCAGCTCTGCCTGCCGTGTATGTCGCTATCTTATTCTCAAGCTCTTCCTTAGACATAAGATAATGGTTTCCCTCATCAATCTGCATAGTGTATCCGAGTGCGCCCGAGGTGCGGGGTATTATCGTTATCTTCTGCACCGGTGCGGAATGTGTCTGCAGCGCGGCCGCAAGAGCATGGCCGGTTTCGTGGTATGCGACAATGCGTTTTTCCCTGTCCGAAAGGATAGCGTTCTTTTTTTGATATCCCGCTATCACGACCTCGATACTTTCTTCCATATCGGCCTGAGTGACCGAGTTCCTGCCGCTGCGCACCGCACGGAGCGCGGCTTCGTTGACGATGTTTGCAAGCTCTGCGCCCGACGCACCGGACGCCATGCGGGCGATAGTGCTGTAATCGATGTTTGGATCGGTCTTTATTTTGCGGGCGTGAACCTTTAATATTTCCGCACGTCCTTTAAGGTCCGGCAGCTCAACGGGGACACGCCTGTCAAAGCGTCCGGGACGCAGCAGCGCGGGATCGAGCGATTCCGGACGGTTTGTGGCCGCGAGAATGATAACGCCCGTGTTTTCTTCAAAGCCGTCCATCTCGGTCAGCAGCTGGTTGAGTGTCTGCTCACGCTCATCGTTTCCGCCCGGCTGTCCGTCACGCTTTTTGCCTATAGCGTCGATCTCGTCAATGAACACTATGCAGGGGGCTTTCTCTTTTGCCTGGCTGAACAGGTCGCGCACCTTTGACGCGCCCATTCCGACAAACATCTCCACAAACTCGGAGCCCGAGATGGAGAAGAACGGAACGTTGGATTCGCCGGCAACAGCTTTTGCGAGCATTGTTTTGCCTGTTCCGGGAGGCCCGACAAGCAGTATGCCCTTTGGCATTGAAGCGCCTATGGAGCTGTATTTTTCGGGATTGTGCAGATAATCCACTATCTCGCTTAAGTTTTCCTTTGCCTCGTCTTCTCCCGCAACGTCGGAAAACTTAATGCCAGACGTAGACCTTACATATATCTTTGCCTTGCTCTTGCCCATTCCGAACATCATGGAATTTGAACCGCCCATTTTGTTTGTAATGCGGCGTGAGATAAGCTGGCCTATGCCGATAAATATCAGCGTCGGCAGGATCCAGGAGAAGAACAGCGCTGCGATCGGGGACGCCTCCTGCACTATCTCCTGCGAAAACTTCGCGCCCGAATTATACAGCCTCTCGGTCAGTCCGGGGTCGTCCATTACTCCGGTCTTGTATATGTTTTCCTCGTTTTTGTCGGTAAATATTATCTGATTGTCCTGTACCTGTACGTAGCCGATATCGCTGCTCTCGGTCATGCTTATGAACGTTCCGTAATCGACTTCGCTCACGTGCGGCTTCATCAGCTGCGGCATGACAAAGATGTTCAAAAGCATAAGTATTATCAGCGCTATCGCATAGTAGTAGATAAGAGGTTTTTTCGGTGATTTTACTTCATTCATAAAGATTCCTCCCGGTTCTTGTATTAAAGTTTACCGCGGCCGTCCTCCGCGCTGCTGAGACGCTTCTCCTTATATACCGCCGTCATTGCGGCAAGCGTTGCCTGGCGCGCGGCATATACCGCAAAGTCAATGGCGTATTCGGCAAACAGCATTGCTCTTTCCGCATCGTCCTCCGACGGTGAGAGCTCGTCAAACAGCGCCTTGCCGGATATGTTCTTAACGGTTTCCGCGAGCCTTTCCGAAAACTCAAGATACAATTCCGAAAGTGCGGCCGCACCGGGATTCTTTCCGTTTAGTGCACCGTTTTTAAGGGCTGCTTCGCTTTCGGCGCATTCTTCGCTTATCTGCCGTATGGACGCTTTGAGCCCGTCCGCGTCCTCGTTGCGGCAGACGTCTGTGCGGTCTTTAAGCTGTGCGCAGCTTGAGCTGAGCTCACAGAGTTTTGCGGCTAATATTCCCTCGTACATGTTTGCGCCTCCCGATGGGTTTTGTCAGATAATGGGTGCAGTGCCGGCGTATCAAGAAAAGCGGCCCATCTTAGTTATTATGATTATAGCACAAAAAATAAGAAACGGAACTGACAAAATCCCGTTTCTGTACTTTACAAAACACAAAAAGTGTAAAAACGCTGTTAAGCATCTGTGAGCTGCACCTGTCCTCTGAGCAATTTCAGCAGCTGAGCGGAGGCGCGCTCCACATCCGTATCATTGCGCCCGTGCAGCCCCATAATGAAGCCTGCGACCGCAAACGAATAAAAATCAAGTGTCATATCGAGCTCCGCGGCGGATACGTTTGAGGTCTTATACGGGTCGGCAATTTTTATTAAAAACGCTCTGACAGTGTTTATGATTATCTTCTCGACCGTTTCAAGCTCTTTTGTGTTGGTCAGGCGTTTTATCAGCCCGCGGTTTTCATACGTGCTTTTAAGCAGCTTTTTTGCGCACTGCTCAGGAGTGTCATCACCGGAAACGTCCGCCAGCAGTCTGCTGCATTCCCGCTGCATGATCCACTCGATAAGATTAAAAATATCACTGAAATGATAATAAAAGGACTGCCTTGTGATCCCGCATTTTTCAACGATATCTCTGACCGTTATCTTATCTACGCTCTTTTTTCTGACGAGCTCCAGAAAAATATCGGCTATTTGGTCTTTCACATTCATAGTATTCTACCTTAGCATTTGTATTCTTAAGCCAGTATAACACAAACCTGCGGCGCAGTCAACAAATTCATCCTAAAACCTCTGCATACGCCTCCGGACTGCTATGCCTCCTGCGCAGCGCCGAAAACTGACGGCGTACACACGGGAGACATATTCTCATCCCATAGCATGACCTTTACAGGCTTGCCGGTATTGCCGATATCCTTTTCGATATGCTTCACTTCACCCGGCTCAATAGGCTCAATAAATATCTCGCTGAGTATCTCGGTGTCTTGCTCGTATACGCATATTATCACTGCTGCACGGCCGGAGCTGTTGTTGACCGCCGTTGCTGTAACCGCGCTTCCATCAGTCGCCGGGGCTTTGTCATAATATACCCCGGGTCTTAATGTAGGCGTAGGCGTAGGTGCCAAAGTCGGTGTTGCAGTCGGTGTTGGCGTTGGTGTAGCGGTCGGTGTTGCTGTTAGCGTAGGCGTGGGTGTTGGTGTTGCGGTAGGTGTTGGCGTTGGCGTTGCTGTAGGCGTTGGCGTTGCAGTCGGTGTTGGCGTTGGTGTAGCTGTGGGCGTTGGTGTTGCTGTAGGCGTTGCGGTTGGTGTTGCTGTAGGCGTTGGCGTTGGCGTAGCAGTCGGTATTGGCTCGGGGGCGGCCGTGCCGGTTATGCTCAGGCTGCTGAACACTGCTTCGGACATAAAATCTTTCATTGGCGTACCCTCGCATGAATCCGCGGCAAGCCCTAAGTATACCGTGTCACTGAGCCCCGAAAAGTTTATGCTGAGCGGCTGCCTTGCGTTGTCTGAAAAGTCAGCGCCGCTGTTTGAGACCGAAAATGTCAGAGTGTCGCCCGTCCTCTGCATTCTCAGGTATTTGGGCAGTTTGTATTCGTCCTTGCTTGTGTCGTAGTCGCTGCTGTTGTCGATTGAATTGCCCCTGCCGTCTTCAAAATATTTCACTCTTCCGCGCCTGTCGGTTTCGGTTCTGCTTATGACTTTTACATTTTCGCCGTATTTCAGCCAGCCGTCCGCAAGAAAAGCCATTCTTGAACCGGAATCCAGACTCTCCCTCATCATTATCCCGCAGACGGCCCCGTTCTCGTTCTTGGGAACCTGCTCGACCTCTACCGTGATGTCAAAATCGCCCGAAACGCGGCAATACATAAAGTCACAGCTGTCTTGGGTGCTGCCCGAGGAGTTGTCGGATGTATTGGTGGTAGAGGTGATCTTGCCGCTGCCGAAGATATGATATGTTCCGCTGCCGTACCACGAGCCGCCTTTTTCGCCGAACGGCGTGCTGCCGATTTGAGCATGTGAAAATCCTGCCGTGCTCTCCTGCTCCCCTTTGACATATACTATAGAGGTCGGGCTTTGGGTCGCCTCGCCTCTGTCGTTATAGACCCTCAGCGTCATATAGTGCGTGCCCGGATTGAGTGTTACCTCGCGGTTTAGGGTATAGCTCTCGCCGCTCAGGCCGTTAATAGTATCTATAAGCTCGCTGCCGTCGTAAATTTTGATTCTTGAAAGCTCTGTCCCGCTTTGGGCTTTGACGGCGGCCTTGTAGTTAAAGCTCTCGCCCTCGCTCAGCACGAGCCAGTTTTCGTTTGTGACCGTCTCGCCGTCTATGGTGTCGCTTAATGCCTGAATAGCCGGGTATGTGACGATGACTGATGGATTTGCCGGGTCCGGCTGTGCTTCTGTCAGGTCGTTCACATACGCTTCTATCCAGGTATAGCCTTTAAACTCGCCGCTGTTTACTATATCGGTCTCTTTTGCGCTTCCCATGCCGTGTTCCTCTTTCCAATCAGAGGGTATCTCAAACACCCTTGTCACGGTCTCGGAATTTATCACTCCGCCGACTTCGTCCGCACTATTGATAATGCGGCCTGTCTGATTTTTAACATCCGCGATTATCCTTGCATCTATAGCGTCGCGCCTCGGGAGCGTTGCGCCCGCGTTTTTGAGTACTTCCGCGTATGCCTCCTCCGCGGTCATGTGCGGGAGTGCATACTCGCCCATATCAATCTCGCTGCCGAGAAGCGTCACATACCCCGGGTCAACAAGCCCCAGAGTGTTGTCATTCGTCACGCTCTCGTACCCGTACACATAGTTGCCGTTTACATAAAACTGAGATTCACCGCCGTTTGGAGCGGAGAACTGAAAGATACGGCTGCGCTTGTTTGCGCTTGTTCCGGGGCCGTATTTATAGTAGTTGTTCACCCAGTTTACATATGTTCCGTTTTGGGTTTGGTTATTGTAGGAGTATGCTTCGCCTCCGTATGCGGAATTGTTAAGCCCCCAGTTGTAGAAACAATTGTTTCTGATATCCGTCTTTTGAAGCTCGCGGTCAAGGCGCGGACTTCTGCTGTCGTGATGAGCAAGCAGATTGAGGCGCCAGGTGGAATTTGTGGCTCCCCATATCGCGCCGTAGCCGTGAGAGCCCTTGAAGTGGTTGGACATCTTAAGGCTTTCCGAGGCGATAGTGTTCTGAACGGTGAGGTTTGCGCCCTGCGTCCTGTCTTCGCTTGAGCCCGCATAAAGCGTCAGCAGCTCGTCAACGCCCCAGCTTGTGCTGCAGTGGTCGATGATTATATGGTTGTTCCATCTGCCGCCTATGCCGTCGGGCTCGCCGCCGTATTTGTCCGTCGGCCTCACGCGGATATATCTTAAAATTATCTGCTCGACCTGATTGTTAAGCAAAAGGTCTCCGCCCGTTATCGTGATCCCGTCCCCGGGCGCGGTCTGGCCGAGTATCGTCAGATTGTCGGCGGATATTCTGAGCGAATCGCCCTTCATATCGATAACTCCGCCCACGTCAAACACGATTATGCGGTTTGGCTCCGATACCGCATCCGCAAAGGAGCCCTCGCCGCTTGCGTTTAGATTGGTGACATGATAGACGCTGGCCGCGCCGCCTGCTCTTGCGCCCTCTGTGTATTTTCCGCCGCCCTCCGCGCCGGGGAATGCGGGCAGAGAGCTCTCCGCCGCGCCCGTTGCCGAAAACGCACAGAGCGTCAGTATTATTGAAATAACCGTGATGATATACTTTCTCATAAAAGGCCTCCGTGATCTGCAATTGTTTGCCTGTATATAATATCACATTTTTTTGCTCTTGTAAATCCTTGCCGGTTAAAGTCCTGCGCCGTTTTTTCGGACGGCTGTATTTTTCATAAGAAATATAAAAAATTCCTGTTTTTTGTATTGACACAGGAAATAAATTGTGATAAAATGTATGTCTGTATATAGTGAGGGACTGTGCTTTTTTTTAAGGATTTGTGTGGCCCGGGAGCCGCCTTGAAATCGTCAAAAACCACAGTTTGTCGGGGGTTTTGGCGTTATTTTTTAAGATGATGCGGAGCCGCTCACAGATCCCGGTTTAAGATTTGGTAATAATTAGAAATTGCATTTTTTGTAATTTTGTTATTTTAAATATTTTTTACGAGAGGTGATCGGTTTTATGGTACATCCTGTAAAACTTGGCGAAAACACGAGAATGAGCTATGGTAAAATCAATGAGGTTTTAGAGATGCCTAACCTTATTGAGATACAGACCAACTCATATCAATGGTTTTTGGATGAAGGTCTCAAGGAGGTCTTTCATGACGTCTCCCCGATTACGGATTACACAGGTAATCTTATATTGGAGTTCATTGATTACAGATTAGAGACAAAGCCGAAATACGATATTGAAGAATGCAAGGAAAGAGATGCTACTTATGCGGCGCCTCTCAGGGTAAAGGTACGTTTGATAAACAAGGAGACGGGCGAGGTCAAGGAGCAGGAGATCTTTATGGGCGATTTCCCGCTTATGACGCCGTCGGGAACCTTTATAATAAACGGAGCTGAGCGTGTTATCGTTTCTCAGCTTGTTCGCGCGCCAAGCGTATATTACTCTCAGGACTATGACAAGCTGGGGAAAAAGCTGTTTTCGTCTCAGGTCATACCGAACCGCGGCGCATGGCTTGAATACGAGACCGACAGCAATGATATCTGCTATGTCAGGATAGACCGCACGCGAAAGATCCCTATCACGGTTCTTATCCGTGCGCTGGGCTTTGGTACGGACGCGGAGATCATTGATTTGTTCGGTGAAGACGAGCGCCTTATAGCTACAATGGAAAAGGACACCACAAAGTCTCATGAGGACGGCTTGCTTGAGGTCTACAGGAGGCTGCGCCCGGGCGAGCCGCCTACGGTGGAGAGCGCGCAGTCGCTTATCTCCAGCACGTTTTTCGATCCCAAGAGATATGATATGGCAAAGGTCGGAAGATATAAGTACAATAAAAAGCTGAGGCTTTCGGACAGGGTGACCGGGTTTGCCGCAGCTGAAAATATTATCAGTCCGGTAACGGGAGAGATACTCTGCGAGCAGGGACAGACCATAACCAAGGAGCTTGCGCATGAGCTTGAGATCCATGCTGTCAACGAGGTAGTCCTCGACTGTGACGGCGCAAGGACAAAGGTTATTTCAAACCATATGGTGGATATACCGGAATATATCCTGAACAAGACAGGGCAGGAGATTGCCTACAGCCCGAGAGAGTGCGGCATTACGGAAAGGGTAAGGCGCAGCGTTCTTGATGAGATTTTAGAGCAGTACGGCGATGTAAATTCCGAGGACTTTAAAAATGCGCTCACCGACAGGCGCGATGAGCTCCAGCCGAAACACGTGCTTATTGACGACATTGTGGCTTCGGTTTCGTATATCGGAAATTTGGCTCACGGCGTTGGCAGTGTTGACGATATCGACCACCTGGGCAACAGAAGAATAAGAAGCGTGGGCGAACTGCTCCAGAATCAGTTCAGGATCGGACTTTCGAGAATGGAAAGAGTTGTACGCGAGAGAATGACGACCTCTGACCTTGATTCGATAACTCCGCAGTCGCTTATAAACATCAGGCCCGTTACGTCTGCTATTAAAGAGTTCTTCGGTTCATCACAGCTGTCGCAGTTTATGGATCAGATAAACCCGCTCGGAGAGCTCACGCACAAGAGGAGGCTTTCGGCGCTCGGCCCCGGCGGACTTTCGAGAGAGAGAGCCGGTTATGAGGTGCGTGACGTTCACCATTCGCACTACGGACGTATGTGCCCGATAGAGACGCCTGAGGGACCGAACATCGGTCTTATCAATTCGCTCAGCGGCTTTGCGCGGGTTAATGAGTACGGCTTTATCGAGACGCCGTACAGACGTGTTGACCGCGAAAAAATGATAGTTACCGATGAGGTAACATATATGACTGCGGACTATGAGGAGGGCTTTTATGTTGCTCAGGCAAACGAGCCCTTAAACGAGGACGGTTCGTTTGTCAACAGAAAGATAGTTACAAGATATAAGGACGAATTTGTCGAGATCCCGCCGAGCCGCGTGGATTATATGGACGTTTCCCCGAGACAGGTAACGAGTATAGCTACAGCTATGATACCGTTCCTTGAAAACGATGACGCCAACCGCGCTCTGATGGGCTCTAACATGCAGCGTCAGGCGGTTCCGCTGCTCGTTCCGGAATCTCCGATAATCGGTACCGGTATGGAGTATAAGGCCGCCAAGGATTCGGGTGTGTGTATACTTGCAAAAAGACCCGGTGTTGTTTCATATGTTTCGTCTACCAATATCAAGATAAAAACCGATGACGGAGACGTTGACAGCTACAAGCTGATAAAGTTCACGCGCTCCAACCAGGGAATGTGCATAAACCAGAAGCCTATCGTCTCAAAGGGACAGAGGGTCAAGCAGGATCAGATTATTGCCGACGGCCCCTCGACAAAGAACGGAGAGATCGGTCTCGGAAGAAATATCCGCATGGCCTTTATGACCTGGGAGGGCTATAACTACGAGGACGCTATCCTGATCAGCGAGGAGCTTGTTAAGGATGATGTCTTTACCTCTATCCATATAGAGGAATACGAGGTCGATGCGAGAGATACCAAGCTCGGCCCCGAGGAGATAACGAGAGATATACCGAACATCGGCGAGGATGCGCTCAAAGACCTTGACGAGAGAGGAATAATCAGAGTCGGCGCCGAGGTCGAAAGCGGAGATATACTGGTCGGAAAGGTCACGCCCAAGGGCGAGACCGAGCTCACGGCGGAGGAGAGACTGCTGCGCGCTATCTTTGGTGAAAAAGCGCGCGAGGTCAGGGATACGTCCCTGAGGGTGCCGCATGGTGAGTATGGTATAATCGTTGACGTAAAGGTGTTTACGCGTGCGAACGGTGATGAGCTCCCGCCGGGAGTTAATCAGGTTGTGCGCTGCTATATAGCACAGAAGAGAAAGATATCTGTCGGCGATAAGATGGCGGGACGCCACGGTAACAAGGGCGTTGTGTCACGTATACTTCCGGTTGAGGATATGCCGTTCCTCCCGGACGGTACACCGCTGCAGATAGTGCTGAACCCCCTCGGCGTTCCATCGCGTATGAATATCGGACAGGTTCTTGAGGTGCACCTGGGCTATGCCGCAAAGGCTCTCGGCTGGAAGGTGGCGACCCCTGTATTTGACGGCGCGACCGAGGACGATATAATGGAAGCGCTGAAGATGGCCGGATACAACGAGGACGGTAAGAGCGTACTGTATGACGGCAGAACGGGCGAGCCGTTTGACAACAGAGTTACGGTCGGATACATGCACATGCTCAAGCTCGCCCATCTTGTTGATGACAAGATACATGCGCGTTCCACAGGCCCGTATTCGCTTGTCACCCAGCAGCCTCTCGGCGGTAAGGCGCAGTTCGGCGGTCAGCGTTTCGGAGAAATGGAGGTCTGGGCTCTTGAGGCATACGGAGCTGCCTACACTCTTCAGGAGATACTGACGGTCAAGTCCGATGACGTTGTCGGACGTGTCAAGACCTACGAGGCGATAGTTAAGGGCGAAAACGTACCCGAGCCCGGTGTTCCGGAATCGTTTAAGGTGCTTATCAAGGAGCTGCAGAGCCTTGCGCTTGACATAAAAGTCTTAGACGGCGACGGAAACGAGATTATTTTGAAAGAAACCATTGATGATGACGACGTTGAGGAGCTGCCGGTCAACATTGCCGGCTTTGAGGATGATGATGTTATTGCCTCCGAATCAAGCCGGAGCGATGATGAAGATATTGAAGAAGAGGACGAAGAGAGCACAGAGGACGATATCATAGATGAGGTGACGCAGATACTGGAGTCTCCGCATACGCAAAGCTCCGATATCTTTGACGAGAGAGCGGAGGAGCTGCAGTCGTTTGAAGAGCTAAAAGCATCGGAGACCTTTGATTTTGACGACGAAGAGTATTGATCCCGCAGCGGTGAGTATTGATTTTGTTATGTAAGAGCCGGTTTGTTAAACTCACGGCAGACGGCGGCATTAAAAGTGAGTAGAAAGGCGTGGTCGTTTATGGGCGAATATCAAAATTTTGAGGCAATCCAGATAGGACTTGCTTCGCCTGAAAAAATCAGAGAATGGTCAAGAGGCGAGGTCAAGAAGCCGGAGACCATTAATTACAGAACCTTGAAGCCTGAAAAGGACGGACTGTTTTGCGAAAGGATTTTCGGACCGCAAAAGGACTGGGAGTGCCACTGCGGTAAGTATAAGCGCGTTCGCTATAAGGGCGTAGTGTGCGACCGCTGCGGCGTTGAAGTTACGAGAAGCAAGGTAAGGCGTGAGAGAATGGGTCATATTGAGCTTGCCGTACCTGTTTCGCATATTTGGTATTTTAAGGGGATCCCGTCGCGTATGGGTCTGATACTTGATATATCCCCGAGAGCCCTTGAAAAGGTTTTATACTTCGCGGCTTATATTGTTATAGACCCGGGCAACACGGGGCTTATGAAGAACCAGATACTGTCCGAAAAGGAATATACAGAGAACCGCGAAAAGTACGGCGATATGTTCCGTGCGGGCATGGGTGCGGAGTCGATTCTTGAAATGCTCAGGGATATCGATTTAGATGAGCTCTATGATGAGCTGAAGAGCGACCTTGACGGAGCAAAGGGTCAGAAGAAGATAAGGACGGTCAGACGTCTCGAGGTGGTCGAAGCCTTCCGCCATTCGGGCAACAAGCCGGAATGGATGATAATGACGGTCATACCCGTCATCCCGCCCGAGATCAGACCTATGGTGCAGCTTGACGGCGGCAGGTTTGCAACCAGTGACTTAAATGACCTCTACAGGCGCGTTATCAATAGAAACAATAGATTAAAGCGCCTGCTTGACTTGGGCGCACCCGATATCATTGTCAGAAACGAGAAGCGTATGCTTCAGGAAGCTGTCGATGCGCTTATAGACAACGGACGGCGCGGCAGACCGGTAACGGGACCCGGAAACAGGCCGCTCAAATCCCTGTCGGATATGCTCAAAGGCAAGCAGGGACGCTTCCGTCAGAACCTGCTGGGCAAGCGTGTCGATTATTCGGGACGTTCGGTTATAGTCGTCGGCCCCGAGCTTAAAATATATCAATGCGGACTGCCCAAGAAAATGGCTCTTGAGCTGTTTAAGCCGTTTGTTATGAAAAAACTGGTGCAGGACGGCCTGGCGCACAATATCAAGTCTGCCAAGAGAATGGTAGAGCGTGTGCGCGAGGAGGTCTGGGACGTGCTTGAGGACGTTATCTCAGAGCACCCGGTACTGCTCAACCGTGCGCCTACGCTTCACAGACTTGGTATAGAGGCATTTGAGCCCGTGCTGGTCGAGGGCAAGGCGCTGAAGCTGCACCCGCTGGTTTGTACCGCGTTTAATGCGGACTTTGACGGCGACCAGATGGCGGTTCATCTCCCGCTGTCGGCAGAGGCTCAGGCAGAGGCGAGATACCTCATGCTTTCTGCCAACAACCTTATAAAGCCTCAGGACGGAAAACCGGTAACAGTCCCGACACAGGATATGGTTCTCGGCTCCTACTACCTGACGCTCAAGGACGACAGCGAGATAGGTTCGCCGCACGAGGAAGACGGACGAAAGGTTTATAAGGTGTTCAGCTCACCGACCGAGGCTAAACTGGCATACGTCAACAAGGCGGTAGGGCTCCATGCGCCGATAAAAGTGCGCGTCAGCAAGGTGATAGACGGCCTTAAGGTCGAGCGTATCATCGACGCTACGGTCGGACGTATCATATTCAACGAGAAAATACCGCAGGACCTCGGCTTTGTTGACAGAACAGACCCGGATAAGATCCTCGACCTTGAGATAGGCGACGAGGTCTTAAAGAAGCCCGCTTCAAAAGAAAATATAAACGATAATGTTGAGCCCGGCGTTGACAAAAAGCTGCTCGGAAAGATTATCAACGCAAATATCAAAGTCCACGGCATAACCGAGACCGCAACTTTGCTTGACGATGTAAAGGCTATGGGCTATAAATACTCAACTATAGGAGCTATAACCGTCGGCGTTTCCGATATGGAGATCCCGAAAGAAAAGGCCGTATATCTTAAGGAAGCAGAGGACGAGATTGACAAGGTCGTAAGAAGCTTCAGAAGAGGCCTGCTGACAGACGAGGAGAGATATCAGAAAGTTATCGATATATGGAACTCGACCTCAGACAAGGTCACAAACGCACTTATGGATAACTTAAAGCAGCTCAACCCCATATATATGATGGCTAACTCAGGCGCCCGCGGAAGCGTCAACCAGATACGTCAGCTGGCGGCAATGCGCGGACTGATGGCAGATACCTCCGGACGGACCATCGAGATACCTATCCGCGCTAACTTCCGTGAGGGTCTTAACGTGCTTGAGTACTTCATCTCAACGCACGGCGCAAGAAAGGGTCTTACCGATACGGCGCTCAGAACGGCGGACTCGGGATATCTGACAAGAAGGCTTGTCGACGTCTCCCAGGACGTTATAGTCCGCGAGGACGACTGCGGTACAGACGATGGTATTATCGTTTCCGATATTATGGACGGCAACGAGGTTATTGAGCCGCTGCGCGACAGGCTTGAGGGCAGAACGATAATCGGCGATTTGGTTTCGCCGCGCACCGGAGATGTAATTGCGTTTGACGGAGAAATGATCACGCACGACAAGGCGGATCTGATTATCAGAGAGGGTATCAAGGAGGTCAAGATACGCTCGGTTGTTAAGTGCAGAAGCAAGGTAGGCGTGTGCTCCAAGTGCTACGGTATGAACCTGGCGACAAGCCGCCCGGTCGATATCGGCGAGGCTGTCGGTATCATAGCCGCTCAGTCCATCGGCGAGCCCGGTACGCAGCTGACAATGAGAACATTCCACGCCGGCGGCGTTGCGCAGGGCGATGATATCACGCAGGGTCTGCCGCGTGTCGAGGAGCTGTTTGAGGCACGTAAGCCTAAGGGCGTCGCTATTGTCACCGAGGGCGGAGGCCTGGTTCATATAGAAGAATCAAATCAGAAGCGTGAGATCAGTGTGACGAATACCGAGACGGGCGAGGCTTTCACATACCTTATCCCGTTCGGTTCAAGAATAAAGGTGCGCGAGGGCGACGTCATCGAGGCCGGAGACCCGATAACCGAGGGTTCGCTCAATCCGCATGACGTTATGGCTATCAAAGGCGAGACCGCTGTCCAGAACTACTTTATCCAGGAGGTACAGCGTGTTTACCGTCTGCAGGGTGTTGATATCAACGACAAGCATATTGAGGTCATAGTAAGACAGATGATGCACAAGGTCAAGATCGAGGATCCGGGAGATACCGGATTGCTCACAGGATCGCTGGTCAATGTGTACGACCTCGAGAAGATCAACATGGATACAGCCGAAAACGGCGGCACACCGGCGGAGTATTCGGTGCAGCTCATGGGTATAACCAAAGCGGCGCTGGCTACAGAATCGTTCCTTTCCGCAGCGTCGTTCCAGGAGACGACACGAGTACTCACAGATGCGGCGATAAAAGGAAAGACAGACCCGCTGGTCGGACTTAAAGAGAACGTCATAATAGGTAAACTTGTTCCCGCAGGAACCGGAATGCCTCAGTATAATGATATCGATGTGTATACGAGTTTTGGAGCTCAAAGCTCCGACGGCTCGGATACGCTGGATCTTGACGCAGAATAATATCGGAGAGCGGCAATTTGTCCGCTCTCTGTTTTTTGTTTGCGCGGCGTTTTTCGCTTTTAAACAAAAACATGATTGACAATTTATAAAAAATTTAATATACTTAATTTATACAAAATGTAAAAATTTTTTTGGAGGAATGAAAAATGAGTTTGACAATTAAACCAATTACAGATGAAGCATTTGCGAAATACGGCCGCGTTGTTGAGGGTATCGATTGGAGCGGGCTGCTTGAGACGCTGCGTGCAAGCTCTCCGGCGCCCGACAGCGTGATATATGTCCCATCCTGCCCGGAGCTTGAAGCCCTGCCGGTAAAGCAGCTGCTCAGCGATAACGTATACGGAGGAATGCCGGTACAGATAGGCTACTGCAACGGAACGAACACAAAGCTGAACTGTCTTGAATATCACAGAGACAGTGAGATCGATATAGCGGACGATGACGTTGTACTGCTTCTTGGAAGTCAGCAGGACGCTGCAAAGGGCGAGTATGATACCGCAAAGATTGAGGCGTTCCTCTGTCCTAAGGGTACGGGGGTGGAGCTGTATGCCACAACGCTTCACTATGCGCCGTGCAGCGCAAAGCTCGGTCAGCCGTTCAGAGTTGTTATCGTGCTGCCTAAGGGAACAAACGAGGATAAGCCGGATATCGAAATAACATGCAGTGAGGACGAAAGATTGTTTGCGCGCAACAAGTGGCTGATAGCGCACCCCGAAGCGCCGGAGGCCGCTCAGGGAGCTGTTGTTGCGCTGACGGGCGAGAATATCGATATCAAGGATTTGATTTAAGCTGCTTAGGGAGGGATTATTATGAAGTGTGCAAACTGCGGAAGCGACATTGTAAACGGAAGATGTGCCGTGTGCGGTCAAGCGCCCGTTGCGGAGCCCGGGCGTCAAAACAGCGGAGGAGGAAGCCGGGGCATGAATACTCCGCCGCCCGGACCGGCCGTATTCGGCGGTATGCCCTTAAAGCAGCCTGTCTCGGTTATAGGCTGGATAGGCAGAATGCTTTTGCCGTGGATACCAATTGTAGGCGGAATCGTGACGCTCATCATGTATATCGTTTGGGCGTGCTCGGATAAATTCGAGGAAAGCTCCAAAAACTGGGCTATTGCATCTCTGATCATGGTCGCTGTCAACTTGATACTTACAATAATTTTTGTTGTGATAATTATACTCATATTCACGTTTATCATGGGGAGCCCCGAGCTGCAAAGAGAGCTTGAGCTGTATCTTAACGGGATATAAACGTAGATATAAGGCAACGTAGGGATTAGAGATTAGTAAATAGGGATTAGGACGTGGTGGGTTTGTTATCGGCTAAAGTTTATACGTAATCCGAAGTTTTGGGATTACTGCAAACATCGGCAGGCTTGCGACAGCAAGCACGATAGGTGCGCAGCCAACGTAGAGATTAGAGATTAGCGAGTAGGGATTAGGACATGACGGGCATATTCTCGGCAAAGTTTTTTCTACGCCTTAAAACTAAGGCGTACTGCAAACTACGGTAGGCGAACGCAGTGAGCGCAGAGGTGCGCAGGCGCGGCAGAGGCAGTAAATAAAAATTATATAATCCGTTTAGTTATAAACCCGTCCGCGCCTGCGCGCCTAACATGTTCGCCCAAGGGCTCACCTGCCGCCGCTTGCAGCACACCTTAAAAATTAGGGCGTGCTGCAAACTGCGACAGCATATAACACCATTTAATTTATGAATATATGCAAGAATTGAAAAGCGGTTGACATTTAGCAAAAACTGAGGTATAATAAGTATAGAAAAGGCAAACCTTTAAACGGTTATGCCAATATAGGTGTTTTAAGATAACCCCAACATGGCTAAACCGGGGTTATCTTTTTTATGCAAAAAATACATCAAAGTCCCGGCGCAGCTGAGATTGCTTTTTTGTGTGTTATTCGGATTGAATGTGTGGAATAGCTGAAATTCCGCAGTGAAATTTCCGGCAGTATTTTTAAATTAAAGTATTGACAAATTAGTAACATTCTGATATTATGTAATTGAGGTAGAAACAGTAAAGCAAG
>DXIJ01000039.1 GCA_019112945.1 Candidatus Monoglobus merdigallinarum | reverse complement strand
GTCAAAATCCGACCTGTTTCCCACATTTCCGTCTTTTGACTTAAAGACTGCAACATTCATATCCACCATTCCGCTGATCAGCTCGGTGTCAGCTGTCATGAATACCGGCAAGACCATACCGCACGGAGCGTAATCTTCTACAAATTCACTCAGCCAAACGGTCTGACCCTTTTTTATGTTTATTGTCTTTTCGGTGTACCCTTTGTTTTTATATACGACATCGGAATTCAGACGGTAAATATCATGATCAAGCATTGTCGCAACAGCATCTTCAGCACCCCAGGTATGGAAAACAAACTGCTTGTCGTTGTTCTCGTCCAGATACCGCTGAACCTTAGGCGTCTGAAAGGCGGCGCGGTAGATTTTAAGCGTCGAATCCTCCTTTGCGGTTATCTCCAAATCAAGCTCGACATCAAACCCCAACCCCGAAGGTCGGCCGGCGCTATCATAGCCATATGTGTAATTGATATGCGTGAGGTATATATAATACCTGTCAGGAGTCAAATTTTGATTTGACATTAAATAACGCGGATTTGGGTTTGAAGAATCTGCCAGCGAGTCTCTGAAAATCCCTTCGGTATTGTTACAATATATAAACTTTCCGCCGCCGGCCGGCTCAAATATAAGTGTATCTGCAAGCGGTTTTTCCGCGTACACGGCTGTTGAAGCCACACTCACCGCGAGCAGCATAAGCAGCGCGGCAAGCACTGTTTTTAAGTAATTTGCCTTAATCGATCTCATAAATTCTCCGCCTTTTTTAATAAAAATCTAATGACGAATAAATACGCCTAAATAGTTTGACGAAAATATTTGCGTTTTGTTCCTTAATTTGTAAAAAACGCTCAAAATTATCAGTACAAAACTACAATATTGCCGGTTTTTATCTAATGAAAACTGTTGACAGTGCTTGCTCAATATGCTACCGTAATAATCATAAAGAATATTCAGAGCCTCAGCCACAGTCTGACAAGGACTCTGTACTAAGCGGTGAACATAATGACAGTAAAAATTGCGCTTGCAGGAAATCCAAATTGCGGTAAAACAACGGTATTCAATAATCTTACAGGTTCAAACCAATATGTAGGCAACTGGCCCGGTGTTACCGTTGAAAAAAAGGAGGGTCTGCTTAAGGGCCGCAGTGATGTTGTAATCATGGATCTGCCCGGGATATACTCCCTCTCGCCGTATACAGCCGAGGAGGTTATTGCACGTGAATATCTCGTCATGGAGCGGCCGGACGCTATACTCAATATTATTGACGGAACAAATATAGAGCGGAACCTGTATCTGACCACTCAGCTGCTCGAACTCGGCATTCCTCTGACCCTTGCGGTAAATATGGCAGATGTGCTGAAAAAGCAAGGGCAAATCCTAAGCCTAAAACGGCTGTCAAATGAACTTGGAGTTACTGTTACCGAGATTTCCGCGGTCAAAAATTGGGGACTTGACGAAGCTGCGGAAAAAGCAGTAAGGCTTGCAAAACACGGCCCACGCCCTATGCCGCTGCGTTTTAACGGACGGCTGGAAAACTCGCTGTTTGAAATAACGGCAGCGTTAGATAAAACCGTCCCAAACGAACAAAAACGCTTTTTCGCTATAAAGCTTTTCGAGCGCGACAGCCGCATAGATGAGCATATCGATCTTGCCCCGATACATAATATTAGTAAAGCTATTGCAGATGCCGAAAAAATATTTGACGATGACAGCGAAAGCATTATTATAAACGAAAGATACACTGTTATATCATCAATCATCAAAAAATGCTGTATCCACAAACCGGCTCCGGCTGAGAACGCCTCTTACAAGATAGATAAAATACTTACAAACCGCTTTTTGGCGTTCCCGATTTTTGCGCTGATAATGTTTGCGGTTTATTTTATTTCGGTCACAACTATCGGTACATATTTAAGCGATTTCGTAAACAACAGCATTTTCGGCTCCGGCTTTTGGATATTGAATACATTTGTGCCCGGAATCCCGGATATTGTACAAAACTTGCTTCTAAGCATTAATGCCAGCGAATGGCTGATCTCACTGATTATTGACGGAATAATAGCCGGGGTTGGATCCGTTCTCGGATTTGTACCGCAGATCATGGTCTTATTTTTCCTTTTATCATTTCTCGAGGGCTGCGGATATATGGCACGTGTCGCTTTTATAATGGACAGGGTATTCAAAAAATTCGGGCTGTCCGGCAAATCATTTATACCTATTATGATCGGGGCCGGCTGCGGCGTGCCCGGTATAATGTCATCAAGAACTATCGAAAACTCCTCCGACAGAAGAATGACGGTCATAACTACAACATTTATTCCCTGCGGCGCAAAGCTGCCTATGATAGCTATGCTCTCCGGCGTTGCAGCAGGAAACGCCTATTGGGCGGCGCCGAGCGCATATTTGATCGGATTATGCGCAATTATGGTCTCCGGACTGATATTAAAGAAAACAAAGATTTTTTCTGATAATAACACTCCATTTATAATGGAACTGCCGCCCTATCATATGCCAACATTTAAAAATGTTATGCGCAATACTTGGGACAGAGCCGAGACGTTTATTAAAAAAGCCGGGAGCGTTATACTGCTCTCTGCGATTGTAATATGGCTGCTGTCAAATCTCGGATTTACAAATTCCGGGTTCGGGTTTGTAAACAGCTACTCAGACGGGATTTTGGCATTTCTCGGCAAAGCGGTGTCGTATATATTTATCCCTCTGGGCTTTGGCAGCTGGGAGGCTGCCGTCGCGGTTTTGACAGGGCTTGTCGCCAAGGAGAACATTGTCAGTACGCTCGCTGTACTGCTGAACTTTAATGCTCCCGAAGCAGCTTATGCTGCAAATGCGCTGGATGGATATTTTACTCCGCTTACGGCATATTCGTTCATGGTCTTTAACCTCCTGTGCATGCCGTGTTTTGCAGCCATGGCTGCAATTTCAAGGGAAATGAACAGTAATAAATGGACATTGTTTGCATTTTTCTACCAAACAGCATTTGCATATATTGTTTCAATGTGCATATATCAAATCGGCCTTTTTCTAACAACAGCAGAATTTGGATTTTTTACCGCTCTTTCATTTGCGGCAGTTTTAATATTAATATATCTGCTGTTTAGAAAAAATACCGCTTCACATCAAAGCAGCACAACCGACAGCCTGTAAATCAGGCATACGGCTGTGCTGCTTAAACTTAAATACAATGTATATATCAATCCTTGATGTCAAACTTTAAA
>DXIJ01000004.1 GCA_019112945.1 Candidatus Monoglobus merdigallinarum | reverse complement strand
ATTTGTATAACGGGTCGTTTCGGCCGCGCTTGTTTGGGCGTTCGCCTGCGCGATCCGCCAAAGCGGGACTTAAAAAATAATAATACTTTATAATACTTTTAGGAGGTACTTTTATTATGTCAGTAAAAGTTGCTATTAACGGTTTTGGACGTATCGGACGTCTTGCGTTCAGACAAATGTTCGGCGCCGAGGGCTATGAGATTGTTGCCATCAACGATCTGACAAGCCCCAATATGCTTGCTCATCTTTTAAAGTATGACTCGGCTCAGGGCAGATACGCTCTGTGCGACAAAGTTTCGGCCGGTGAATCTTCTATCACGGTAGACGGAAAAGAGATCGAGATCTATGCAAAGGCAGACGCAAACGAGCTCCCCTGGGGAGAGCTGGACGTTGACGTTGTTCTTGAATGCACAGGCTTCTATACTTCAAAAGAGAAAGCTCAGGCTCATATCAACGCCGGCGCAAAGAAGGTTGTTATCTCTGCTCCCGCGGGCAATGACCTGCCGACTATCGTTTTCGGCGTAAACGAGAAAACTCTTAAAGCTGATGACAAGATAATCTCAGCCGCTTCCTGTACGACAAACTGCCTGGCTCCCATGGCTAAGGCTCTTAACGACTACGCTCCCATTCAGTCGGGTATCATGTCAACTATCCACGCTTACACAGGCGACCAGATGATTCTTGACGGACCGCAGAGAAAGGGAGATTTAAGACGTGCACGCGCCGGCGCCGTGAACATCGTTCCCAACTCCACAGGCGCAGCAAAGGCTATCGGCCTCGTTATCCCCGAACTCAACGGCAAGCTTATCGGTTCTGCACAGCGTGTTCCGGTTCCCACGGGCTCAACAACTATCCTTACATCTGTTGTTAAGGGCAGCGACGTTACCGTTGAGGGCATCAACGCTGCAATGAAAGCTGCTCAGTCAGATTCGTTCGGATACACCGAAGAGCTGCTCGTATCCTCCGATATTATCGGTATCACTCAGGGCTCATTGTTCGACGCTACACAGACAATGGTCAACAAGATCGCTGATGACCTCTACGAGGTACAGACTGTTTCGTGGTATGACAATGAGAACTCATACACAAGCCAGATGGTAAGAACAATCAAGTACTTCGCTGAACTTGGCTGATAAATACGCATTTGATTTTAAAGCCGCACGCCCGAAATCCGGACGCGCGGCTTTTTTAACAACGTAGCAACGTAGGAACATAGGGATTAGGGATTAGGAATTAGGACGTGACGGGTTATCTAACCAAACAAAAGTCCCGGCGCAGCGGACTTTTGTTTGAAAGGAGAAGCAGCGGAGAGGGTAAGCTTTTTGCTCAGAGAGCAAAAACGAACAAGCGGAGCTTGCTTTGACGCAGGGATTAGGCTGAGACGGGCTTATTATCAGGAAAATTTATTACGTAATCCGAAATCTTTGGGATTGCTGCAAGCTGCGGCAGGTGAGCCGTAAGGCGAACGCATTAGGTGCGGAGGCGAGGGAGAGGCAAAAATTAAAGATTGCATAATTCGTTTAGTTATAAATCTGTCCGCGCCTGCGCACCTCTGTGCTCACTCCGTTCGCCTGCCGATGTTTGCACTAACCAAAATTGTTATTTGGTTAGATAACTTAGCTGAATTTGAGTTTGTCCTGAACGTTGGTTTAGAATATAACGCTTTGCGCAAAGCGTTATCCAAACATCAGTAGGTTTGCGTCTATCTTAAGTTTTAAGATAGCAGACAATACCATGCAAAGGTGTTGACCGCCAACTTAAAAAATTTATGTGTTATCCGAAATCATTAGGAGCGCAATCAGCACTCGGGCGGGTCCGTTCTCTAATCGCCGCTGTCAGCCCTGCCGCTTATAAGCTTTATTAAGGTCTTATACAATATATTATAGTCGATCGGCTTGGATACATGTGCGTTCATTCCGGCTGCGGCCGTTGCCGCAACGTCCTCCGCAAAGGCATTGGCGGTTATTGCAACTATCGGAACCGTCCCGGCATCCGGACGCTCCAGCGCACGAATCTTTTCAGCCGCCTCACAGCCGTCCATCTCCGGCATCTTCATATCCATAAGGACGGCGTCAAACTCATAAAGCTCCGACCGGCTGAATATCTCCACAGCCTCCGCTCCGTTATGTGCCTGCACGATATTCATACCGTTCATTGACAATATCTCCGTCGCTATCTCCATATTGATCGCATTGTCCTCAGCCAGCAGGATATTTGCGCCCCTCAGCGCATCTCCGCTCTCCTTAACGCTCACGGTCTTTTCGGCCTGCCCGGCGTCGTAAACCGGCGTCAGCGGGAGCGACAGCGTGAACCTGGTACCCTTGCCAAGCTCGCTTTCTACGTTGATTTGTCCGCTCATCTGAGTTATCAGGCTCTTTACTATCGACATTCCGAGGCCTGTTCCCGGAGCATTATTCGCACTGAAGCGTGTCTCGCGCGTGTACGGCTCAAACAGCTGCGGCAGGAACTCCTCCGACATGCCTATACCCGTATCCTCTATTATCACCTGATACTTGGCGTGCTCGTTGTATTCAAACTGCCGCACCTCGACCTTTACACTGTCGCCGGGCCTGGTATATTTAAAGGCGTTTGAGAGCAGATTGTTCATTATCTGTCTGATTCGGGTCGGGTCTCCCATGACAGACGCTTCTTTTATATCAAAAGTTACAGTGAAGTCCTTGTTATCCCTCTCCGCTTGATAAGCAAATGAACCTGCACACTCCTCCATGCACTCTCTTATGTTAAACTGTTTACTGTCAAGAATGACCTTGCCCTGCTCCAGGCGCGACATATCAAGTATGTCATTTACCAGCTCCAGGAGCTGCGCACTGGAACTGTGAATCTTTTTCAGGTACTTTTCAGTCTTTTCGGCATTGCTCACACTATGAACAGCCAAGTCGGACAGTCCTATTATCGCATTGAGCGGTGTGCGCATATCATGAGACATATTGTTAAAAAAGGCATGCTTTGTCTTTTCGCTGTGTCTTGCATGCTCTAAGGAATCCTGAAGCAGCGCCCTTTCCATCAGCTGCTTCTGCTTTTCTCTGTCCACCTCGCGGAAGCACAGGACTACCTCGCCGGGCTCGGATGATTCGTCATAAAGCATTCTTATGTTCACCCAGCGGTATTCACTGCCGAACAGCCTCAGAAAATCACCGCCGAAATCCTTAACTCTTTTAGAAACGAGCTTTCTCATATTGTCAAGAGAAAAACTCTTTATATAATCATCATATGCGTCCGGCTCGATAATCTCGCTCATGACCTTGATCAGCTGATTATAATCACCCGTCTTGGGCGCGCGGCTGCTGACATACTCAGAACCTTTGATCATATCGTATCTCTCGGTAACAAGGTTGACACTGTAGAGCGCGTAATACGAATTGCTCAATACACGCACAGTCTCATCAGACCGCTCCTGCTTGGAGTTCAGCCTCCAGTCCCTGTACATCATTAGTGCAATGGCAAGCAGACACAGCAGGAAAACCGCCAGAAAAACCGTCAAAAACGTATTAAGATCTCCGAGGATAACGCTGTGCGGAATGGTTATAATGGAAATCCAGCCGTTAGGCAGCGCACTGCTGTACACACTCCTGAGCTGCCCCTGCATATCGTACACCTCATGCGCGCTCTCCCCGTCCCTGTAGATCTCGTCAACTATCCTGTAGGCATAATCCCGGATCCCGTCTGCGGGCGCGTCTATTGCTGAATCCATATATATTACCGCGCCGCTGCTGTCGCACAGGAACATGGAGAACTGCTCGGACATGTGCACAGCTTCTCCGACTTGAAAATTAAAGCTTTCCGGCAGCATATCAAAAGCAACCACCAAATTTGAGTCTGTATACGCCTGCGCCAGCGTTATGACCGGCTGACCCGTTACCGCATCGTTATATATATCCGTATATACGACTTCGCCCGCCGCCTCTACGATACGGCGGTACCACTCGGCAGAGGATACGTCATACCCCTGCGGAACATTTGGGCTGCCTGACGATATCACCTTGCCGCCATATATTATATACGGAGTTATTACATGACCGCCCAATACAGAATTAAGCCTGCGGAAATACTGCTGACCCCAGCTGTCGATTCGCTCTGCCGGCTGTCCCTCCTCGATCCTGTCGTTTGCGGCGTCTAAAAAATAGACCAGGAATGCTTCGTAGGAAGCAAGAGTGTTATTTGCCTCAAGCGCATAGCTGCGTGCAAGCATATTGCCGATATTCGCAGCGTTCTTCATCAGCTCCGCCCGCATCAGCGAATATGTAACCGTTCCGATTATTATCAGCGCAGCCAGTACGAGGATATTCACACGCATTTTAACAAAAAAATTGATCCACTTATTTTTTTTATAAAACTTCATTCACTCACCCCGCACACAGCAACTACAGCGTTATATGCTTCGGTTATCTCACTCATCATATCAGCCGCTTCGGCGGGCTTTCCCATTCTCAAAAGCTCCACCTGACGCAACAGCAGCTCATACAGCGAGTTTATGGAGAGGTTTCCGCACACACCTTTAAGCGTATGCGCCGCCCTGAGCATTTCCTCGGCGTCCATACGCGCGGCAGCCTCACGGAGCTCACCGCAGCACGGGTCCTCGGGAAACTTATAAAGAAAACGCAAATACAGCTCCTCGCTGCCCATAAACCTCTCAACCGCTGCATCAGCATCGATACCGGCCGCAGCAAGCCTTTGGCGCAGTTCATACTTCATTTATTTTACCTCCGGTTCATACAGCTCTCGTATCCTGCCGCAAACGGACAAAAAACAATTTAAAAGCTTCGGGTTAAACACTCCGCACTCTCCGCTTACTATCATTTTACAAGCGGTCTCGTGCGGGAGCGCCTTTTTGTACACACGGTCATTCACAAGCGCATCGTATACATCTGCCAGCGACACAGCCTGTGTCCAAACGCTTATCTCATCGCCCTTGAGGCCGTCGGGATATCCGCGTCCGTCCCAGCGTTCATGATGATGCCGTGCAATATCGGCAGCATATTTATATGTCTCATGACTTCGCATCTGCGGAATTTTTTCAAGCAGTGACGCACCCTTTACGGTATGGCTCTTCATTATCTCAAATTCTTCCTCTGTCAGCCTGCCCGGCTTGTTCAGGATATTATCCGGTATTGCGAGCTTCCCGACATCGTGCATGACAGCCGACAGCGCGATCTTCTCCACTGTCTCATCATCAATCTTGTCGCCGAAAGGAGTCTCGGACAGCAATATCTTTGTTATGCTGTAAATACGGCGGACATGCTCGCCCGACTCCATGCTTCGAAATTCAATAGCAGTGGCTAAAGCCTCGATCATACCCTGATTGAGAGTTATGATCTGCCGCGCCTGTCTGAGAAGATCCTCATGCTGACGCTGGACCGTGCTGCTCAGCCGCTTTCTTGCCCTGTACAGCTCGACTACGGAATTGACCCGCCTCCTGACGATATAAGGCGTTACGGGCTTATATATCACATCCATAACACCCAGATCATACGCCTCGCGGATAACGTCTCCGCTGGCCTCGGCCGTTATCATAAACACCGGTATTTTCCGGGGGATCCCGCGTCTGTGAAGCTCCTGCAAAACCCTGACGCCGTCCATCTCCGGCATGACAACATCAAGCAGCACAGCGCATATGCTGTTTTCTTTGTCAAGAAGCATGCGGAGCCCGGTCTTGCCGTTCTCAGCCTCTGCCACAGAATAAAACGGCGAAAATATATTGCGCAGAATTACTCTGTTGATCTCATCGTCGTCAACGATCAATATTGTCTCCGGCCGGTCTTCTCCGCTCTCAAGTATCTGCTTAGGATTCATTCTCGGTCTCCCTTTCGTTATTATAAATTGAAATCTATAGCGGGGTAATACCGCTTTGCTAAAGGCAAGGAACGCCTTTTGCAAGATGTTTATCGCTGCCCTCAAATTTTGGGGTTAGCAATAAACATCTTTGCAAATGGTGTTGGTGCAAACTTCGGTAGGCTTGCGTTAGCAAGCGCGATAGGTGCGCAGCCGCGGATATGTTTATAACTTAAACGGATTATATAAACTTTGGTTACAGCCCATTCCGCGGCTGCGCGCCTCAAGCGTTCGCCTTACGGCTCACCTGCCGCAGCTTGCACTAACGCCTTACGTAAAGCGTTAAACCATAACTTTAGCCGAGAGTAAACCCGTCACAGTCCTAATCCCTATTCCCTAATCTCTAATCCCTACGTTGACTCCGCACCTAACGTGTTTGCCTAACGGCTCACCTACCGCAGTTTGGGTCTACCCCTAATTTTAGGGTAGCAATAAACACCTTTGCAAATGGTGTTGCTGCAAACTACGGTAGGCGAACGGAGTGAGCGCGGAGGTGCGCAGTCGCGGAACAAGGCAGGAATTTTATACTGCATAATCCATTTAATTATAAATATACCCACGCCTGCGCGCCTCAAGCGTTCGCCTTACGGCTCACCTGCCGCAGCTTGCACTAACGCCTTACGTAAAGCGTTAAACCATAACTTTAGCCGAGAGTAAACCCGTCTCAGTCCTAATTCCTATTCCCTAATCTCTAATCCCTACGTTGCCTAACTCCTACGTTCCTAATCCCTGTGTTGCTTTGTTCTTTAAAACGCTATACGCCCGTCTCAGCGGCCTCAGTGCGCACACGGCAAGGCAGTACAGCCGGTAGCGCACACCGCTCAGCTCATAATATTTGCCGTCCCTTACGACCGCATACATAAGCGCCTTAACCTGCTCCGGAAGCACGCCGTACTCCTTATCGACCTGATTATCCCCGCACATGATGTACGCGCCGTCACGCACGCCGACTACCCTGTGGAGAACAAAACTTCCGTCGCTTCTTATATAAAGCGGTATGTCATACTTTTGCAGTCTCCCGCTGCACTCTTTGAGCACAACGGTATCGCGTCCGCCCCTGATAAGCGGCAGCATGCTTGTGCCGTTCACTACCATTCTGAACGGCCGTCCGCTGTCAAACTCACTTTTCATAAACGGATACAGCTCCCGCATACTCATCTTTTTCCTCATATCAAACCGGACGCTCCAACACCGGCCGTCAGCTCATACCGCATTCTCAGCCGGCCGCAGATATTTTTATTCATAAAACGTATCATCAAAAAAATCCTTTTTAAACCCCATCATCTTGTTGTTCTCTATGACCTCTTTCAGCCGCTTGTCATACGCGCTGCCCTTTCCGCTCATCGTGACCCTTGCCATGCGTCCGACCTCGCCTCCCCGGCGTTTCAGTATGTCGAACCAGCGGTATACGGTGTAAAACGGATAGAGATACGGCCTGTGCCTGAGCCCCGGATATTTTACCGCAAGCGTCGCAGGCTTCATAAACATAACGCTCTTTAGGACCTTAAAGCGTTTGACCAAACGGCTGCTGTCGTTCTCGGCTATGCGGTAAAACCTGAGCATCGTATAATCCTCGGTAGAACCGTACGCACTGTTCAGCAGCATGAGCCTCTCGGTCTGCTGCGTCTCGGGCGTATGCTCAGCCCCCTCAAACCATACCGACGCAAGATGTGAGATCACGCTCTCAAACTTTTCAAGCCCCAGCGCTTTAAGCCTTGCACCAACATACTCCATGTCAAGGTCATGCTTATGTTTGATGAGCCACAGGTCAACGACCGGCTTTATCCCCCCGCCTGCCGTGCAGTAGTGCATCGCAAAATGCGTCAGCGTATGAACATACAGATCCGGCGGCGTCATAACGCGTATATATTCGTGCCCGTCAAGCGGCACGGAACGCTCGAGAGCGTCCTCAAAATGGGTGTATATGCCCTTATAATAATACGAAATCGCCGAGGTGTGCAGCTCCAGATTGATAAACGGGTCGAGGTTATAAACTATCTCATGCAGGCTGTCGTGATCGTACACATACCCCTCTTTTTCAAGCAAGGCCTTTACCTCGTCCGCCTTGTCCTTTTCTATAAGGATATCGACGTCGTTCATCTCGCGCATCCACGGCTCTGGGTACAGGTTTTTTATCACAAACCCCTTGAGCGGCATAACATAAAGTCTCTCGGCTTCAAGCTTTAAGCAGAGATCTGTCAGGTAGATATTCCTGAACTTTTCCTTAGCGCGGAGCTTTGCAGTCCTGCGCTTTACAGCAGCACGCAGTTCCTCCGGCATTCCGTCAAGCCGCTCGAATGTGCCGCTCAGCAAACTCAGCAGCCCCTGCTTCTCGGCCAGGTACACAAGGCGGCGCAGGTCTATGCCGTCCCAAGCCTCAGGCTCAGCGCCGCACAGCGCACAGCGGAGCAGGTGCAGGAGGTATAAATCCGTCTTGTTCATCAATCTTTATCCTCAAGGATCCCGGCGTCGTCAAGTTTTTTGACAAAGGTCATAACGTCCGCCTCGGCTTCGTCCCGGCTCACATTGTAGCCGCCGGTCAGCGCCTCGGTGAGCGCATCATGATCCGCACCGCCCTCAAGCAGCTTCCACAGCAGCGTTCCGGTCTCGTTGAGCTCGATCACAAAGCTGCTGCCCTTTGAATCAAACCCCGGGACAACGACCGCCTCTCCCGCCATCTCTTTTAGTATGTACCCGTCTTTTATTTTCATGATATATCTCCTTGCATTAAATATTATGTTGAAAAATATGTACTTATATGATATAATCCTCAAAAGCGAGGTGGACAAAAATGAAACATAACAAGGCTTTAAAATGGATATTCAGCCGCATTCGGCCGATCCTTCATATTATCGCATTTCTTATCATCTTCAGATGCGCCGCTGCGGCTTTGGGCATCATGTTTGCATTTTTGTCAAGGGATGTCATAGACTCCGCCGTCAGCGGAAATATGCCGCTGCTGCTCAGATACTCGGCAGTGACTGTTCTCACAGTCATTGCGGAGGCCGCGCTCTCATATATATCAAACTATGTCGAAAACCGCACCACAGCGTCGTTTGACAGAACGCTGAAGCTCAGGCTTTTTAAATCTATCGAAGAAAAAGACTATTACCGGATAAGCAAGCACCACAGCGGCGACCTGCTGACCCGCATCACCGATGACGTCTCGATGGTCTCTCTTAACGCGGTGTGCGTTATCCCCGACCTTTTAAGCGTCTGCCTCAGTCTTGTGCTTGCGCTTATCAGCCTCATACGGCTGGATCCGCGCTTCGGGCTGATATTTCTGCTCGGCGGCGCACTCTTCATGGGTGCGGTCAAGCTGTTCAGCCGCTTTCTCAAAAGGCTCCATAAGCGTGTCCAGGAGGCGGTCGCAAACGGCAACGCATTCTTTCAGGAATCCCTGGTAAACCTGCTGATGGTCAAGGTTTTCGGAATAGAAAAAGAGATAGCCGCAAAGTGCGCCGACCTGCAAAACACCGTTGTCAATGAGAAAATCAGGCGCAGCAATATATATCTGCTCTCATCCGCCGGAGCCAATCTAATGTTCAACGCCGGAGGACTGTACGCACTGATATGGAGCGCGTTCAGACTTGCCGCGGGCGGGATAAGTTTCGGCACTCTTACCGCCATGATCCAGCTCGTAAACCGCGTCCAAAGCCCCGTTGCCGGACTCTCGGCCTTTATTCCCAAAGCATTCAGCATTCTGGCCTCCGCAGAGCGTATCATCGAGATCGAGGAGCTTCCCGCTGAGGATCCCGGCGATAAGCTCAAAAACCCAAGCGGATTTTACAGTGAGCTGACCGAAATACGCTTTGACAGCGTCAGCTTTGCATACGACAGACTGCCCGTTATCTCCGGCGCAGACTTTTCTGTCCCCAAGGGCAGCTTTGTTGTTATAAGCGGTCATTCCGGGATAGGCAAGAGCACGCTTATGAAGCTGCTGCTCGGCGTTTACAAACCCCAAAGCGGAAGCATATCGCTGATAGCCGGAGACCGGAAAATACCTGTCGGCAAAAACACCCGTCCGCTGTTTGCATACGTGCCGCAGGGCAACATGATACTGTCAGGTACCGTCCGCGACGCCGTGAAGATCGTAGCTCCCGGCGCAAGCGACGCCGAGATAATGGAAGCCGCCAAAATAAGCTGCGCCTTAGACTTTATAGACGCGCTGCCCGATAAGCTCGACACCGAGATCGGAGAAAACGGCCTCGGCCTTTCCGAGGGGCAGATCCAGCGTTTGGCAGTTACAAGGGCGCTGCTGTCCGGCGCCGAGATACTGCTGCTTGACGAGGCCACCTCCGCGCTCGACAGCGAAACAGAAACACAGCTGCTTAAAAACCTGCGTACGCTCCGAGGCAAGACCTGTATCATTATCTCACATAAGCCGTCAGCGTTTAAGGTCTGTGACTTTGCGCTCGGTGTATCAGAGGGCAGGGTGACGATAAACCGTCTTAAAAACAAATCATAAACCAAAGATAGCGTTATATGCCGACCGGGCGGCGTCGATACTCATATTGCAGAATATACTGTAAACATTAGCGTTCTCAAGCAATCCGCACATAAGCTCTATTGTCTTTCGCAGCTTATCCTTTTCCTGCGGCTTATATACGGCGGGGTACAGCAGCGGAAAGGGATTTTTTACCGGCTCCGCACGGTTTTCATCACTGCGGTTTATAATGCCGATATCCCTAAGGGGAACTCTTGTGTTTGCATTAAGGAGCTCCTTGCCGCACCACGGCGTGCCGTATGCGTAAAAGACGCCGTCTATGCGTCTTATTATCGGCTTGTCACCGTTCACCACGCGGCAGCGCCCTTTAAGGAGCTTCAGCCAAAAGGCTGCATGGGTAGTTTTCCCGGTACCGCTGCGCGCAGTAAACGCAACCCCTCTGCCGTCAACGTCAAGCACTGAAGCGTGCATCAGGAAACCGTCATAGTCAAGCACTCTGTCCGCAATATTTCTGTATACCGCCAGGCTTTCAAGATACCCGGCGTCAAACCCGCTCCCGTCGTCCTCGGCAGCTATCTCAGAGCTGCTTGCCGAAACCGTAAAGTCCGGCGCGCCGCTTGACATATAGTCCCGGCACATTTGCGGCAAATAGCCGTATTTATTATCTATCCCAATACATAGATCTGCGATTTTTACAGTGAACATCACTAAAGGGTCACCGTAACGGTGTATGTAGCCTCGTCCCATTCGACGGACGCGTCCAATGCCTCCGAGACCGCGCGCAGCGGAACCATTGTTCTGCTGTCGTTCTCCAGATACGGAGCCGTTTCAAGTTCAACAGATGTGTTAAGACCCTGAGAAATATCAGCGATATACATGACAGGGTTCCCTATCTTCATCGATATAAGCTTATAGCCCTTGGTCGAGAGGATAAGCTCGTCCGCCTCGATCCACTCAACGTCAGCGCCGAGCTCCTCGAATATCGCACGCATCGGGACCATTGTTCTGCCGTTTATAATGCGCGGCTGTACGTCAAACTCTATGGCCTTGCCGTTGACTATCACGTTCGCATATTCAACATAACTCCCGCCGCCGGATACAGCCTCATCGGCGAAAACCGATACCGACGACAGCAGCGCTGCGCTGAGAAGCAAAACAGAAAGTATTTTTTTCATTTTTTAACCTCCGCTGTACCGCACGTTTATCTCAGCTTTATAACCCTGTAAATATCCGGTATTTCGGCGCATTTTGACAAACGAGCGATATCAATAAATTTTATTTTTTCTCCACAGCAAAACATATTTGTCTCACTGTGCATTATATAGTTGAATTATACTACATTCGCCCGGCAAAGTCAATATTTTTGATTGAAGCAGCAACAACGTAGAGATTAGGGATTAGGGAATAGGGAGTAGGGGCGTGACGGGTTATTTAGCCAAACAAAAGTCCCAGCGAAGCGGACTTTTGTTTGAAAGGAAAAGCAGCAGAGCGGGTGAGTTTTTTGCTCAGAGAGCAAAAACGAACAAGCGGAGCTTGCTTTGAC
>DXIJ01000038.1 GCA_019112945.1 Candidatus Monoglobus merdigallinarum | reverse complement strand
AACGAGACGCTTTTATCATGCGGTATCAGGCACGGCGAAAGGCTGATAATGACATAAAATATGCAGTTCATACATGAAAATGTGCTGTTTGACCAATTTCAAACAAATTTGCGGCAGGGCACGTTATTATATACGCGTAAGGGAGATGATACAGGTGTTTACAGCGGAAACAAATAAATTTCCTGCATTATGTGAGGATATAAAGGAATGTGGTTTGGCGAGCTGCAAAGTGGCAGATAACATATCCGGCATAATATTCTCCCTTACATCCATGACCGGAATGCAGGAATGTGTAAGGTCTTTAAAGGAAATTGCAGACGACTTGTGGGATACGGGAAACTTAGTGACCGCGCTGTCGGCTGCGGCGGAGAGAATAGCTGAGGCCTACAGCCTGCACGAAATGCGTATTGCCGAAAACGCAGAATACAGCAATGTGCATCTGTCCGAGGACGCCGGTGTGGGAAGCGTTGATATTTCTTCGGCTTCTCCTATGAATTACGATATAAAAATTGGATTAAGTTAAGGAGATGAGAGGGCTATGGACAGGATAAGAGTAGAGATAGGCGCGCTTGGTTCGGCGGCAAACGAACTTACAAATATGGCCGCCCGCATGGAGAGCGAGGCTGAAAGACTGTTTTCGGCAATAAACGCGCTAAGCGGCATGTGGGAGGGCGAGGCACACGATGTATTCGCCGCCTCGGCCGCTCAGGACGCCGAAAGAATGAAAGAATTGATTAATAAGGCAAAGGAGATTGCCGAAAAATTCAGCGAAGCGAAAAATGAGTATACAGCGTGTGAGGACGAGGTCGCAGGAATTGTAAGCTCGATCAGAGTATAGGAGGAATTGCGGTGACAGGAGTAATAAAAGTCAATACCGAGACGCTTAAGTCTCAGTCAAACGAGGTAAACGGAGTAATCAATAATCTCAGGAATTACTTTGAAAGCATTAAGTCAACGGTAAGCGGCAGCAGCAACTACTGGGAGGGCGAGGCCGCAGAGGTTCACAGGCGTATGTACAGTGATATCGAGCAGGAGGTCGAGACAATACTCCGCCGCTGGCAGGAGCACGTAACAGACCTTGAGCAGATGGCGGGTGTATATGACCAAGCCGAAAACGAGGCGAGTGAATTTTCCGGAGGCCTGCCGGATAATGTTTTAGCGTAGGAGGCAAAAAATGAATATTAAATTCGAATATGAAGCAGCAATGCGCGCAGTGCGCGAGCTTGAAGATATTGCCGACACCCTTGACAAAAACGCCAAATCGCGTTTAAACGAGGCTGTCGAAAATGTCCGCAGCGCATGGGAGGGCGAGAACGCATCAGGCTTTCAGACAAAGGGCAGACAGCTCTC
Source organism: Candidatus Monoglobus merdigallinarum (assembly GCA_019112945.1). Classification (GTDB taxonomy): domain Bacteria; phylum Bacillota; class Clostridia; order Monoglobales; family Monoglobaceae; genus Monoglobus; species Monoglobus merdigallinarum. The sequence goes on along the minus strand of DXIJ01000038.1, from coordinate 12,877 downwards.
GGAAAAACTTGAAAAATCGATCGGCAATTTAAGAAAAACGGCTGACACGATAAGGGCGATAGCTCAGAAAATGCTTGAGACCGAGGAACAGGCAAAAGAGACGGCAAAGGTCAGCGGATGATTATTAATATAAAAAATTAAATTAATTTATAAAAATATTTATTAAGGAGTGTTAAAAAAATGGCAGATTTCAGAGTATCGGTAGAACAGTTAAAGGCAAAGGCCGAGGAGATCAAAGCGCTGGCGGAAAAGGTGGCGCAGGCACTTGAGAGCGTGCAGTCAAGCGGCAACAATCTTTCCGGCATGTGGGAGGGCGACGCACACGATACGTTTGACAGTTACCTCAAGATGACGATTGCAAAGCTCGAAACGTATAAGGGTGCGCTTGACCAGTATTACAACGCGCTGCTTCAGATCGCGGCAAGCTACGCAAAGGCAGAGCAGCAGAACACTTCAACGGCAACGGTAGGCTAATAAACATTAAAAAAAACAGAAAAGGAGATTAAATAAAATGGCAAATCAAATAAAAGTTAGTACAGAACAATTAAACTCAGCGGCAACGACGCTTGAATCGGACGCAACCAATCTTTCGAACATAGCAAGTCAGATTGCGGAGATTTCCGCCAGCCTCAGCAGTATCTGGGAGGGTTCGGCAGGACAGGCATACGCTTCAAAGTTTGCTTCAATGCAGGACGACTGCCAGCTCCTGCAAAAGAGAGTTCAGGAACATTGCACAGACCTGCAGCAAATGGCACAGCAATACCAGAGTGCGGATGACGAATCTGCCGGTCTGGCAAACTCACTGCCGACTGATGTTGTAATGTAGGAATTTAACGCCGGTGAATGGATTATAGCCCATGCAGGCGCCGCCAAGTACGGCGCCTGCACGCAGAGATATAACGATATGATAAACAGCCGCCCAACAGCTAAGACAGAATAACGTTCAATGCGGCAGAATTAAAACGGAAATTACGGCGGAGAAAACGGCGGCAGATAATTTTTGTATTGCCGCAAACGAAAGCAGAGGTGAAAACAATGCCGGAGCTTACAGTATCAATCGACAGATTAAAATCAATGGGAGACGAGTTTTCGAACATTGCTTCGGTTCTTGACGGCTCGGCTTCGGATATAAACAGTATAAAGAGCTCGCTTGGCTTTGAGATAAAAAACCGTGAGCAGATAGTGGCCGCGCTCAGCGGCATCAGCAAGTCGCTCGAGAATTACAGCACGTCATCAGGCAAGATAAAAAGCGCTGTGGAAGAAATAGCGTCGGCCTACCAAAGAACCGAAAGCAAACTTGCGGGCAAGGACGTCGGCGAGATGGGCGGCAGCCGCGGCGATTCTTCATCAAGCAAGAGCGAGGGCGACGCCTGGTGGGAAAAAATCGGCAAATGGTTTGGCAACGTAAAAAAGGCAACGGTCGACTGTGTAAATTATGTGGTCGATGACTTTAAAAATAAAGGCTGGACTTATACGGCGTTTAGGTTTGGTAAGGCGGTAGCAAAAATTGCGGGCGGAGCCGGGGCATTGGCTGTAGTGCTTGGAACCGGGGGCGTATTAGCTCCGATAGCCGGCGCATATGCTGTCAACAGTATTTTTAATGGGTTTGCCGATATGTATACAGTTATAGACAGAACTTCCAAAGGACAAAATGCTGATTTTGAAGAATCCAATCTTTTAAAGGATATAGTAGTAACCAGCGGAAAGGGCTGGGGAAAACTTTTCGGCAACGAAGAGCTTGGCGGAGAAATAGGCGAGACTTTGTATGATACGGGAAATATTTTGAGTTCAGTTTATACATTGGGTAATGCCTATGATATGGCAAAATTAAAAAACCTAAACTTTGGGAAAGCTGTGCATGAAAGTAAGGGAGCGCTCTCAGGTCTTGGGCATTTGGCAACAAAGACGGATTTGAGCAATCTTAAAGTTCAGTTTTCGATATTCAAACAAACATATCCCAATGCTGTCTACGCAGTTTCGACAATAAAGTCGTTTACCGGAGGCTTGGGTGAGATAACATCAAATATTATTCAAGGCAAAGGCTTCTTCGGCGGCGTTATCGGCGATATTACGGAGCTTGGATATAATTTAACGCATTAAGACTAAAACATGAAAGGAGAAAACAAAATGGCAGCAAGATTAATGCCTATAGGCAGCGTTATCAAGCTAAAAGAGGCGGAAAAGAGATTGATGATCATCGGAGTTTTCCAGCGCAACGGCGACGGCGAGACCTATGACTACATAGGCTGTCCGTATCCCGAGGGTTACATAGATTCCGAAACCATGTTTCTGTTTAACCATCAGGATATAGCTGATGTAAGTTATCTGGGATATGATGATATTGAGCGTCAGGCTTTTGTGAAAATGCTTGAAAACGCTTTTGAAGAGAGCAATAAATAATCTTCAGCTGACTATCAGTAAAAAGGAGGAGAGAGCGTGGCAAAATTACGTTTTACAGTCGGCGCGATAAGCGACGTCGGCATGAAGCGCGATAATAATGAGGATAACTTCTTTGTGCCGGGGACTGAGATCAAGGACAAAAACGCCAAGGTCTATAACTTAAACGGCAGCAGTACGCCCGAGGACTATGACTTTAGGCCGGACAGCGGCGCATTCTTTGCGGTCTGCGACGGCATGGGCGGCCATAAGGCCGGTGAAGAAGCCGCGTATATGGCTTTGAGCGAGCTTCGGGACAGCTATGAGGAGCTCATCTCGCCGCAGGATTTTAAAGAGGCGGCAAAGGTCTGTTCAAGGCTTTTCAGAGAGATCAGCGACAGGGTGTTTGCCGAGTCTCAGAGCGATCCGCTTAAAAAGAGCATGGGCTGCACCTTAGCGGGGCTGTATTTTTACAAGGACAAGGTAATGGTAACCAACATAGGCGACAGCCGCGTATATGAGCTAAGAGGCAGCAAAGCCGTGCAGCTCTCGGTAGACCATGTAGACCTGTCAAGCGGCAAGGGCGTGATAACACGCTATATCGGTTTTAACAATGAGTTCGGAGAGATAGATACCGAGTGCGGAGTAAAGCCGTTTACGATACTTAAAAAAACCAGGTATCTGATATGCAGCGACGGCCTAACCGATATGGTAAACGATGACGAGATCGCAAATATGCTGAGCGAGAACAAAAGCCCGTCCGCCGCGGCGCAGAGCCTTGTGGAGCATGCGAAGAAGATGGGCGGTGTTGACAATGTGACCTGCGTAGTCATAGACGCAATCCCTACGACCTCGCCGATTGTCAGAATGTTCAAAAAGCCGGTTACATATTGCGCCATAGCCGTATTGGCTATGGCTGTAGGTGCGTCTGCATTTGTTTACCAAAACGCCCATAACAATGATGTTGAATACGACCCGGCAGTTGCCGTGACGGCTATGCAGGATATTCTGAACGAGGCGTTCAGCGGCGATGTTAACCAAGCTATCAGCTATCTGAACGAGCAAAAAGGCAAGTACGAGAGTTATAAGACAACGGATATGCAAAAATACAGCGAGATAGCAAACGGTTACACCGAATACAGTGAGCTTGAAAAGGTATACAGTGACGCCGAAGCGGTCTACAGCGATGTAATTGCCCGTCTTGAAGAAATAAGAAACGAGGCATCGTCCGATGAAAGTGTGAAACGTCTTGAGGAGCTTAAAAACGAAGCGAATGCAAAAGTTGAAGAAATCAGCGGAAGGCTTGCAGAAAAGCAGAAGCTGGCCGAGACCGCACTTGCAAGCAAGCGAGCAGCAGCCGCTGAAGCGCAGCGCAGAGCTCAAGAAGCACAAAATAATTCCGGCTCAAGTTCCGGCGGCAGCGGCAGTTCCGGCAGCAGTTCCGGCGGCAGCAGAAGCGGAGGCTCAAGTTCCGGCGGCAGCAGCAGCTCCGGCGGCAGCAGAAGCAGCAGAAGCAGCGGCTCAAGTTCCGGCGGCAGCAGCAGAAGCAGCGGAGGCAGCAGCGGCAGCAGCGGTTCAAGTTCCGGCGGCAGCAGCAGAGCCAGCAGCGGTGGCGGTGGCAACTCCGGCGGCAGTGTCAGTGTAGATTAACAGTATCATACAAACATAGTTTTTAGGAGGAATAGATATGAGATCAAAAAGAGTAAGTAAAGTTTTATCGATTATGCTTGTTATAGCAATGGCTTGCAGCTGCTGTGTTGTTGCAAGCGCGGAGGGCAGCGTCAATGTCTCTGTTGATGACAATAAAGTTATTTTGTCTGATATCGGCTATGACCAAGACGGTCACCCCATGGTTAATGCCTGCGAGGTTGCGGCAGCGCTCGGCGGCTCTGCATATATCTTCACCGATGACCAAAAGGTGCAGATAGTTATAGGCAGCAAAATTCTTTCTATGAGCAACGTCGGAGGAAGACCGACTGTGTCGGTATATAATATCGATACAAACGGTGTTTTGGATATCGGCTATGATTTAGCAAATCCCGTACCGATTGATGTAAATGTAGTAAGCGGCACCGAGGCATATATTCCGATAGAGTCTCTCTCTCGCGCGCTCGGCATAGAGAGCTTCTGTCGGCATAATAATGCCACAGAGCCTAAAGGCTATTATATTGTAACGCCGTCATGCGTAAATGATTTTGGCGTTATAGCGAATGTTTCCGATGTTATAAATAAAAACGGAATGGCAAGATTTGCAGCAACTTTAAGTGTGGAGTCTGACGGATATAAGCTGGTTGATTTAAATAATCCAGGGTCAAAAATATCCGTTACCAATGTTCCGAATGCTGTTGAGTATTGGAACAACACTCTTGGAACAACTGATGTAAATAACAAAACCGTTGTAGTGACCGGTAATGTGCAAAACGGAACTATCGCGCTTAACACCAGCACAACATCCGTCACCGAATACGGCAAAATCGTAGGACTGATGCAGGCTTCTGCGCCTCAAACGGAAAGCACAAACAATACTGTTGACTATTCCAATGCAAATGAAGTGACGGTAATGTTTAACGATAAAAAGATAGAGACAGGCGATGTCCCTGCAATGGAGATAGGCGGCAGGACATATCTGCCGATGAGAGCGATATTAAACACTGTGCTCTGCGCTTTGGACGGCGTTGATGACGCATCAGACCGCATAGGCTGGATAGATGACGGACAGACCGCAGTCGCGACCTCAACTGCACTTGGTAAAACACTCTGGGTCAAGATAGGTGAAAACTATATTAAAACTTCCGAGGGAGAAACCGAGAGAACCATGATTACAAACTCGCCCGGCGGAGATATAACAACCCAGGTGCGCGGAGCGTATATAGGCGTTGGTAAAGCTGATTCAATAAATAGTATAAAATTAAATGATATTAAAAAAACACAGATTGAAATTGACGCTCCGGCATTTCTGTATCAGGACAGCTACACGATGCTGCCGGTCAGAGCTATAGCCAAGGCATTTGGCTGCGGGGTCGACTGGAACGAAAGCACGCAAACGGTTACTATAACACCACCGGCCGGAACACCGGAAGCAACAGAAACAACAGAAACAACAGAAGCAACAGAAACAACAGTAGAACCGGAAGCAACAGAAGCAACAACAACGCCGTCAGCAGCGCCTGAGGAATAACATTTACCGGCTTACTTGGATATCGGAGGAATTTAAAATGAAGACAATAAAAACGATAGTTTCAGTGATATTGATAACCGCACTGCTTGGCGGCGCTTTGTGTGTTCCGGCATTTGCTGCGGGAAGCGTAAGCGTGTCTGTTGACGGCGGTGCAAAAATGCTTCAGGGAATAGGTTATACCCAAAGCTATGGCCTTGACGAATTTCCTATGGTGTCCGTACACGAGGCAGTGAGGGCTATCGGCGGCTCCGCCTATGTATTCCCGGACAAGGTTCAGATAGTTATAGGCAGCAAGCTGCTTGTTATGGGTCAGGTGAGCGGCAGGGTAACGGTGACGGTATACAATATCGGAGCTTACGGAAACCTTGACAACGGCTATGATATACCTAACCCGGTGCCGATTGATGTTGCGATAAACGGCAATGATGCGTATGTGCCGATAGAATCGGTTACAAGAGCTCTCGGCATAGATTCTTACTGTTCGTACCGGCCGGGTGTTTATAATCTCGTAACATCATCGTGCATAAACGACTTCGGAGAGATAGTTAATGTTTCCGATGCGATGTACCGGGACACAATGACGAGGTTTGCCGCAAGGCTGGTGAACAACCGGGGAACGTATGAGTTTGTGGACTTAAACGATTCGAGTGTCAGAGTGACAGTCAGGTCGGTTTCGAGCGATATAGATTATTGGTATAACGTGCTGGGAGCGTCTGTTCCGGAGGATATGCAGGTTGTGGTTACCGGTATTGTTCAAAACGGAACCATCGCGCTTAACACCAGCACAACATCCGTTGTCGAATACGGCAAAATCGCGGGACTTCAGCCGGAATATGCGCTTCAGACGGAAAGCACAAACAATACGGTTGACTATTCAGATGCAAATGAAGTAACAGTTTTGTTTAACGGCAAAGAGATCGATACCGGCGATGTTCCGGCAATGGAGACAGGCGGCAGGACATATCTGCCGATGAGGGCGATATTAGATACTGTGCTCTGCGGAATAGACGCTGTGCCCGACACATCTGACCGCATAGGCTGGCTTGATGCCGAACAGACCGCGATTGCGACTTCAACAACCAATGGCATAACTCTGTGGGTCAAGATTGGAGAAAATTATATTGAGACCTCGTCCGGTGCAACAAGGAGATTTTTAATGACAAATTCCGTGGACGGAGAAACCAGAACGCAGATACGCGGAGAGCTGCGCAATACGGTCAGCGGCGACGTCACAATGAGCAATATAATCAGAGAGAGGATTGAAATTGACGCTCCGGCATTTCTGTATCAGGACAGCTACACGATGCTGCCGGTCAGAGCTGTGGCGGAGACGCTTGACTGCGGCGTCTCGTGGGACGAAAATACGCAAACCGTTAATATCAAATATCCAAACAGCTGACAGAATTTATGTGTTTAGTTTGGTATATGATTGAGGGGTGAGACAGTGAAATATGATTCAAACAGCGCCGGAGGAAGTATAAATCCGTATTCGGGTTCGGACAGGTCTATGGTTTCGGGGTATCAGCAGCAGGGGCCGCCCGCGCCCGGGAATCCGGCTCCTACGGGCACGGTAAGTATTGACGCATACGGAGTGTCGGACTGCGGGTTCAGCGGCCGTGCTAATACGGATAATGTATACATAAACGGTATTTACATGAAAAGTTTTAAGTATTCACATTTTTCCAAAGGCGTTTATTGCGCAGAAAACAATGCGCTGTTTGCGGTTTGCCATAATTGTGACGATGCGGGCGGAAAACAGTTTCTCTATAATCTGGATAAGGAAAAGATAGGTTTGTACCGAAGCGGCATAAAAAGCACAAACAATTTTTTCGATTATATGACCTGCAAGAATAATTTGACAAGGTCGCGCAATATGGAGCTTGCCGCACTTTATATCTCGGAGTACGGGGCGTCGGCTTACGCTATAGGCGGCTCTAAAATATATTTCTGCCGCGGCGGCAAAGCCGTTGATATATCATGCTCTAATGTCATGCAGAACATATATGTCGGCTGTGAGCACGGCGGTATATCCAAGGCCAAGCCGATTATGAGCGCCGATGCAGAGGGTGTTTATGTGATATGTACAAGCGTAGTGGCGCGCACACTTGCGGCCGATACGATACTCAGTATCGCGCTTAGCCGTCCGCCTAAGGAGGCGGCAAAGGAAATAGCTGCAAAGACCGCTTCAATGATAGGCGGCAGTGACGGAAGTGTTTCGTGTATTGTGGTAAGGCCTGAATTTAGAAAAAAGCATGGCGTGCCTAAGGCCGTAAGGCGTGCACTGATCGCCGCAGCCGGAGCGCTGACCGCGTTTTTGCTGATATTCGGTATAGCTTTTGGCGTGCAGGCGCATGAGTGCGCCGCATACTTTACGGAAAATATAAAGCGGCATTGCAGGGCGCCGGATGATACGGCGGCGCCGGTCTTTGAGATATTGGGCAGGGGAGGTGATTTTGTTGGCATATAATTCAAACAACCGTGAGGACAGCGCAGTGCAAAACAGTGATCTAAGCGTAAATGCGGGTTTTGACTCTATACTCGACGCTTACGGCAAATATCAAAGTTTTTCGTCCTCTGCGGAAATAATGATAGAAAAGGGTATCGGAAATTTAAACTTTAATGTTTACGGAATATCCGACAGCGGTTTTTCGCAGGGGCTCAATTCGGACAATATATACCTAAACGGCGTATACATGAAAAACTTCCAGTATTCGCATTATTCAAAGGGAATAAATACGGCGTCGAACAACGCTTTGTTCGCAGTATGCAGCTGCCGGGACCGCGATGATGAGAGCGGAAAGCGTTTCCTCTCGGAACTGGATAAGCAGAGGCGTGATATTTGTGCCGGAGGCTACAGCAGGGCGAACAATGTTATCAATTGGCTGACCGCCTCGAGAGGTATAGTCAGCTCGCCCAATATGGAGTTTTGTTCGCTGTTTTTGGACGAGGACGGCGTGTCGGTATACTCTCTCGGAGGCGCAAGAGTATATGCGGTTCGCGGCGGCAAGCTCGAGGAGGTCACAAACTCAGACGAGTATAAAAATACCTTTGTAGGGCAAGACGGCGCTGTATCGGCCGGAAAGTCATTCCCGATAAAGAAGTCGGGAGAAAAATATCTGCTGTGCTCAAGTGTTGTCAGCGATTCGCTGGCGCAGGATACCATGCAGAGTATTCTGGAATCCTCAGAGCCTAAAAAGGCGGCAAACGATATTGTTGACAAGGTGAACGCAATGAACGGCGGCAAAAACGTGAATGCCTCATGTATCATTGTGGAAGTAGACGCAAAAGCCGTAAGGCCGGTCAGAAGCAAAAAATTTATAGCTGCGGTATCATCGCTTACAGCTGCCGCAGTTGTTCTGGCGCTGCTGCTATTGGGTGCAATATGGTACAGCGGCAGAGATTCGCAGGTAATTGACGATAGCGGTACGACTATTGCCGAAGTCCAGACAGACGCGGTGCTCAGTTCAGTCAGTGAGAAAGTTAAGACAAATTGGGACGAACTTGTTAAGTTCGATGAGCTGTATACATCGGGTACATATGAGCCAATAAAAGATTCCGATTATTCTCAGGCATATACCGATTATGTGAACACATTGCAGAGTTCGATCACAACGGTAACCGATTATAAGAATAGGACTGAGCGCCTTGAAAATATCGCGTTTTCCTCGGATAAAGAGGAGGAAGTCAATGCGCTTGAGGCCGAGGTAACAGCAAATCTTGAGCCTATAATGACGGCTTTGCTGGAGAAAAGAATAGCTGCCGACACCGCGCTCCGGCAAAAAGAGGCCGATGACGCGGCGGCGGCAGCGGCAGCAGCAAGCAGGGCTCAAAGCAGCAGAAGCTCCGGAAGCTCAAGCGCGGATTCAAGTTCGGGCACAGGCTCAAATTCGGGCAGCAGTTCCGGGGGCAGCGGCTCAAGGTCAAGCGGGAGCAGCTCGAGTTCAGGCAGTTCCGGGAGCAGAAGCAGCGGCGGCAGCAGCTCCGGTGGCGGCAGAAGCAGCAGCAGAAGCAGCTCCGGCGGCAGTTCCTCCGGAGGCAGCAGAAGCAGCGGCGGTTCAAGCTCCGGCGGCAGTATGAGTGCAAGCGGCGGTAGCTCCGGCGGCAGTATGAGCGCAAGCTCGGGAAGCTCCGGCGGCAGCATGGTTGTTGATTAGGAAACAGGTGAAGATTATGTATGGATATTATGAAAAAAACAATTCCGCATACGGCAGGGTGTATGCCGACGGCACAGCCTCGGGGCTCGGCAGCTTCAGAACCATGCTGCCTCGAACGCGCGGGAGAAAGCCGGTGCACAGCAGCACATTCGATAGCGGTAAAGAGGCTGTGCAGATTGAGGTGTTCGGCGTTTCTTTAAACTCTGAATTTTCGTGCATAAATAATGACAGGATCTTTGTGCGTGATACGAGCCTTAAAAGAAGCGGTATTGGCAGCTGGAAGCTGGACAGATTCAAAGCGCGCAGAACCGAGGTGTTTGCTCTGTGCAGCACAGAGCATATTGTCAAAAGCGATAATCTTATGACGGAATTTATCAGCGCCAAGGGCGCTGCATGCAGCAGTATTTTTGAGCAGAAGCAGCGTATCAGCAGATTTGCAAGCGAGTATTTTAAAGACAGCCGCATGTCGGCCTTTGGGGCAGTGTGCGTATCCTCTGCTCTTATATATCCGGTTTTAAGAGGCGGCGCAAAGCTGCTGAAGCTGAAAAACGGACGCTGCGGCGAGCTGCATGAATCCGCAGGCTTTCCGTTGCCGATCGATAAAAAAGCGGTGTATTTGCTGTGTACCGCTAAGGCCGCAGCCGGAATCATGGGCAGCGGTTATGTGCCTGATAGTGATATACGCAGTCTTGTAAAAAAGATAACCGAAAAGGCTGCCATGCTATGCAGCACAGAACCTGTCTCGGTGATAGCGTTTAGGGTATGCGGCGAAAATTCACGAAGGCTACGGACGGCAGCAAATAAAGCTGCTGCCGGTATGCAGTTTCCCGAACCTGCCGCCGCGCGCGTTATGGCAAAAAGTTCGGGGCGCTGCGGTCTTGGCGGAGATTCACTGTGCTGTGAGAGGGGAAACGGCAGTGAGAAATCGGTTGAGATCAGAAAGCTGCTGCTGCTCAGGCAAATTTTTGCGCTTGTACTTGCTGCGGCGCTGGTTCTGCTGGCGGTGGTCGGCCTTTGCTATTTTGCTAACGGAATGCAGTTTGAGAACTCATTTGCGGAGCCTGAGCACATGGAATTATGTGCGGGGAATACGACGGATCATGTGATGAAATGTAAAGATTTAAGCTCAATATTTAAATATTACCGGGAGGTGTAAGTTTTGAAAAATTATAGAGATTGTATAGGCGAAAAAACATTGGGCTATACGATTGACGAATATGTCGGAAGCGGCCAGTACGGTGTAGTTTATAAGGCGCATTCCGACAGCGGGCAGGTGGTCGCGGTAAAGAAAATTGTTATACCCACCGAGGACAACATCAAAGAGTACGAGAACGCGTACAGCGGAGACCGCAGCGAGATGGAGGAGTTCTTTGACCAGATTGCTCAGAAATTTGTGAGCGAGACAGAGTCAATGAAGATGCTCAGCATAAATCAGCAAAATGATAATATCATCAGATATATAGACCATAGAGCTTCAAAGCATGATTTACAGTGGGAAATAACAATAGTCATGGAGTTTGCAACACCGCTTAGGGAGTACTTAAAGACTACTCCGATAGATGTGGAAACCGGTCTGAAACTTGGCATTGACATTGCAAACGGTCTGAACGAGTGCCATAAAATGGGGATTATTCATCGTGATATCAAGGAGGATAATATCTTTGTCGATAAAAACGGCACATTTAAGATAGGTGATTTCGGAGCGGCTAAGCTCGCCGGTGACAGCGGAACCAAGACCAGGGGTATAGGAAGCCTCTACTATATGGCGCCGGAGATACAAAACAGCGGCAAGTACACGCCGAGCGTTGATATCTATTCGCTGGGCATAGTGCTTTACAAGGTGTTTAATTACGGCAGGTTCCCGTTTACACCCACGACCGCACAGGCAAAGAGCCTGAAGAGGTCGGACAACGACAACGCATTTAAACGCAGAATGAACGGCGATGATATAATTCCGCCCGAGTTTTGTCCGAAAGAGGCGGCGCCGGTAATAGTGCGGGCTTGTACATATGACCCTAAGATAAGATATGCACTTGCGAGTGAGCTGGCTTCCGATTTAAAAACCGTAAGGACGCAGATACCCGTTGATGTTCTGCGCTCCACTATTCCGTATTATATTGTCCGCAGAACATCAGAGCCCGCCGCTGCGCCCGCTCAGCCCTCCGCTGTCTATGCGGCGCAGCAGCCGCCGCAGCAGCCAAGCCGGACTGTGCCGCCGGAGCCGGTGAATCCGCAGCAGCCCGGCGCATGGCAGCAGGAGCCTGTGAATCCGCAGCCGAGATCATATGCGCCGCCTCAGGATGATGTTGATCCGTATAAAACCCGATCCCTCAATCATGTAACCGAGGACCCCTGGGGCGGTGCAGCACAGCCCCTTAATAATCCCGACGAGGGAGCGCTTAATGATGAATTTCAGAAAACGACCGATCTCATACAGCAGGCTCTGCATGACGGAAATGTAGCAATGGTAAGGAAACTTCAGGAAAAACTGAGGATGATAGAAGAGGAGCAGGCAAAAATAAGAATGCTGCGTGAGAAGAAAAAGCGCATGTGGATAATTATTGCCGCCGCAGGTGTTGTGGCAGTGCTCGCTTCGGTTTTACTGGTAATTCTCTATCCCTACACATTTGAATACAAGGCCGATAAAGCAGACAGATATTACATACATAAATACCAGTTTGGCATAGACCGCGGCAGGATCCAGGAAAACGAAGAGGAGCTCATACCCGCCGACTATGTCGATTCAACAGACGATGAGTATATCTATTTCAGCTATCATGATGACGACCTTGCTGAGACTCCGCCCGAAAAGGCGGGAAGATTGTACCGCATTAGAAAAGACGGTACCGGTCTTGAAGAACTCGTGGCAACCGATGACTGTGAATATGATATATATTACGAGGGATATGTGTATTATCTGAGCTGGAATCAGGACAGGTCTCTGTGTCGGATCAATCCTGACAGCGATTCTGCCGACAAGGACAAGGAGATACTTTATGATTCAATGAAACTTGGGGAGCCGATCAATAAAATGTCTATGCCGGACAAGAACGGCATTATAGAGATTGAGCTGCTTAATTCACATCAAATAAAGTATGTTAATGTAAGAAACGATAACAGCGCGGGCATAACGATTTCGGATGAGAATCCGGTTAAGGACTAAGAGAAA
>DXIJ01000037.1 GCA_019112945.1 Candidatus Monoglobus merdigallinarum | reverse complement strand
AATTTCTGTACATGATTAAATTATATAACAATGCGGAAAATTTATTCAGGTCCAATTCACAATTATTTTTGTGGGGCCACATCAAATATTTTGCAGCTCTGCGCATATCCGGAGGAGGCAAGCCTTAAAAGCACAGCCCGCCTCCGGTTTACGCTGTAAAAACAAATTATGTCAAGTTACTGAATTTCCGCAGGTTTTGAGACCGCATACGGCTGCAGGTCAGAGCCTGCACTCCATATAAAGGTCTTTATTGTTACATTTTCAGCATTCTCAATACTCGGCAATGCAACGCTTATACCAGAGCTCAGGTCAGTCGACGCCGTAAGATCCGCACTTGCAGCAGCGACCATTGCTCCGTTCTCGCCGTCATACGCCGCAATAATAATCTTAGCGTCACCGGCGCTCTCGTTATTCCTTGTAACCGAAAGTGTAACGCTGCCTCCTGAGAATACCGCACTGTCAATTGTGTAGAAATAACCGTCCGTTGGTTCCTCGGCGGCACGTGTTATATTAAACGCCATAAAGTGTGAAGCGTTTGTGCTTGAAAAGCTCATTGTATATATGCCTGTCTCGAGTTCGGCCGTACCGGTTGCAATACCGATATTTATAGTATTGGTGTCAGTGATGCTTGCAACCCTTGTCTGATTTGATATACAGTCTATAACTACCGGCTCAGAACCATCCTTTGCAAGCGTTATTGTATAACCCCTGTCTCTGTACTCTCTAAGAAGCAGGTTAAACGTATAGGTTCCGGTCTCCGGGACGTAGAGCGTCATTTCTTCAAAGTCGCCGTATGTGCTCTTGGTATATTCTGTACTAAAGTCTGCAATCGTACCAAAAGGCTCTCCCAATTCCGCATATGCGGCTTCGTCAACAACTTCCCATGTACCCGTGACATCATCCACGCCCTCAGAAAATTCCTCCGCCTTATAGACAGTGTCTGTCATATATGTGCCATCGGGAACTGTAGTAGGCGTCGGGCTCGGCTCGGACGGCTGCACGGCAGTATCTACAACTCCGACCGATATATTGTCAAACGCCATTACATTCGCGGAAGAGCCTCGGGTAAAGCCGCTGACACGGGTCGGCGAAAGCGCAGGTACATCGGAAACCTTGCTTGTTCCGGAACCGAGAGTGAACGTATTCCTAAGTGTATAATTTGTACTGTCTGCATTTTTAGTATATACCTTAACTTCATCTGTATCGGGATAATACTCTGCCTTGACACTGTACCATGTGTTTGCACTAAATGTAAAGCCGGAAACATCTCTGTCAAGAGCCTTTGTATCACTGCTTCCGCGCGAATAGTAATCGGAGAATTTAAGTGTTCCGTTATCGCCGGTCTTTATCTCAAAACTCCTGCCGTCTGAAGACGTCGTGTAGGTATTGGCTGTGGTTGAGTTGTTCGCGTCAAAAACTCTGAAAATAACAGCATCCTTATTTGTGTCTCCCATACGGAAATCGGTCTCAAATGAGATCATCTCGGAACTCAGCGGGCTGAGCGGCGAATAGCTCCAGCCGTCCTGACCCGCACCGTTATCGGTCAGACTGTAATAGTTATCGCCTGATGTGCGCTCAGCAATCGCCGGAGCCGACGCATTTGCAAGCGCCGAAGTACCATAGAGCGCGGACAATACTTCTCCGTTCGTGTCTGCTATCGTTCCCTCGTTTTCATACGTAGTTCCGACCGGCTGATCATTGAAATCCCATGTTGTGTATGACATTGGTACCGGTGTTGGCGATGGTGTTGCCGGCGGCGGTGTTGACGGGGTCGATTCCGTCTCGCAGTCGCTCAGGTACAAAACATCTTTTACCATGGGCGCCCATGTCACATTTCCGTCCGCCTCGGAGCCGATCTGCACGCTCGCAAACGAGCTTGAGCTCAGAGGTATATCCGAGATTCTGTAGCCGTTTTCCTCAGCCTCATCAGTGAGAGTGAGCTCTGCTGTTCTGTTTTCAAGGTCTATATCAAATACTATTCTCCAAGTAAATGAGCTTCTCTTGGTGATGTTCGGGCCGCCGATCGTTTCGCCGCCCGAGACATTTGCCGCCGGGCTGCTGCCCGTAAAATACTTGACCTCCTGCACACCGGAATCATTATATTCCTGGCTGAGCCCTATCAAGGTCTCTCCGTACAGGTCGAGAAGCTTTATGCTGTGAGTATAGTTCCTGCCGCTCCAGTTCCATTCCTCGGAAGCATCCGTTTGACCGCCTGTATTATATGTCATCTCAAACTGCATGTGTCCGTTCTCCGAAGCTGTGAACACTGCACCGAAACTTCTGCCTCCGTCGGTCGAATTCTGTGCAAACGTCCATTCTCCGTTTGAGAACGTGAGTGCAGCGCCGCTGTCTCCGCTGTAGGTAAAGCGGCTGCCCTCTGTATCTGCCGCGCTGTCATATGAATATACGATAGCCTCAAGCTCGATCGTCTCGGTAACGCCGCTGTTCTCCGGAACAGTAAACTCACCTGTCTCAGTGACAAACTTCTTGCACTCGGCAGTATAGGTATTCACTCCGGGCTTGAGCTTCATAGTTACTTTTCCGTCGGCGCCGGTAACAGCGGTCTGGCCGCCTATTGTCACGCTTGCGCCGCTGACGGGCGTTCCGCCGGATATTACTGTAAGCACACTGTCCGGCAGCTCGCTGAGAGTCAGTGAAATACCGCTGTCGGCGCCGGATGTAAAGTCGAACGTACCGCTCAAATCATAATAACCTGTAACAGATACGCTGTATTCATAGGTTCCGGGCTCGAGCCTGAATGCCGCCTCTCCGCTTGCATCTGTCGGCTTTTCTATGCCGCCGAGCATTACATTTATACCGCTCACCGGATCGCCGCTGCTGTTCAGAACCGTGATCTTTGCCTCGGGATTAATCGTGTTTACATAGATATTTGGCTGTACATACTCGCTCACGTCCTTATCATAGCCGATGTAGTAGCTCTGGTGCGGCGGCTGATTATAGGCCGTATTCTGCCATGCCACAGCGCAGCGGTACTGACTGTCGTGCATAAAGGTCGTGAACTTATAATCCGTCGGGCTTATCGAAATAAACACTCTCAGCGCGTTGTTATCCGAGGTTCTCATAATCAGTTCTTCTCTCCAGTCGCCCAAAATATCGGCCTGGAGACACGGATTTTTCTTTGAAGTGTTGTTATACGAGGTTCCCGACAGGTTCCACAGTCTGCCGAAAGAAACGGTCTCGTCGTTAAACTTGCTTATCCTGTTGCCGTCAAAGTGTTCGCGGCACAAATCCCCGTCCCAGTAGATTGGGAAGTTCGGATAAGACCATTTGTTATCCTGAACGGTCTCTTCCGAGATAAGCGTTCCGTCAAGGGTGCGTATGCCGAAATAGCCGTCCCAGGCAAGCACACCGTACTGACGGCTGAAATACGCCATTGCGCCTCTGCCGTCATCATCACCGGCTTTGTAGTGCCATATTACATTACCGTCTCCGTCTCTAAAAGCCTCGCCCCAGTCAGGACTATCCTCAAGCACTCCGAAGATCTCCTGCCCGCCGTCATTGTCAAAATCCGAGACATGCAGAGCATCGCCGTGACCAAAGCCAGTTGAGTGCGCGAGTGTTCCGTCATGGTCGATAGCCGCGCTGCCGTATACTATCTCATCATATCCGTCATTGTCAATATCCGCAACAGACAGATTGTGGTTACCCTGACCGTAGAAATCGTTAGAACTGCTGCTTGTGCTGTCAAGCCTCCAGCGCTGCGTCAGGTTCTCGCCGTCCCAGTCATACGCTGCGACTACCGACTTGCCGTAATAGCCGCGGCAGAAGATCATACTCGGGTGAACCCCGTCAAGATACGCGGTGCCCGCAAGGTATCTGTCCGACTTGTTGTAACTGTCGTCACCCCAGTCTCTGACATTGCCGAGCGGCGGATCATAGTCTATCGTCTGCATTGCCGCTCCGGTCTCGCCGTTAAATATCGTCAGGTACTCCGGGCCGCCTGTGATGTGTCCGTTGCTGCCTACATAACTCTTTGAATTGTCGGCGCTTCTTATCTCCTCAGTATTGCCGGCCTCCGAAACATAATTGCCTTTGCCGTCAATCGTGCCGGGCGCGGTCTTCATTGCGACCTCAGCCTTTCCGTCACCGTCATAATCATATACCTGGAACTGCGTATAATGCGCTCCCGCACGAATGTTTCTGCCAAGGTTTATCCTCCAAAGCAGGGTTCCGTCAAACTCATAGCAGTCTATATAAACAATGCCGGTAACTCCGCCCGAGGCGCTGTCCTTTGCATCGTTTGGATTCCACTTGAGGATAATCTCATACCGGCCGTCCCCGTCAACATCGCCGACTGACGCATCGTTCGCACCGCCGTCAACCTTTGACGGATCTGACGGATTATATGTGTCAGAGTTCGGGTCAGGATTTTGTATCGGTATGTCGAAATATGTATAGGGTACGCTTTCATAACCTCTGTCGGCATAGCCGGTCAGTATTTGAATATCATCGCACTTTTCACCCTCAACACCGTTTATGACAGGCGCCACGCAATACACGTCTGACGCTGTACCGGATGCATCTGTATAATTTGTATTATTAAGGCTTTCACACAAAATCGTACCGTTCTTATAAATATTGAATACGGTATCCATCGGCTCTGTGCCCAGCAGTCTCCAGCTCAGATAAACTCCGCCCGTCGGAGCTGTAGCCGCTATAGCACCTCTGTCAATATTCTCCATTTGCCGAGCTTCGCCGTTGCTCAGCTGTACCTCAGGCTGCTCTGTACCGTCAACGGCAACAGCCGGAACAGAACTGAGCAGCATCAGAACAGCCAAGCATAAACAAACAAGCTTTCTTCTCATATTCTCAGACCTCCGTTTCTTAAAGATATATAATTATTATAACATTTAAACAAAGTCATTTCATCAGATAAAGCAGACATATATTACAGTTTTTTTGCTATAGTTTATCGTTATATAATCATTAACGCAAAAATCAACGGTTAGAACGTAACAGGTTAATTCCCGTCACGCCCTAACCGCTAATACCTAATCCCTGCGTCGGAGCGAGCTTTGCTTGCTCAGTTTTTGTTATGGCACAAAAACTGTCGCCTGCGCCGCTGCTTTTCCTTTCAAACAAAAGTCCGCTGCGCCGGGACTTTTGTTTGGTTAGATAACCCGTCACGTCCTAATCACTAATTCCTAATCTCTAATCCCTATGTTGCTGCGTCAGTCAACAAGCTTGGGGCTGCGGTTTTCTGTCCACGGAAGCCCGAATTTATTAAGTGCGTCCATAAACGGATCCGGATCAAATTCTTCGACGTTGTAAACTCCCGGTTTCTTCCACTTGCCGGTGAGAACCATTGCTGCGCCTATCATTGCCGGGACGCCGGTCGTATACGAAACAGCCTGAGAGCCGACTTCGTTATAGCACTCCCTGTGGTCACATACGTTATACAGGTAATATGTCTTATCCTTGCCGTCTTTCTTGCCGGTGAATATACAGCCGATATTTGTCTTTCCCACCGTTCTCGGCCCGAGTGAAGCGGGATCCGGCAGCACCGCCTTTAAGAACTGCAGCGGGACGATCTCCCGGCCCTCGAACATGATCGGCTTTATAGACGTCATTCCTACGTTCTCAAGGCATTTCAGATGGGTCAGGTAGCTCTCACCGAACGTCATGAAAAAGCGTATGCGCTTTATCCCCTTTATATTGAGCGCCAGGGATTCAAGCTCCTCATGGTGCAGCAGGTACATGTCGCGCACGCCAACGCCGTCGAAATCGTAGCTGCGCTTGATCTCCATGGGCTCGGTCTCGACCCAGCCGCCGTTTTCCCAGTAGCTGCCCTTTGCCGAGACCTCGCGGATATTTATCTCCGGGTTAAAGTTTGTGGCAAACGGGTAGCCGTGGTCTCCGCCGTTGCAGTCGAGTATATCGATATAATTTATCTCATCAAACTCATGCTTCAGCGCATATGCACTGAAAACTCCGGTAACTCCCGGGTCAAAGCCGCTGCCGAGGACGGCAGTTATACCCTTTTCCTTAAAGCGCTCGCGGTACGCCCACTGCCATTTGTACTCGAACTTGGCAGTATCCTCCGGCTCGTAGTTTGCGGTATCGAGATAATCCACGCCCGTCTCTAAGCAGGCGTCCATTATGCTGAGATCCTGATACGGCAGCGCAAGGTTTATGACTATATCCGGCTTATACGACTTTATAAGCTCTGTGAGCTGCGGCACGCTGTCCGCATCGACCTCTGCGGTCTCTATATTGGTTCCGCTGCCGACCTTTTTCTTATATTCCTCGCAGCTCTCTTTCAGCTTATCGCACTTTGACTTAGTGCGGCTTGCGATCATAATATCCGTAAACACTTCGTGGTTTTGGCAGCACTTATGAGCCGCTGCCCCGGCAACTCCGCCTGCTCCTATAATTAATGCTCTGCTCATGACATTCCTCCTATATCCTCATTTTATTTACTTATGGCCAGCAGCATTTCCCGCAGGATCTTGCACGCAACGGCAGTGCTGACTCCGCTTTGATCGTAGTGCGGACTGAGCTCTACTATATCGCTGCCGACTATATCAAGATCAGCGCACACCCGGGTGACCGCACTCTGCAGCTCGGTATAACCGACCCCGCCCGGCTCGGGAGTTCCTGTGCCCGGGAATACCGATGGGTCGAGAACGTCAAGATCAACGGTAAAATATACCGGACGCCCTTTTAAAGCCTCAACCGCCCGGCTAAGCCCGTTTAAATCAAACCGGTGCATGAAGTTATGCGTCTCTCCCCATTCAAACTCATATCTTTCGCCGCTGCGAATGCCGAACTGATAGATCTTCCCATCTCCCAGCAGCTCGGTGCAGCGTCTTATTACCGTAGCATGGCTGAGCCTGACGCCCAGCAGTTCATCTCTCAGATCCGTATGCGCATCAAAATGTATTATTCTCAGCTCATCACCGTATTTTTCATATGCGGCTCTGACGGCTCCGAGAGTAACAAGGTGCTCTCCGCCTATCATGACCGGTACTTTACCGCTTTTTAAAATACCCGCTGAAAATTCCTCTATTTGCTTTAAGGCCGCCTCTGTATCGCCGACAGAAAGCTCAAGGTCTCCGGCGTCAAAAATTCTGCACCCGCTCATATCCTTATCCTGATACGGACTGTACGTCTCAAGCCCCCATGAATCCGGTCTCATCGCCTGGGCGGCAAATCTTGTTCCGGGTCTGAATGAGGTGGTTGAATCAAACGGCGCGCCGAACACGCATATCTCCGCGTCCGCAAACTCACAATCGCAGCCGATAAAGCACGGTGAGGCAGCGGTATAATTTATATCAGACATTTTCCAGCAGCTCCTTTACGTAATTCGGAAGGGCAAAGCTGCCCTTGTGCAATTCTGTGTTGTAATATCTGGTCTTTATATTCAGCCGGTTCCATTCCTCGGCCTTGATATCAAGCACCGGGTCAAACTTATTGGAAGCGAACCCGAACAGCCAGTGTCCGGACGGATACGTCGGAATGTGCGCCTGATAGAGCCTGTGAATAGGGAACACTCCCTTGATACGGGCATGGGTTCTGGCAAGCGAGTTGGCATAATCTTCATAATACGGGCTCTCGTGCTGGTTTACCAGTATACCGTTTTCGGTCAGCGCCTTTGAGCAGCTGCCGTAAAACTCTCTGGTAAAAAGCCCCTCACCGGGTCCGAACGGGTCTGTCGAATCAACAATGATTAAATCATATTCGCCGTGCCTGGAGCGGATAAACCTAAGACCATCCTCATAATATATACTTACCCTTTTATCGCTCATTCCCGCGCTCAGTTCAGGGAAAAATCTTTTTGAAACCTCGATCACTTCTCTGTCTATCTCGACCAGGTCAATATGCTTGATACCGCCGTATCTGACAAGCTGGTTTACTGTGCCGCCGTCGCCGCCGCCTATTACCAGCACGTTCTCGATACCGGGATTTACAGACATCGGCACATGGGTTATCATCTCATGATAAATAAACTCGTCCTTTTCGGCAACCATCATCAGCCCGTCAAGCGTCAAAAAGGTTCCGAACTCATTTGACGTCATTACGTCAATACGCTGGAACTCGGTTTGCGCAGTGTACAGCTGTTTTTCGACCCTTATCGAAAACTGTACATCACGGCTGTGGTTCTCGGAATACCACAATTCCATTGCTATCCCCCCCTGTTTTTCACTGTCAGCATTATACACCGCCTCACGGTATTAGTCAACGGCAAATTCCGGAGCCGGTCAAGCTATAAAAAGGGGAGGCACTCTCAGCCTCCCTTTTATTCACAAATCAATTTACTTTGCCCGGGGCTTACGGCTGCTTGCCGATATAAGCCAGGATACCGCCGTCAACATAGAGAACATGTCCGTTTACAAAATCGGAAGCCTCACTTGCCAGGAATGCAGCCGGACCCTGAAGATCCTCCGGTGTACCCCAGCGTTCTGCCGGCGTCTTGGCAACGATAAACTGGTCAAACGGATGTCTTGAACCGTCAGCCTGCTTCTCTCTGAGCGGAGCGGTCTGAGGCGTAGCAATATATCCGGGGCCGATACCGTTACACTGGATATTGTACTTGCCGTACTCAGAACAGATATTTCT
Source organism: Candidatus Monoglobus merdigallinarum (assembly GCA_019112945.1). Classification (GTDB taxonomy): domain Bacteria; phylum Bacillota; class Clostridia; order Monoglobales; family Monoglobaceae; genus Monoglobus; species Monoglobus merdigallinarum. Next base: position 5,736 of record DXIJ01000037.1, on the reverse strand, counting down.
GGTCAGCATTTTGAGTCCGCCCTTTGCGGCAGCATATGCTGAAACCGTCTCGCGGCCGAGCTCACTCATCATTGAACAAATATTGATGATCTTTCCGCCGCCTTTTTTGATCATGCCGGGAATAACCGCCTTAGAAACGATAAACGGAGCATTCAAATCAACGTCTATTACCTGTCTGAACTCGTCAGCAGTCATATCGCACATCGGGATACGCTTTATAATACCGGCATTGTTGACCAGAATATCGATAACGCCGACCTCAGCCTCGATCTTCTTAACCATTTCATTAACGGCGGCCTCATCGGTAACATCGCAAACATAGCCTTTAGCGTCGATACCGTCAGCCTTATAAGCTGCCAGGCCCTTGTCAACAAACTCCTGCTTAATATCGTTAAAAACGATCGTTGCGCCCATGTCGGCAAATCCGCTGGCAATAGCATAGCCGATACCGTATGAAGCACCCGTAACGAGAGCGACTTTGCCCTTTAAAGTAAACTTTTCCGAAACGCCCATTTCAAAAACCTCCTAAATTTATATTTGTGTTTCTTTAACACATTTACTGATTAAATTATATCATAGCAGAAATTTATTGTCAAACAATTTAATCAAAATTTACCAATATTTTAAAAGGCCTTTGATTTTCAGTATTATTTATCTTGCGCGCTTTAAAAATTCAGTGAGCTCCGGGGTTTCGAACTTATACTTCCTGCTGCAGAAGTGACAGCATATCTCCGCCTCTCCGGTTTCGTCGATGATCTCCTTTATCTGCTCTCTGCCGAGAGAGACTATCGCCCTCTCCATGCGCTCCCTTGAGCAGTCGCATTTATATCCGACTTCGTTCTCTTCCAGTATCTCGACGTCAAAGCCCAGCATGACATACCTTACTATCTCTTCAAGGCTCATCCCGCGGCTGAGCATCTCGGTGACGGGCAGCATGTCTTTTATCGAGTTTTCAAGCCTCGACAGCGTTTTTTCATCACATTCCGGCATGACCTGGATAATAAAGCCTCCCGCACATTTTATGCTGTAATCGACATCGACCAGCACACCCAGTGATACAACGCTCGGAGTCTGCTCCGACTGCATGAAATAAAATGCGATATCATCGCCTATCTCTCCGGTACTCAGCGGAACTTGTCCGATATAGGGCTCTTTCATTTTAAGATCCTTGATAACGCCCAGCACTCCGTTTTTACCGACTGCACCGCCGACGTCCAGCTTGCCCTTTGCGTTGAGCGGGATATCCACCGCAGGGTTTTCGCAGTAGCCCTTGACGCTGCCGAAAGAGTCCGAAACCGACACCATAAGGCCTATCGGGCCATCGCCCTTTACCTGCAGCGTAAGCGTCGGCTCGTTCCCCTTAAGCATCTCACCCATCATTACGCCCGCAGTCATAAGCCTGCCGAGAGCGGCCGCGCAGACGGGAGATAAACCGTGATACGTGACCGCCCGGTTGACCGTCTCGGTAGTGTCAACGGCATAAATCCTCAAAAAACCGTTTTTTGTTATTCCTTTAATCAATCTGTCCATATTTCCTCCAAAGATAACCAATATACTAAATAGCTGCTCCAAGCAAAGGAACAGCTATTTATAATTAATAGGATTAATAAGGTCCAAAGCGCTTTACTTGGGTCTGACGTTAACGGCCTGAGCGCCTTTTTCTCCGTCAATGACGTCAAACTCAGCCTCCTGCCCCTCTCTAAGGGTCTTATATCCATCCATAATTATTGAAGAAAAGTGAACAAAAACATCGCCCAATTCCTCACATTCGATAAAGCCATACCCGTCCTTTGCATTGAACCATTTTACTTTACCCGTCATTACAATACCTCCTAAAGCTGTGCCTCGCCGCACAGAAAGGCGGCAATGCTTAGATTGTACCATATGACATTATGTCTTGTCAAGAAAAAAGCTGCGCGGCCGCTTAAAAGCCCTCCTGTGATCAGTCAAGATAGCCCTCGGGCAGATATTCTCTAAGCCTCTCATAATATTGATTTATAAGTTCCTTATCTGCATCGGTAAGGTTTTTCGTCATAAGCGCTCTGGCCTGCATAACAGCGTCCTCATAGCTGCCCTCCTGAATCAGCGCCTCTATACTGTCAAGCTCGTTCTGTATTGTAACTCTGTCGTTTGCGGCCTCCTCCGCTGTCTGCAGCTGCGGCGTTGCATCGGGGGTCTCGCTCGGCTCCTCTGTCTCTTCAGCGGCTTCAGTCGGCTCGGGCGTCTCGCTCGGCGCCTCTGTCTCCACTGCCGGCTCCGCTGCTGTCTCCGCCGCCTCTTCACTGCTGCTTCTGCCTCCGCATGAAGCGAGTACTGTGACTGCAAGCATTCCCGCAAGCAGCAGGGTCATCAGTTTCTTCATAGATATAACATCCTTTCTAAAAATAATAAATTGATATATTAATATTTTTATACAAACCGCAATCTTCGGTCTAAAACAATTTGAATTCCCGGCTCTTATTCTAAATCGGGAATTCAAAATATATTCTTAACTTTACCGCTTGCCGCAAAAACCAAAATTATCCGACAAGCGAATACTGAACTCTGCATTTAACGCCGTAACCGGCCTCCCAAACTGCGCACAGCTTATCGGCAACCGACACAATGTACGCTTCCCTGTGGTGCGGCCAGATGTTTCCGCAGAGCCACATATGATTTTTGATTATGTCTCTTTCCTTATCCGAAAGCTCGGTCAGCTTCTCCGCATTCTTTAAAGCGATCCTCGAATGCAAACGCGCGTGTTTAACAACTCCGATACCGCTGCCAATCCAGTCGTAATAAAACAAGTCGTGCAGCAGACCCGCTCTTGCGGCAGCAACATAATCGAGCCGCATTTTTTTGCAGACAACAAAGCTGTAATACGCAACGTTTATACAATGCTGCATACGGCTTACGCCGTAATGATGACTGCAATCGTCAAGTTTTCTGAACTCAGGGGTTTCAATCAAATCTCCGACTATATCCAAAAATTCATCGTAAAGGTTATTCTCTTCGTTAACCATCAGCACTCCTGCTTTCAATATTTTTATTTAAACATACTCACGACCATGTTTAATTATACATGAATACCAAATAAAAATCAATAAATAATTATATCCAATATTTTACTCCAAACTATAGCATTTATATACAAAGTCCATATGCCCCCGGACGCAAAGAGATGGCGGTGTGCCGCCATCTCAAGTATTTTATCGGATTCCGGTTTTCCGCTGACCGATTATTATCTTTGGATTTATTCCGGAGTCTGCTCGCTCAGAACAACGCTTACCGTTTCCGTGCTTCCCGTAGCGTACTTGTACACCTCAAGCGACACGGTGTCTCCCGGCGATTTTGTATCCTTGTATTCCGTCAGGTCGGAACCGGATTTAACCTCCTGTCCGTCAATCTTCACTATTATATCACCCTGCTGCAAGCCTGCATTTCTCGCGTTCTCAGACGTTACGGACATTATCTGAGCGCCCTGCGGCCAGCCGTACTGCATTGTCATATATTCAGTGATATCACGCGTTGAAACTCCTATAACAGGTCTGCCCTTGACATAACCGTACTCAAGCAAATCTGAAATTATCGGCTTTGCGTCAGAAATCGGGATTGCAAAGCCCATGCCTTCAACGCCGGACGTGGACACCTTAACGGTGTTGATGCCTATGACCTCGCCCTTTGAGTTGATAAGCGCTCCGCCGGAGTTACCTGAGTTTATTGCCGCATCGGTCTGTATCAAATTCATCGTTCTGTTGTCAACCGTCACAGTCCTGTTGACCGCACTGACGATACCCTGCGTTACGCTGCCGAAAAATTCAAGACCCATCGGGTTACCTATAGCGATAGCTGTTTCACCGACCTCTACCTGTGTTGAATCGCCGAGAACCGCCACTGTAAGCTCCTCCTGCGGCGTAATTTTTATAACAGCCAGATCCGTCTGCTCGTCGGTGCCGATTATTTCAGCCGTATACTCGCTGCCCGTGTTCAGCTGAACCGTTACGGAGCTTGCATTCTCAACAACGTGGTTATTTGTGACAATATATCCGTCAGCGCTAAGTATTATGCCTGATCCCTGTGCCTCAGATGTTGTGTAGCCTCCGAACAAGCTGTACTGTCCCGTAACAGCGCTCTTTATTCCGACAACCGCAGGGCCGACATTCTTTGCTATCTGCGTTGTGTCCATCGTATCGCCGGTCGAAACAGTATTGGCCGCCCCCTCGGTATTACCCGATGAAGTGTCGGTTTTGAGCTGCTGCGAAAGCGTTGTCTTGTTGCTTTCATCTCCGCCGGAGCCGAACGAATGGCCAAGCGCAAACGCACCGCCCAGCACTGCCAGGTTAAGAACCGCCGCCGCCAGCATTGCCGCCACATATCTTAAACGCTTCTTTTCCTTTTTCTCGGGCTTGCTGCTTATATGTTCGTTATATAGTCCGCTGCGGGCGTTTTGATTGCTGTGAACATAATTATATCCATTGTTATAAGCCTGTGAACTGTACGGAGAGCTCTGATATCCGCCGTCCGTCTTATTGTCACTCTGCTCAAACACCTCTCTTGCATTATCACCGAGAGCCGAACCGCTGTAGGTATATGACGTTTCGGATCTCTCAGCCGTCTCTTCCGGCTCGGAGCCTTCCTGCTGAAACTCTATCTTCGCCTGTGCGCGGCTGGGTGTGTTCTCCTGAATAGACGGGGTATCATTCATTTCAACCTTGGCGGTATGCTCAGGTTCTCCGCTTGCCTCGCCCTGCATATCTCTGTTCAGGCTTTCATCACTATTCCTGTTTTCAAAATCTCTTTTGAATTCATCCATAATAATTCCTCCTGTATATTTGAAAATAAATTTTACTGTTTAAGCGCAAGTCCATTTGTTCCCTTGCTATGCTTAACATTATATACGGAAGATATTAAAAAACTATGACCAAACTGTAAAAGAAATTGATTATTTTTCAAATAGTTTGTGAACGCCGAAAAAGCTGATTAAAGCCCGGTTTTATGCCACGCGCGGGCACTTTTTAACTATTACGAAGCATTCTTCAGCTCCAGCCTGAGCTTATCGGCGATCATCGCAATAAACTCTGAATTTGTTGGCTTGCCCTTGATCTGAGATACTGTGTAACCAAAGACGTTATTAAGCGTATCCATATCGCCCCTGTCCCATGCAAGCTCTATCGCATGCCGTATCGCACGCTCAACTCTGCTCGATGTTGTGCCGAAATTTTCGGCAATAGTCGGATACAGCTCCTTGGTAACCGAATTCATGATATCCAAATCATAAATAGCCATCATAATAGCACACCTTATGTATTGGTAGCCCTTTATATGCGCCGGTATACCGATCTCGTGAATGACCTTTGTGACCATCGACTCAACCTGACTGTATTCAAACTTTTTTGTGTTCACGCTCCAGCTGCTGACACTGTCAACCCCGGAGGTTATCGGCGAAGCCATCATTGTTATGCGGTCGATCAATGCGTCATAATTAACAGGCTTCAGCATACAGTATTCCACACCGTATGAATTTGAATACGATGTCACCGTCTCGTTTAAAACCGAGCTGACAATCAAAATATGCGGGCGCTTTTTAAGCTTCATTTTGCTGATACGCTCCAAAACTCCAAGTCCGTCGATAGTAGGAAGCACCAAGTCCATTACCAAAACGTCAACATCATTGTTTTTGATTAATGCCGGAACTTCAAGACCATCGTATGCACATCCGACAACTTCAATTTTAGTCGTCTGACGCATATAATCACA
>DXIJ01000036.1 GCA_019112945.1 Candidatus Monoglobus merdigallinarum | reverse complement strand
ATTCTCTTTATATGTACATCGACCGTTCTTGAGTCTCCGAAAAATTCATAGCCCCATATTTCATCAAGCAGCTGATCCCGCGTAAAAACTTTGTTGGTGTTTTTCGCAAGGAAATACAAAAGCTCAAACTCCTTAGGAGGCATCTCAACCTTTTTCTCATCGATATACACCTCGTATGTGGACTGGTTGATCCTGAGCCCGTCAAACACAAGCTCGTCCTCATCGGTTTTTTCGCTCTCTCCTCCGCTGCTCCTCCTGAGCACGGCGCGTATTCTGGCGATAAGCTCCTTGGGCTCAAACGGCTTTACAACATAATCGTCCGCTCCAAGCTCTAAGCCCAAAACCTTGTCAAAGGTCTCGCCCTTAGCGGTAAGCATAATGATAGGCACTGTGCTGACCGCCCTAATCTCACGGCAGACCTGCCAGCCGTCCTTGACCGGAAGCATTATATCAAGCAATATCAAATCCGGTTTTTCATTATTAAACTTTGCAACAGCCTCCTGCCCGTCATTGGCGATAACTGCCTGAAAGCCCTCTTTTTCAATATAAAGCCTTACCAGCTCACAAATATTCTCTTCATCATCAACTATCAAAATTTTTGGCTTACTGTCCATAACGGCCACCCCTCTCTTGAGTTCCAAATTTCTTCATCATATACCTGTATTATATCACAATGATTATTAAATGTCTAAACATTTTATGAACATTGTTAAAATATTTTTTATACATTTAAATCGGAACAATGCCCGCTCGCTTAATCAGACTGCGACGATTTAAGCCGCCCAGGAAGCATTTGCTGCTCAGGGTCTCAGTGAATGATTATATCCCCTCCCACTTAACCCCTGAATGGAATCCGCCGCTTTAAATTGCGGAGGACATCTGTAACGAGGGTTATATTATGCTGCTCCGGCTCAACCGATGGAAAACATTATCTTGACAGCCTCGGCACGGGTCACATTGTTGTTTGGTCTAAGGCTGCCGTCTGTATATCCGTTCATGATACCGTGAGTCAGCAGCAGCGAGGTACCGTCTGCTGCCCAGGACGGAACGTCCGCCGCATCAGACGCGTTGATTGGCGCAGAATACAGTCCTGACGGCAAGAGCCTTGACGCTGCGACCGAGAACTCAGAACGCCTTATGTTGCCCGATGGAGCAAACTCCAGCCTGCCGCCGTTCTGCTGCCCGGACATTATACCGAGCTGATACAGCGCCTGAACCTGCATATACGCCCAGTCGGGGATACTTTCCTTATCGTCATACGGCAGCTCAACGCCGCGGTAATTATACACATTTATATTAAGGTAGTTAGATATCATACACGCGAACTCAGCGCGCGTCATATTGTTGTCCGGTCTGAACTCCAACCGGCCGTTCTCGTTATAACCCGAAACGACATTACGCCCTGACATATATGATATAACGTCCCTCGCCCAATGGGAGCCGGTATCGGCATACGGATTTGCAAGCAGAGACAGCTCTCCGGTCGTATGCGTTCTGTATGCGCTGTAGCCCTCGCTGTCAGTAACGGATACCGCTATCCGGTGCGCCGTATCGTTATAGCCCTCCGGGAAAGTATATTCGAGAGTGTTTGTCTCTGCATCAAAATCAAAGCTTACCTTGCGTCCGTCAACAGTGAGCGTTATATTACTATCGTCAATTTCTCCGTGTGTTCCGTAGATCTTGGCAACAAACGACGCTGTTGTACTGGAGCAGGTTATCTCCGGGAAATCAGTCTCCGGCGGTCTGGGCACCGGCGTTGGCGTGGACGCATTTTCAGTCGTCACGCTTACGTTTACACCGGCAGATGCCCCGCCCGCACTGACAGTTATCCGGCCGCTCCCGTTTGTGTATGCGGCTGTGAAAACTCCGTCGCTTGATATGCTTCCAAGGCTGTCTGAGCTGAGACTCCAGGTATACGCATCGTCCGAATCATGAAGCACTGCGCCGCCGTATGTCGAATCGGCGGTCAGGTCAATGCTCTGTCCTGCGGCCAAGCTAATGCTTGATACCGCGCTGCCGTCAGCCTCGTTCATAAGCGTCACGGAATCAGGCGATGATACCGAGTGGATAACCGCACTGCCCGAGGCCGCGCCCGAGGCGGTGTTCACATAAATATCGCCCTCGCCGCGGAGCACGGCATAGCCGTCCTGATTTATCTCAGCATTTCCGCTCTCTACCGAGTAGCTCACAGGCTCGGTCAGCTGCGCTCTGCCGTACGATTTATCGATCGCAGCCACCCATACGCCGACCGTGCTGCCCGTTAGCGCATATTCACCGTTTGGATATGTCAAAAGCTTATATGGTATTCCGTCCGGAGCGTTTGTCTTTCGCAGGAAAATAAAGTTCGCGCATGCTCTAAGCGACTCCGATGGTGAATTAAGCATAACCATCTCGGTAGTCTCAGGCAGAGTACCGGCGAGCTGCGTGCTTCCTCCGCCGTCAAGATTGACCGCATCAACGCAGCCGAGCTCCAGCAGCCTGCGTGCCAGCGTCTCTTTTCTTACGCCGTAACTGTAGCCCTGCTGTCTGCCGTCTATTGTATAAAATATTATGCTTCCGTCCGCCTTGATACCGACTGCACTTCTTGGTGCAGCGATGTCATCCTCATATGCCAGCTCTCCGCCGAGCAGCAGTGTTCCGCCCAGGCAGCCGGTGCCGTACTGCGCACTGAGCCACCTTGAATCACCGGTAGTCTCGCTTGCGGTGATAGTCACCGTCTGCCCCACTGACAGCATAGAAATCCTGTTTCTGACCTCCTCGGGAGCTGCGCTGTCTACACTGAGCAGCAGCTTTCCGTCCGGTATCGCCACCGAGCCGTTATCCTCAGTTATCGACTCAACCGTCGCAGTGACCGGCTGACCCAGTCCAAACCCGCCGCTGACAGAACCAAACACAACATTAATGCCGCTGCCCTCGGCGTTTGTGTAATCTCCGAATTCGTCCGTATACAGATATAGGATATACGGCTGCCTGTATTTATTGATGCATTCGATATTAAACAGGCTGCTTCCGCCGCTGGACAGATTTACCGATATCTGCATCGGTGAAACGAAAGCCGTACCGTCGGCGTTAAAGCCCAGTCCGTACAGCCTTTCCGTATCGCAGGTCAGCACCTTTCCGTCAACTATCGTATTGCTCATAGGCACTCCCGTTGCAAATGAGAAAAAGTCGGCATTCATGCCCATGGCGGCAAATATCCCCTGCTCATTTAAGGCGCTGTTAGCCTCAAGGACGGTACGCCGCCCGTAAACCTGTGCACCGTTTGAAATCATCGGCAGCACATCAGCATTAGGCGTGTATTCAAAATAGTTCTCGGTCTGCTGCCCTACGCTGTCGCTTTGAAAAGTAGCACGGTTATAATATGTACCCTGAGCGTACTCGACCGTGCTGTGCGATGTTTCCGTCCCCAAAATCGAGGCGAAAACCGCCGAAGAGGATAATAAAACTGCTCCGGCAGCAATGCAGGAGACAGCTCTGATAATATAATTTTTGTATTTTTTCATAATTTAATCCATCCTTATTAGTTTTTCATACCTATAAATTATATCACAGCCGCCGCTGTTTTTCAATAGAAATTATGTGAAAAAAAGTGCGGTTAAAATATTTTTACGCTGAAACTTACACACATATGTCAGCCCGCAGCAAGGCAAGCTATACTAAACCTGTTTCTGCATTTTATACTAAGTTCCGTACAAACAGCTCTGCCCCGGAGCTGCCGCAGACCCGGGGTGATATTCGCACGTCTTTGCCGGCATTGCACAAACAGCGGCACGCTGCTGTTGAGTATTTAATACTGCTTTATGCCGGTATCAATACAGTAGTAATGAGCTCCGTAAGCAATAGCTTTGCCAATCGCGTCGGATTCAGTCCTGAGTATATTTAAATCTGCGCTGTTGTCAAAAAATCCTATTTCAAGATATGCGATAGTAACCGGGCATTTGCTGAACAGCACCAAATGAGGCAGTCCGCCAATTACACCGCCGCTGTACGTTCCCATGCTCGTATCGCCGGTTATCCGGTCGTTGATATACTTCCCCAGAGTATTGCCGCTGTAGGCATAATCCGAGCTTATCCCGGCCTGGTCGTATGCGCCTGACAGCTGTATATAAGCGCTGCCGCGCCCGCCGCCCGCATTGGAATGTATACAGATAAACAGCGCCGCATCAGGTGCGGCAGCTGTATCGCCGTTTGGATAGCAGTATTCAAGCCGCTTAGTCATAGACGGATTTTGACTGTTGTCTGTGCGCGTGAGCCGAACCTCATAGCCCAGCTCCTCCAGATACCGCGCCGCACTGAGCGTATTGTTAAGCGTCAGCTCAGGCTCCAATGACCTGTCTCCACCGCCTATCGGATACCAGCACTCTCCTCTATGATTACAGCCTGAGCCCTCGCAGTCCGTCCAGACCGTTCCGGATTTCCAGTGTCTCCACTCGCCCCAGCCGCCGCGAACAGGGCTGTAAATCCAGCCGTCAGCGGTCTTTTGCTCATCGCTCATATTCCCGGAAAGCTCTCCGTGACCCGCATCCAGGACGATTATCGGAATGCTCAGGCGGCTTTCTTCAACCTCCGGATATCCGCCGTTTTGGCTGACACCGCTGAGACTGACCTCGGCGCGCCACATAGCCTGGTTCCAATTGACAGTGCCGAACTCGTCAAGCGCCTTGAGCTCTATCATGGTGTATCCGTTTATGCTGTAAGAGGTGATAGGACTGCCGTTTACAAAGGTTTTAATATCGGTAAAGAGTGTGTCGGCAAATTTTCTGCCTACCGCGTTTGGATATGTACACACCCCGCTCATACCGTTTATCGTGCCGCCAGAAAGATATATACTGAGTGTTCGCGCCTCACCGTCCCAGACAACGTCAAACCCATAGTTTCTTAGATCCTCCGCTACTACGACCGTGTATCCGTCAACGTTGTATGAGGGAATGGGATATCCGTTTATATAAGCTGCAATATCGGTATAGACCGCCCTGCCGGTAACATCTCCGTTCTCTGAGGCGCAGACGTTCTGAATCCCCGCAAAAATCAGCAATGCCGCAAGCAATACTGCCGTATTCAGTTTTTTTGAAACTAAACCCATGTTCATTTTCCTCCGTTAAACGCTCTCAGCTGCGGTGCCGTCAATAGCCGTAAAATAGTCGTTTATGCCATCGGCTATCGCCTTTCCTATCAAATCTGACTCGGACTGCAGAATGCTCAGGTCTGCTTGATTATCAAAAAAGCCTATTTCAAGATACGCGATAGTTACCGGCGACTTGCAGAACAGTATCGTTGTCGGGAACCCATCATAAGAACCGTTTCCGAAGCTTCCCATGCTTGTGTCCGATACTATTCTGTCGTTTATGTATTTGCCAAGAGTATTTCCATCGTTTACATATGTGTCCGAAATGCCTCCCTGGTCATATAATCCCGAGAGGGATATATAGCAGCTGCCGCGTCCGCCGCCTGCGTTTGAATGAATGCAGACAAATGCGTCTGCATCGGGGGAGGCGGATGTGTCACCGTTTGGATAACAGTACCTAAGCCGCTCCGTCATTGACGGGTTTTCATCATTGGATGTTCGTGTGAGGCGAACTTCATACCCCAGTTCTTCCAGGTATTTTTGAGCACTCAGAGTGTTGTTCAGGTTTATATCCGGCTCAACATCTCTGTCTCCGTTTCCGATCGGATACCAGCAGCTTCCGCCGGACGGGGCTCTTCCGCTGCAGCCTGAGCCCTCGCAGTCCGCCCAAGTTGTTCCGGTTTTCCAGTGCCGCCACTCGCCCCAGCCGCCGCGTGCTGCGCTGTAGAGCCATCCGCCCGAAGTCTTTTCTTCATCGCTCATTTGACCGGAGGATTTTCCGTGACCGGGATCGAGCACAACGACCTTAGACGGAGGCGGCGTTTCGGCTGGCTCCGGCTCTGCGGTCACAGCCGCAGGAGCGTCAGTCCCGCGCGCATTTATACCAAACGTCTCTTTGGTTATCGTCCCGTTTAGCACAAGGAAAAATACCATCATAACAAACAACAGTACAGCTGTTAAAAATACTATCAGTGCAATTAAATACTTCTTCATACTTATTATCAGTTAAAGGCCAGATATATCTGCTTTGAATACCCGACCGTACCTCCGTAGGATATTTTATAAAAGGTGCTGTTGGGCGTACCAAGATATGTAACGGTCGCACCGAGAGGGATCTCCGTAATGATATTGCTGTCGGACGCTTCCGACGGAGTGCTCCTCAGATAAATCGAGTGCTTGACGTTTACGACCGTCATTGTGGAGCTTGAGCTTGAAGTTGACGGTCTTGAATGTGAAAGATACTGCCTCTTTGCATAGCCTATCTGACCGTTATAGTTTATCTTTGCAAACACGGAGTCGGCGTTCTCGATAAAGCCAACGGACGTCCCGAGAGGGATCTCACAGAGGATATTGCTGTCGTTCTCAACAGGCTCGCTTCTCAGATAGATTGAATTTTTAACATTTGCCACATACACATAGTACGCAACCGTTGTGTTTGAAGAGCCTGTGTAAATGTACGGCTTTGAATCCGACAGATATATCTGCTTTGCATATCCTATCTGACCGTTGTAGTTTATCTTTGCGAACACGGAGTCGGCATTCTCGATAAAGCCGACAGATGTACCGAGAGGGATCTCGCAGATGATATTGCTGTCATTTTCAGCCGGTGCACTGCGGAAATAGATCGAGTACTTGACGTTTGCCACATACATATACTTTGAGACCGTGGTGTTTTCGACAGGTGCGGCAGGAGCAGCCGCTGCATTGGATACAGCCTCCTGAGCCGGAGCCGCAGCCGGTGCAGCAGTCGGCGCCGGCTGCGGGGTCGAGACCACAGCGGCAGTTGAGCTGTCATTGCTCATAAAGCCAAAAACGGCAAATATCAGCGCAGCGACAGCAATCACTATAACCCCGGCAAGAACCGATATCGTAATGATAAGACCCTTGTTTGAATTCTGCTTTTGATAGTACCCGTTATAGCCCGGGTTTTGATTGCCGTACATATCATAGTTGTTTTGATTGTTCCCGTAATGTATATCGGGCACGTCAAATTCGTTAGTGTTGTCAAATTCTGAGTTATTATTCCGATTATAACCGTTATATTCGTTCAAACCAACACACCTCCATAATTTTTATACGTTATTATAATTATATATTATAATTCGGCTTAAGTCAATGATTATAAAAATTAATCCGCTGAAATTTTCATATAGAGCACAATAAACTTTATCTGCATGGATTTTTTGTTATATAGTAAAAATTTTTTGTCTGTAATGTTTGCCGGCATTGATAACGATGTCCGATTATGTTAATATAAAATATATAATGCTATGATTGGGGTGTAAAAATATGAAAAAGATTTTGCTTCCGCTGCTGACGCTGTGCCTGACATTATGTCTCTCCGGCACTGCCCTTGCGGTCTCCGAGTCCGGCTTGGCGCAAAGCAGCAGCGCAGATGATATTCTTGCTTTTCCGGGCGCTGAGGGCGGCGGAAAATATACCAAAGGTGCAAGGGGAGTTTTGGAAAACGACCCTTCGTCAAACGACCCGACCACGCTTGAGGTATACCATGTGACAAATTTAAACAGCGAGGGAGCGGGGTCGCTCGCCGATGCGGTGAGCCGTCAGGGAAGGCTTATCGTGTTTGACGTAGGCGGCGTGATAGATATGCCCTCAACGCTGAGGATAGAGAATGACAATATAACGATACTGGGACAGACCGCGCCCGGCGACGGCATAACCATAACCGGCGGCGATGTCCAGATAGCGGACGGAGTGTCTAACGTGATAATCCGTTATCTGCGTATACGCCCGACCAACAAGAACGGACAGGAGGTCGACGGTATCGGCGGAAAGTATAATACAGATATCATAATCGACCACTGCTCCACCAGCTGGTGCGTTGACGAGGCGCTGACTCTGTACGCGGGCGATCAGGAAAAGGGCGAGGCCGGACACAGGCTTACGGTGCAAAACACCATATCCTCGGAAAGCATGAGAATGTCCGGGCACTTTAAGGGTGCGCACGGCTACGGCGGCATAATAGGCGGTACAAACGCGACATACTACCGCAACCTTTTTGCACATCACGACAGCCGCAGTCCGCGTCTTGACAGAGCTCTTCAAAAAACCGATTTCAGGAATAACGTAGTGTACAACTGGGGCGTTACCAACTCGGCATACGGCGGTGAAGCAGCTTCACGCCACGGGGATATAAAAACCCCGTCACTCGTCAACTATTCCAACAATTACTATAAATACGGCCCCAGCACGCAGGAGGGCAAACGCTACAGAATATTTGATTTTAAAGACCAGTCCTATACGGATTCGGACGGGACGGTCTACAAGAGCAAATTTTATATGACCGATAACTATGTTTACGGCAGCAGCACGGTTACCGGCAATAACTGGGCAAGCGACGGAGCTAACGAGAGCTCGCAGGCCGAGAGGGTAAACACGCCGTTCGAGCTTGGCGACGATACATATGCAGATCTCAGCCTGACCAACATTCTTCCGGGCGCTGAGGTCGTGGACAGCGTTCTCGCCGACGTGGGAGCCACACTGCCCAAGCGAGACGCGATCGACGCAAGAGTTATTGCCGATGTTAAGAACCAGACGGGCAGGGTCATAAACAACTCCTCAGAGGCAGGCGGAATAACCGGCTTTGAAGAGACGCACAGAACCTTTGTTATACCTGAGGCTTGGAAAGCTGCCAACGGAATGACGGCTGAAATGAATGAAGCCGATATAGTTGAGAGCGGAAAGTTCAAAGGATATACGTGGATGGAGGCGTATGTCAACGAATGGACAGAGGCACAGGCGCTGTCTGCAAACCCGGAAATAATTGTTACCAGCCCGGCGATTGCCTCGATCGGGTCACAGATAGGCGGACAGACTGTAAAGAACGGCAACTGGACAGTTGTTAAGGATACCGAGACCGTAAGCTACAAAGCTAACGCTTCGGCGTCAGGAGACACGACAGTAACCAAAATGGAGCTATATGACGGCGAGACGCTGATAAAAACCTATGACGGCGCATCCGCGATAGAAGAGGCGTTATCTCTTGACATAGGAACACACTACCTGTCATGTATGGCGTACAACAACCTGGGTGAGAGCACAAGAAGCACAACGTCTATCGTATATGTCAACGGTTCACAGCAGCCCGAGGGCTGGACGCACAAGCAGATCGGCTCAGTTGCATATTCCGGCAAGGGCGCAGATTCTTACGACGCACAGACCGGCATATATACAATGGGCGGCAGCGGCAAGATAGGCAGCAAGGCTGATAAGTGCGACTTTATGTACAAAGAGGTGACCGGAGATTTTGACATATCAATAAGGCTTGAAGATATACCGGCAAACGAAAACGGACCTGTCTTTGGCCTGATGGTCAGGGAAACGCTTGATGCGGGCTCCAGAATGGCGGCTCTTGTCGACGGCTGGATAAAATACGGCAGGAACGACCGTATTGTTGCACGAACGACCAAAAACGGCAATATTATGACCGACAGCGAAAACACAAACAGCACCGACAACAAGACCGGTATCTTTATGCGCAGCTCTTCCGGACAAATAGTTTCCGGAAACGTTATGGGCGAATCAAAGTATGACACCTCACCAAACGGCTCATGCCATCTGCCGAATTATCTGAGAATACAGAGACAGGGCGATAAATTGGTTTTCTCGGTATCAGACAGCGGCACAAACTGGTACGATAATATAAGACAGCCGTATACGATGAATATAAGCTCTCTGGCCGACAAGCTCTATGTCGGAGTTGCGATAGATTCACAGCAGGGACAGTCGGACGCATCGCCTCAGGCGTATTACTCACAGGCACAGTACAGTGAACTGCGGCTTGAAAACCAGTCCAACATAGATGATTCTCAATCCTCGCCCACGCCGGAGCCCGGTATCAAGTATCCGTTTCCGGATTATCCCGGCTGGAAAGTCGGCCAGGCCGGTGCGGATATGACTGACGGCGACGCCGAGCAGATTGAATATGAGGGAAAGACCGCGCTAAACATTATAAACAGGAACATCTATAAAACGCTTGACGAGACGGTCAGTTCCGGCGTTGCGGTGTTCAGCACCTCCCTTTATATGAACCCCGGCGACAAGGACGGCTTCAGGATATATCTTGAAAATGAAAACGGCAGCTTTTATCAGGACGGCAGCAACTCAAGCGGCGCAGTTATTGCAGAGGTTCTGAATTCAACCGGAACTTCCTTCTGCACAGGCCCCGCTACAGGCTCAAAGAATGCAGTCTACAGCTTTGCAAGCGAGAGCAAGGGTTGGTTTTATATAGAAATAACGGTGGATTATAATAAGGAGAGCACGTCTGAGGACTTTATAACATTAAAAATAAATAATGCCTCCGGCGCTGAGGTAGTCAACACATCGATGCCGGCGATCGCCGGTGTAGACACCGGCCTCAGACAGGTAAGGCTTATCGCCAGAAATATAGAGCCGTATTTTGCGGATATGAGCTTTGAGTTCCGGGAGCCTGCTGAGATCGAAGTCATTAAGACCGATGACATCTCAGACGGCGCCGGCGCGGTCACACTGAAAAATGTGAGCGGAAGCCCCAAAACGGTTGAGGTCTTTGCGGCAGAGTACAGCGGAGACGGAATAATTGCTTCGCCGCCTGTATGGAAAACACTGACGCTTGAAGCAGGCGCCGAACAGGAAGTCGTTTTTGACGGGCTCGGCGACAGCGCAAAAATATTTATCTGGAATGAAAACATGGCTCCGTACTGCAATGCGGTAACGCTTACTGCCAAGCCGTAAGAATATTAGCACAAAAGCCTCCCGCGTCAAAATCCGCGGGAGGCTTTGTTAAACTAAAAAATTAAAGACCGCACTAAGCGGCCTTTAAAATATATAATTATTTACAGATATTATGCGAACGGATTTTCGCCCTCATAGTAGCAGCCTGCCGGACGGTTCCATTCAATATCGCCTACACCGAGATACTTAACGACCTCAAACAGCTCCTTGCCGACATGCTTGAACGCAACGCCTGCGTGATGCGGATACTGCTTGTTGATAAGTACATGACGGTAGAATCTGCCCATCTCTTTAACACCGAAAACAGCAATGCTGCCGAAAGATTTCGGGTCAACATTAATGATCTCAGCATTTGCGATATAGCTTCTCAGCTGGCCTGACGCTGTGCTTTGAAGTCTGAACAGAGTAACGTCGCCGGGACGGATCGGTCCCTCAAGCGTTCCTCTTGAAACGTTCGGCTCGGGGAGCTCAGGCTCAAGGTTTCTCTTTTGGATAAGCTGATACTTCAGCGCATAGTCGGTGAGCAGGTCACAGGCTGTGTTGCCGCAGTGGAAGCCCATGAACGTATCCTTTAGAGTATAACCCTTAAAGGCGTCCGGATTAGCCTCGAACATATCCTTGGGAACCGAGTTGTTAATGTCAAGCAGCGTCGGAGCAATGCCGGAGGTGCAGGCGATTATGTACTCTGTGAGCGCGCCGTAGAGGTCTGTCTCACATGCAACCGGGATACCTCTTGACGTCAAACGAGAATTTACATAGCACGGGCAGAATCCGAACTGCGTCTGGAATGCCGGCCAGCACTTGTCTGCAAAAGCAACGTACTTTGAAGCGCCCTTGTTTGCCTCCGCCCAGTCAAGCAGCGTCAGCTCAAACTGAGCAAGCCTCGGCAAAAGGTCGGGATAATTGTTGCCCGCACCGAGCTCCTCTGCCATCTCCTTGGCGATAGCGTCAATACGCGGGTCGCCCTTGTGCTCATTGAAAGAAGCGAGCAGGTCGAGCTCAGAATTTTCCTGAACATTAACGCCTAAGTCAAACATCGGCTTGATAGGCGCGTTACATGCCAAAAAGTCATACGGACGCGGTCCGAAGCCGATTATTTTGAGGTTCTTAACGCCGATAACCGCGCGTGCGATATTCTCAAACTCTGCTATCATATCGGCAATATCCTCAGGCAGACCCACGGGATATTCAGGTATGTAGGCCTTGAGATTTTTAAGCCCCAAGCTGTAGGAAGCATTGAGAACTCCGCAGTATGCATCGCCTCTGCCGTCTATCAAGTCATTTTGAGTCTCCTCGGCAGCAGCGACAAACATGCACGGGCCGTCAAAGTTCTTGCAGATATCCGTCTCGGGTCCCTCAGGGCCGAAGTTGCCAAGATAAATAACCAGTGCATTAACGCCGGCATTCTTGACCTCCTCAACAGCGGCGAGCATATCGGTCTCATTCTCAACCGTTGTTTTCGCCTCATATATCTCGATCTTTTTGTCAGCACAGGCCTTTACCACATTGCCGCGTCTTTTTTCACTCAGCTCAATCGGGAAGCAGTCACGGCTGACCGCAACAATACCCAATTTAACCTCAGGAATGTTGTTGAACATTTTTATTACCTCCAAAATTAAAAATAAATATATCTTATTCTTTAGTCTATTTTAATATAATAATTGCATTAAGTCAATATAAAAATAATGAATTTTGCTGAAATAAAGCTTTGATTTTCGGCACTGCTGTATTTTATTATTTTAACACGGCAGAAAGAGCCAAAGCCGGGCAAGTCAGACTTGCCCGGCTTTGGCAGCGCCTCCGCCTTAAAGCACATCTGAAAGGTCGTTGACCGGCGGCATACAATGATTGTTTCTGCAAACATAAAATGTGGTCATGTTGTTTTTAAGCTTATACGACCCGACCGGGCGGTATTTTATCTTAACATTGCTTCCGGCAGGCGTTTTGAGGGCAAGGCCGCGAATATCCGACATATCCTTTATCACAGCCGTAATGACAGGCGGCGGATCGTTGTATTCCATAAGCGCCGTTAAAAACATTGTGTAGCTTTCCGGATATCTTGAGGCCTCCCTGCACATAAAATTTATCTGGGCTTTGATAATATCCTTAAGGTCAGCGTCGTCCGTCAGACGGAATATTTTAATAAGATTATACGTCATAATGGAATTTCCGCTCGGGAGCGCACCGTCATATGTGTCTTTCGGACGCATTATCAGCTGCTCGTGAGAACTGCCGTACAGGTAAAAGCCGCCGCGGATGAAATCAAAAAATTCAGAAACGCTTTTTTTGCATAAAAACCATGCTTTTTCAAGATATATATCATTGTATGTCACATCGTAAAGGT
Source organism: Candidatus Monoglobus merdigallinarum (assembly GCA_019112945.1). Classification (GTDB taxonomy): domain Bacteria; phylum Bacillota; class Clostridia; order Monoglobales; family Monoglobaceae; genus Monoglobus; species Monoglobus merdigallinarum. The sequence continues at coordinate 6,466 of DXIJ01000036.1, read as the reverse complement.
TAAGCAGAGCATATATATAGTATGAATAGTCGTCAATAAAGCCCATCTCTCCTGTCTTGCCGTCTCTGAAGCTCACAAACAGTTCACTGCCCACGCAGAGGTTTTTCTCTATAAACCTCTGTGCCCTCTCAGCAGCGGCAAGATATTCTGCTTTCCCTGCGGCACGGTACAGCTCGCAGAAAGCCGCCGTCATCAGCGAATTCCACGAGGTCAGTATTTTATCGTCACGGTGCAGGCTTAAGCGTCTGCGGCGGTATTTATAAACGGTATCCAAATATCCGTCAAGCGTACCGCTCAGGTAATCGCTGCCGAGCAGGTTTGGTATGCTTTTGCCCTCAAAATTACCGTCCTTTGTTATACCGTAGTGCGCACAGAATTTTTCGCCTGCACCGCGGCCGAGCACGGCATTTATCTCCTCCGGCTCCATAAGATAGTATTTGCCCTCCGTACCGTCGCTGTCAGCGTCCTGCGCGCTGTAAAATCCCCCGTCAGGCGACGTCATCTCACGCTTGATATAAACGGCGAGCTTTTCCGCTGTGTCCTTATAAAACCGGTCGTTAGTCAGCATAAACGCACGGCTGTAGGCAATCATCAGCATTGCGTTGTCACATAGCATTTTCTCAAAATGCGGCACGAGAAATCTGCGGTCGGTCGAATACCTGCAAAATCCATAGCCTATATGGTCAAAAATACCGCCGCGGTACATTTGCACAAGAGTCTTTTCCGCCATTTCAAGCGCATATCTGTCCCCGCTTTTTTGATAGTACGACATCAGAAACAGCAGGTTATGCGGCGACGGGAATTTCGGCGCGGCTCCAAAGCCTCCGTACTCGCTGTCATAACTGTTTTTAAGCCTCTCCGCCGCATTCTTTACCGGCTCCGGAGCTTCGGCTCCCCATGCTTCTTCCGTGTCGGACAATGCGTTTATAAGCATATCCGCTGAGCTCAAAAGCTCCTCCCTGTCATTCATCCATGCTTCGTGGATCCTGAGCAACAGCTCCTTAAAGCCTATCATGCCACGTCCTGCCTGCGGCGGGAAATATGTTCCGGCAAAAAACGGCTTTTGCTGCGGCGTCATAAATATACTCAGCGGCCAGCCGCCGCTGCCCGTAAATGCCCGGCAGACCGACATATAGATATTATCGATATCGGGTCTCTCCTCCCTGTCTACCTTGACAGATATAAAGTGCTTGTTGAGCACGGAAGCAACTTCTACATTTTCAAAGCTCTCGTGTGCCATAACGTGGCACCAGTGACAGGTCGAATACCCTATCGATAAAAATACAGGCTTGTTCTCGTCCTCTGCACGTTTGAACGCTTCGGTGCACCACGGGTACCAGTCCACAGGGTTTTCAGAGTGCTGGCCCAGGTACGGGCTTATCTGATCCTTTAAATGGTTAGCCAATGTGATCTCCTCCTTTATTCTTTAAGTCTCCGTTTGCGGGATTGTCTATCATCTGTCCGTCCTCTTCAAAGCGGGAGCCGTGACAGGGACAGTCCCACGAATGCTCTGTAGAATTCCACTTTAAGGCGCAGCCCATATGCGGGCAGCGTCTTTTGGAGAATGTAAGCAGGTTTATTACAGCCTTAAGGGCGTTTGCTGCAAGCTGCGGCCTCAGCATCGTTCTGGACGGCGAAAATACCTCCGCGTATTTATTCTTCCTGCCCATAACCATATCCGTTAAGATCATGGCCGCGGCCATTGATGACGTTATCCCCCATTTATTGAAGCCTGAGGCAACATAAAAATCAGCTGTGCCTTTGGAATATTCGCCTATATACGGGATGCCGTCAAGCGACATGCAGTCCTGCGCCGCCCAGCGGAAAGCTGTCTCCGCTCCCGGATAGTAAAGCTTAGCAGACGCTTCAAGCTCCTGCCAGCCCCCGCTGCGCTTGCCCGTCCTGTGCGCACAGCCGCCGAGCAGCAACAGGCCGTCAAAGTTTCTGAACGAAAATCCCTTGCCCGATTCATCAATATACATTCCATGAAGATTGGGCGTATTTTTAACGCCTATAACATATGAACGGTTCTGGTACAGTTTTAAAAAATAGCTGCCGTGCTTGTTGATGAACGGGAAGTGCGTAGCGGCTATGATCTTATCCGCCTTGATCATGCCATGGTTTGTCACCGCTGTTCTGCCGCAGAGCTCTGTAACTGCTGTATCCTCGTATATATTAAGGTTTTTGGAAATATGTGCTGTAAACTTCAGAGGATTAAACTGAGCCTGTCCTTTAAACCTCACCGCTCCGCGCACAGAAAACGGCAGTGCGGAAGCGTCTGAAAATTCCGCCGGGTACCCCAGCCTGTGAAGCGCCGATAATTCATTTTCTATCTTAGCTCTGCTGCTTAATGAGTATACATATGAATCCTGCATCTCAAAATCACAGTCAATGCCCTCGCACAGTTTTTGATATTCCTTTACTGCTGTTTCGTTTGCGTCCAAATAAAGCCCTGCGCGTTCAATGCCGAATCTCCTTATCAGTCCGGCGTAAATAAGGCCGTGCTGTGAGGTTATCTTGGCGGTAGTATTTTTTGTTGTCATTCCGCATATCCTGCCACGCTCTGCAAGCACATATCTGACGCCGCGCCTGTCAAGCATATAGGCGCAGAGAATACCGGCAAGTCCGCCGCCTATGATAAGAACATCGGTCTTTATATCTTTATCAAGCGGCCTGAACCGCGGCATGTCCGCTGCAGCGCTCCATACTGATTGCATAAAATCACCCCCTGCTTATTATGGCTGATTTCAGCATTGGCTAATCATTTAAAATAATATGATTTTAGCTTGACTGACGATAATTACAGTGTTTTTGTTAGTATATATTGTTTTGTTGCCAAAATAACAAAAACCGTTGGAATTTTATTGAAGATTATATGTAATAATGATAGCATTGGTTTGTCAGTTTAAAATCAGAAAGGTCTAAATCATGAAAAACAGTATAAAAAGATTTTTGAAAAAATCAGCGGCAGTCTGTATGGCTGCGGCAGTGCTTGCGGCGGCGGGCCCGTTTGCGCCGGACGGCGAAATGAGCGTCAGTGCCGAAGTCTCTGAAAGCACGGTCGAGCGTCCCCTCGCTTTCCCCGGAGCAGACGGAGCCGGCAAGTATTCGACAGGCGGCCGCGGCGGAGAGATATACCATGTCACGAACCTAAACGACAGCGGCGCAGGCTCTTTCCGTGACGCAGTATCGAAATCGGGACGTATAGTCGTCTTTGACGTCGGCGGGACAATTAATCTAAAGAGTGATGTGGTCGTTAAGAGCAATATCTCTATCATGGGACAGACCGCACCGGGCGGCGCGGGCATAACGCTCAGAAACGGCAAGATAGGCATGGGCGGCAGCAATATAATCGTCCGCTATATTTCCTCACGTCCAGGAGAACGCGGCGAGGGCAGCGGAGACTATGACGCATGGGGCGGCTCGAACGGCTCAAATTCCATAATCGACCACTGCTCGCTGGGCTGGGCAAATGATGAGCAGTTCGGACTCTACAGCGGCTGCAACAATCTCACCGTACAGTACACTATAATCGGTCCCTCAAACTGCGTTTCGTATCACTCAAAGGGAGCGCACGGATTCGGGGCAATGTTCGGCGAAGGCTACAACTCATGGCATCATAATTTGCTGTGTCACAGCCTTTCGCGTAATTTCAGAGGCAAGGTCATAGGCACAAACCCTATGGATTTTGTAAACAACGTCATATACAACTGGGGCAGGCAGACCGCATACGGAACGTTCGGCCGCGAAAACTATGTCGGCAATTACTTAAAGGCGGGTCCGTCAACAAAGGGCAGCTACAGATATATAGAACTCTCCAGCGGCACAGGCTATGAAAACTATAAATTTTACTTAACCGGCAACAAGGTCACCGATAAAAATGACAAGGTGCGCTCCGACGTGACGGATAACAACTGGAACGGTTTTTCATTTAACAGCAATACAACATACCTTGAAGCGTATTATCGTTCAAGCCGGCATTTTCCGATAATGAACGGGGAGGATGACGTTTCGGTAGCTCCGCACGCAGAGACGGCAGATGAAGTATACGCCAATGTTTTGGCATATGCCGGGGCAGGCATTGATGCGGCCTCAAGGCCTAAGATAGATGCACAGGTAATTGAAGAGACGCGCACCGGCACGGGCTCGCTGACCGGCGGACGCGACTTCTCGACCGTGACCGACAGCGATGTTAAAAGTGCAATCTCAACGTATGGCATTGAATATGTGGATTATGATTCGTATTATCCCGAGGCGACTTCAAAAACGATAACAGACAGTGACAATGACGGAATGCCGGATGAATGGGAGGTTGACAGGGGACTTAATCCAAACGACCCCTCGGACGCAAACGGCCATTACATCGGCGGATATTATACGAATATCGAGCATTACTGCAACGACCTTACAGTGAACTCGTTCCCCGAGGGCACGGTCACGCTGTCTCCGACGCTTTCGGAGCTCGGCAGCGGATACCGTGCGGCAATTGCGGATTATGAAGCGCTGTCGCTCAACAAGAGCAAGATAAGCTCCGCGTCGGAACTTAAGCTGAGCGAAATCGGAGAGAACGGCTCAAATATAACATGGACGTCTCTGTCCTCCGACCTAATTATCGAAAACAATCAGCCGGTCTCGGTGACGCGGCCTAAAAACAACGACAAAAAGATCGTACTTGCGGCAGAGATATCAAATCAGGGCTTTACGGCGACAAAATATTTTGACCTCACTATCAGAACAACTACGCTTAAATGGTTTGCTTCATCAGCAAATGACGGAGCGGCGGCAGGAACTGAGCTTATGAAGAACCTGACCGCATTGTTTGATATCAAAACCGGCAGCCTAAGCAGCAGCTTTAATATTGACGGAAAGAATTACACGGACTGCATAAGCTCAAGCCAGAACGGCAGCTACTCCGGCGGCGCGGGACAGGGAACCTGTCTCAGATTTACCGCTCCGGCTGACGGCACGCTTTATGCTTATGCCGGAGACGTCGGAAATTCGACCAATGCCAAAACTTTCTATATAGTAAAAGAGGGAGCTGACAGTGCCGAGAGCGGAAAGATTGCTTCAAAGCAAGGGAACGGAAGCAACTTGACTCTCAGCGCTTCGGTTGAAAAGGGCGTTGTTTACTATATCTTTGTCGCGGGTTCAAAGGGCAAACTGGTCGGTGTGAAGTTTGATGAGGATCAGGAATCGCTTCCTGAGGCAACACCCGTTTCATACACCGAAAAATGGAGCTTTGACAATATAGAGGCCGGAGGTTCGTTTGACAACAATGCTGAGATACCAAACGGCAGCGGGCTCAGCCTTAAATCGGTGTATAAGAGCGGTTCCGGAACAATGCCGACAGTCAAGCAGCGCTCAGGCTCGAACAATTATCTGGAGCTGACATATGCAGAGGGCGGACAGGACGGATTTATCTACACTCCGTCTGAGCCGATGGACGGCGACAAGCTGATTTTCGAAATGGATTTCAACAAGAGCGATCAGGAAAAGGATACGGTTCTTTTCAGAGTGTTTGACACCGTTCACGCAAGTCCCGACAATACATATACAACCTCGACGGACGGCAGAGTTTTTGAGCTTAAAACAAGTATAAATCAGGATCTTGTTGTGACCGATATGTTTTCTCGCGGAACGGCGTCAACTGATTCAAGCCCCAAGGGGGCGGATTTTGGAATAAGCGGCTTTGCACAGGAAAAAGACGCCTGGTACAGAGTAAAACTTGAATACTACAAGAATGCAGACGGCATTCCGACCATAGATGTATACACCGGAACCGGCGGCGGAGGCTACATGTACAGAGATACCGTCTATCTGGGCTCGGGAACAACAAAGCTCGATCCCCGTGATATCACTATCACTCCGACCAAAGTTCAATGTCTGACAAGAAAAGAAAATAATGTCACGCTCGGTATTGATAACGTTTCGTTCACTGTGCAAAAGGCAGGCGAACCGGTGGAAGAAGTGCCGGAGGGGGTTGAATACAGGTTTGAGCAAAACGGAGCAGAGGTTACGGAGTTTAACTCCTCAGAGCTTACCTGCGCGATTTCCGGAAGCGCACTGAGCGGTATGTTTACTGCCGAAGCAGCCGAATACAACAGTGACGGCGCGCTGGTTACTGTACATGAAGAAATTCTCGACACAAGCGGTGAGATCCGCTTTACACCGTCTGATCAAACTGCGGAGATAAAGGTATTTGTCCTGAGTGATACCGATAAATTAGAGCCGCTCTGGAAAGAAGCACAGATACAAAGAGCGGGCAGCTGAGCCGCTGTAATTAATATATAAGCAGAGCCAAAGCCCGTGCGCTTTGGCTTTTTTACTGCCTGACAGGAATTTTATCATTACCAAAAGGTATAATATATAATTCATCATAAGTATTTGATATTTCCTAAATTATACATTATAATGTAAATATAATAAAACAAGGCAGGTGAAAGCTATGAAAAAAGCAGTATTCATT
>DXIJ01000035.1 GCA_019112945.1 Candidatus Monoglobus merdigallinarum | reverse complement strand
CGCCGTCGGGCAAGGTTTACAGCGCCAAATGCGGCCACCGCTGTAAACTGAGTTTTGTCCGTTCTGAACTATTTTTTGGACACCCCATACGCAATCATTTTATATGTCGAGTTTTTTTACAGCCCGTCTTTTATTATATAGGAATATTTAAGAAAGCAAGGCAAATAATATTATAGAGCGATTAAAAACGGAAAGGCGGTATATAATGAAAGTTTATAAGAACGTAACAGAAATGATAGGCGGCACTCCGCTGATGGAGCTTAATAATTACAGCAAGAGCTGCGGCTTAAATAATCCGATAATAGCAAAGCTTGAATACTTCAACCCGGCCGGCAGCATAAAAGACCGTACTGCGCTGAACATGATACGTGATGCCGAGCTGAGCGGCAGGCTAAAAAAAGGTGCGGTAATAATCGAGCCCACAAGCGGCAATACCGGCATAGGCCTTGCGTCGGCAGCAGTGTCGCTTGGGTATAGGGTTATACTGACAATGCCCGAGACCATGAGTGTTGAGCGCAGGAATTTGCTGAAAGCATACGGCGCCGAGATAGTGTTGACAGACGGCGCAAGAGGAATGACTGGGGCAATTGAAAAAGCAGCAGAGCTTGCTGAGAAAACGCCCGGCGCATTCATTCCGTCCCAGTTTGAAAACCCCGCCAATCCGGAGGTGCATAAAAAGACGACCGGTCCGGAAATTTGGAACGATTTAGACGGCAGGATAGATATACTTGTCGCAGGTATAGGCACAGGCGGAACGATAACGGGCGTTGGTGAATATTTAAAGTCAAAGAACAGCAATGTAAAGATTGTCGGTGTAGAGCCCGCGGCTTCACCTGTGCTGACTAAAGGCATAAGCGGCGCACATAAGATACAGGGCATTGGCGCGGGATTTGTGCCAAAGGTGCTGAATACGGAAATTTGCGATGAAATAATTGCGGTCGGGAATGATGAGGCATACAGAGCCGGCAACGCGATTGCAAAAACCGAAGGCATACTTGTCGGTATCTCCTCGGGTGCAGCGGCGTATGCTGCGGCAGAGATAGCAAAGAGAAGCGGCAATTCGGATAAAACAGTTGTGGTCATATTTCCAGATTCGGGAGAGCGCTACCTGTCCACAGGAATGTATGAATAATTGATTTTGATTGTTTTAGTTGACATGAGTATGCAGTTTGATGTATAATTAATTCAATTAGTACGCTGCAGAAAGGTGGTTTAATATATGGAGGGCTTTAATTTTAAAGATCCAAATATAAATATTGAGGAATACATCCGTCTTATACGGAGTCAGAACTCACGTTGGAATATGATCCCGGCGCAGTATTATACAAAGTATAATGTTAAGCGCGGTTTGAGAAATCCGGACGGCACAGGCGTTTTGGCAGGCCTGACGTCTATCGGCGAAGTTCACGGATATGTTATAGACGAGGGAAGCAAGGTTCCGGTCGAGGGCAAGCTCAGGTACAGAGGAATCGATATCGAGGATATAGTCGCGCATTGCCGCGCCGAAAAGCGCTTTGGATTTGAAGAGGTGGCGTTTCTTATAATGTTCGGTTTTCTGCCGAGTGAAAAGCTGCTTTCAGGCTTTAAGTACGGTTTGTCTAAATATCGCGTTCTCCCGCCCGAATTTACCGAGGATATGATTTTGAAAGCGCCGAGCAAGAATATAATGAACAAGCTGGCGCGAAGCGTTATGGCGCTGTATTCATATGATGACAATCCGGACGATATATCAGTTCCGAACCTGCTGAAGCAGAGCCTGTCGCTTATTGCGCGGTTCCCGGTGCTTATAGCAAACTCTTACGCCTGCAAGAGGCACTATTTTGATAACAAGAGTTTGATTTTACATAATTCAAATCCCGAGTATTCCACTGCACAGAACTTCCTGCACTTGATAAGGCCGGATAATAAGTTCACCGAGCTGGAAGCCGAGATACTTGACTTAACGTTAATGCTTCAGGCAGAGCATGGCGGCGGTAACAACTCGGCGTTCACTGTCAGGGTTCTGTCCTCTACCGGCACAGATACATATTCTGCGATCGCTGCCGCAGTCGGATCGCTTAAAGGCCCCAAGCACGGCGGCGCAAATGATAAAATGATGTCGCAGATGAACGAGATCAAAGCGAACATCACCGATTGGAGCGATAAGGATCAGATCTATGAGTATTTAAAAAAGATTTTGCGGAAAGAAGCCGGAGACGGCAAAGGCCTTATCTACGGTCTCGGCCATGCGGTTTATACGGTCTCCGATCCGCGGGCAGTGATTCTTAAAGAGCGTGCGGGCTATCTTGCAGAGGTTACGGGAAACACAGAGGAATTTAATTTATACTGTGCGATAGAAGAGCTTGCACCGATCGCATTCAAGGAGATAAAGGGCGTTGATAAGCCGATGTGCGCCAATATCGATTTTTATTCAGGCTTTGTATATCAAATGCTTGGAATCCCGCAGGAGCTGTTCACACCGATATTTGCAATGGCAAGGATAGTCGGCTGGTGTGCGCATAGAATAGAAGAGATAATGACAAGCAGCAAGATAATTCGCCCGGCATATAAGAGTGCAATAAAACGTCTGAAGTATACTCCAATAGATGAGAGAAAAACGCCGACAAAGGCGGATATCGAGGAAAGCGCCGTTAAGGACCAGATTAATGTCAGCGATAAGGTCTTAGAGCCCGGTGATTTACAGTAAAATAAAAAACCGCCCATGGAGCGGTTTTTTTATACCCGTTAAAGCTTTGAACCGAATATTATAAAGTTTATACCCTCAATGATAAGCGAAACGCCGACATATATCCCTATCGCGAAAATAGTTAATATTGGGTGAAGAATTGTAAGTATACCGATAATAAGCGATAATACGCTGAAAATCATGGGGATACCCCACGGCAGCCCGGAGCTTTTGAGCCTGAGCGCCGAGACAATGTTGCTGATACTTGAAATAACAAGCCAGGAGCCCAGCAGTATCGCCATAACAAAGTCGCCTATGTAAGGGTTAAAGAAAAGCACAATGCCCAAAACAGCGGATACAATACCGTAAAACAGCGTCCAGCCGCTCGGTGTGCCCAAAACCGTGTGCTGTTTGGTAAAGAAAGACACAATAAGGAATATACCGGCAATAAAAATAATAGCTGCAATAGCGTATGTTAAAAATCTAATGGTCAGCTGCGGAATAATCAGGCATATTATCCCTAAAACGGCAAAAATAACCCCCATTCCGATTGAAAAGGTTTTCATTAAAATCACTCCCAAATAAATATTTTGGAATATTTTAACATATGAAGCCGTAAAGGTCAATAACTTAAATAAAAATTGTGAGCTTGTCGGATATCTCCGCAGGAGGAACATCAAAAAGCAGCAGCAGCGTGACCGTTTCGAGTGCAGGGTATAGGTTTCCGGCTTTTTTAGAGCAGTGTATCTTGAACTCCTGCGGCAGCAGCGTTTTGCCCGAAACGGTCTTAAAAGCGCGCTGGATGCAGTATGAGAAGCACTCGTCATCAATGCTTGAGGCCGTAACGGTTGCCTTTTGCGACAAACCACAGGTGATCAAAAGCAGTTTGTCAGTATCAAAATCTTCGAGCTCCGAAAGATTGTCGGCGTCAACAATCAGGCTGTCAAACGCAGTTATCAATATAAACACCTCCGGTAAGGCTATTATTCCAACCCGGAACCGATAAAATACACCGGAAATATATTTTTTTGTAAAAATATATATTGACAAACCTGTGCAGTTAATATATAATTTAATTTAGTCGGTTAATAAAACGATGTACCTGTTTTGGTATTTGCAGGTAAAAGAGGGGGAGCCGGACTTTCCTTGGTTTTAAAAGTGAAAGTCCGCTCTTATGCGACTTTATTACAGAGCGTGACAAAAGCAACGGCGCTTTCGCTTTGTTTAATTAAATGTTGTTCAACGGCGCACAATGGGGTGTGGCTTTATTAGCTGCACCCTTTTATTATGCATAAAACAGCTAAGGCTGAAAATTTAAGTTTGCGGGAGACAAACGGCACATATTTTTGGAGGTGTAAATATGTATAAAATAGTCAGAAAAGAGGTTTTGAACGATTCGGTCTCACTTATAGAGGTCGAGGCTCCGTATATAGCGAGAAAAGCCGAGCCGGGGCAGTTCATAATACTTCGTGTTGACGAGAAAGGTGAGAGAGTTCCCTTTACAATAGCGGATTATGACAGGGAAAAGGGAACAGTCACAGTGATTTTTCAGGTTGTCGGCAAGACGACCGAGAGTCTGAATAAACTGGAGGCGGGCGACAGCCTGCAGGATTTTGTGGGGCCTCTCGGGGTTGCATCTCACTTTGATGGTGTAAAAAAGGTAGCGGTAATCGGCGGCGGCTTGGGCACGGCTATAGCGTACCCGCAGGCCAAGAAGCTCAAATCTCTTGGCGCCGAGGTCGATATGATAAACGGCTTTAGAAACAAGGAGCTTATCATAATAGAGGATCTCTGCCGCGAGGCATGTACAAACCTATATATAATGACTGACGATGGCTCAAACGGAAATAAGGGTTTTGTGACCCAAAAGCTGAAAGAGCTGATAGACGGCGGCGCCGGTTATGATTTGGTTATAGCGATAGGTCCGCTTGTGATGATGAAAGCGGTCTGCGACCTTACGCGTGATTATGGAATAAAGACGATAGTAAGCATGAACCCGATAATGATTGACGGAACCGGAATGTGCGGCGGCTGCCGTGTCACCGTCGGCGGCGAGACAAAGTTCGCCTGTGTGGATGGGCCGGATTTTGACGGTCACCAGGTCGATTTTGACAGCGCGATAGCGAGGTCAAGAATGTTTAAAAACGAGGAGCAGCGCTCCAGAGAACATGCCTGCAGATTGGAGGGAATGAACAATGCCTAATATGTCGCTTGAAAAAGTCAGAATGCCCGAACAGCAGCCTGACGTAAGAAATAAGAATTTTGAAGAGGTCACCCTGGGCTATACCGAAGAAATGGCGGTCGAGGAAGCTAAAAGATGTTTAAACTGCAAGCATAAGCCGTGCATTAAGGGCTGCCCGGTAATGGTCAAAATACCGGAGTTTATAGCTCTGACAGCCGAGGGTAAATTTAAAGAAGCCTATGAGAAAATTCAGGAGACAAGCTCGCTCCCGGCAGTTTGCGGAAGAGTTTGTCCGCAGGAGACCCAGTGCGAGAAGTACTGCGTCAGAGGCATAAAGGGCGAACCTGTCGCCATAGGCCGCCTTGAACGCTTTGTCGCGGATTGGTATATGAAGAATATAGCTTCAAAGCCCGAAAAGCCCGAGCAAAACGGCATGAAGGTCGCAGTTGTCGGCGCGGGTCCGGCAGGCCTCACTTGTGCGGGAGACCTGGCAAGGCTGGGCTATGATGTGACTGTGTTTGAAGCATTCCATACCCCGGGCGGCGTCCTGGTGTACGGTATCCCCGAGTTCAGGCTGCCCAAGGCAATCGTTGCCGCAGAAGTCGATAAGCTGAAAGAGCTGGGCGTTAAGATTATGACAAATATGGTTATCGGTAAGGTTCTGTCGGTCGACGAGCTCTTGAATGAAGAGGGTTTTGACGCTGTGTTTATCGGAACCGGAGCCGGACTCCCGAGCTTTATGAAGATAGAGGGCGAATCGTTAAACGGCGTATATTCAGCCAACGAGTTTCTTACAAGAATAAACCTGATGAAGGCTTACAAGTTCCCGGAGTATGACACCCCGGTGTATGTCGGTAAAAACGTGGTAGTTGTCGGCGGCGGTAACGTTGCTATGGATGCGGCGCGCTCTGCCAAGCGTCTGGGCGCCGAGAACGTGTATATAGTTTACAGAAGAAGCGAGGAGGAAATGCCGGCGCGTGCCGAGGAGATCCACCACGCAAAGGAGGAGGCAATAGAATTTAAGCTCCTCAATAATCCGGTCAAGATAAACGGTGATGAAAACGGCTGGGTGAGCAGCGTCACCTGTATCAAAATGGAACTCGGCGAGCCCGATGCCTCCGGCAGACGCAGACCTGTGCCGGTCGAGGGCAGCGAGTTTGATATAGAGGCAGATGTAGTCGTTGTGGCAATAGGCCAAACGCCTAATCCGCTGATAAAGAATACAACACCGGATCTTGAGACCAACAAGTGGGGTTGTATAGTTGCAAAGGAAGAGACCGGCGCGACCTCAAAGACAGGTGTGTACGCGGGCGGTGACGCCGTGACAGGCGCCGCGACAGTAATACTTGCGATGGGAGCGGGAAAGACCGCTGCGGCGTCGATTGATGAATACTTAAAGTCCAAGAATAAATAACAGAAAAAATAATTAAATAATTATATATGTAAAGGAGTTTTTCAAATGGCAATCACAAACAGTTATTTACAGAGCGTTTTCGCTCAGGTTCAGAAGAGAAACGCAAACGAGCCCGAATTTCTGCAGGCTGTCGAAGAGGTTCTCGAATCCCTCGAGCCCGTTGTAGAGGCTCATCCCGAGTATGAGGCAGCAGGCCTTATCGAAAGATTGGTTGAGCCCGAAAGAGTTATCTCGTTCAGAGTTCCGTGGGTAGACGACAACGGCAAAACTCAGGTAAACAGAGGCTTCAGAGTTCAGTTTAACAGTGCAATAGGCCCCTACAAGGGCGGTCTGAGATTTCACCCCTCAGTATATCAGGGTATCATCAAGTTCCTTGGTTTTGAGCAGATTTTCAAAAATTCACTGACCGGTCTGCCCATCGGCGGCGGCAAGGGCGGAAGCGACTTCGACCCCAAAGGCAAGTCTGATGCAGAAGTAATGAGATTTTGCCAGAGCTTCATGACCGAGCTCTCAAAGCATATCGGTGCAGATACTGACGTTCCGGCCGGTGATATCGGCGTCGGCGGCCGTGAGATAGGATTTATGTACGGCCAGTATAAGAGACTCAGAAACGAGTTCACAGGCGTGCTCACCGGTAAGGGTCTGACATACGGCGGTTCACTTGCACGTACCGAGGCTACAGGCTACGGCCTCTGCTACTACACAGACGCAATGCTGAAAGCTAACGGAAAGTCTTTCGAGGGTAAGACTGTTGTTATCTCCGGCTCCGGTAACGTTGCTATCTATGCGACCCAAAAGGCAACAGAGCTCGGCGGCAAGGTTGTTGCTCTGTCCGATTCAAACGGATATGTGTATGATAAGAACGGAATAGACCTCGACTGTGTAAAGCAGCTTAAAGAGGTTGAGAGAAAGAGGATTAAGGAATATGTCACCACTCACCCGGACGCAGAGTATCATGAGGGCTGCAAGGGTATCTGGACTATCCCGTGCGATATAGCTCTGCCGTGCGCAACTCAGAACGAGCTGGACGAAGAGTCAGCAAAGACTCTGGTAAAGAACGGATGTTTCGCAGTTGCAGAGGGCGCAAACATGCCGTCAACTCCCGAGGCAGTATCTGTATTCCTGTCAGAGGGCGTACTGTTCGGACCTGCAAAGGCTGCAAACGCAGGCGGCGTTGCAACCTCTGCGCTTGAAATGAGCCAGAACAGCATGAGATATTCATGGACGTTTGAAGAGGTTGACGCAAAGCTGAAGTCTATCATGGAAGGCATCTTTGAAAAGTGTGACGAGGCCGCTGCAGAGTATGGCCATAAGGGCAACTATGTAATGGGCGCAAACATCGCCGGCTTCAAAAAGGTAGCTGACGCAATGATGGCTCACGGCATCGTTTAATCTTAAGAGTTTAATAAAGTTTTGTAAGATAAACGCTCAGCGGTGTTAACGGCCGCTGAGCGCTATTTTTTGTTTTATACTGCCCCTACGTAATCCGAAAATTTTTGGATAGCATATAGCACCGCGCAAAAGGTTTTTCCCGCTTTTTGGCAAAGCTGTATTTTTGCGTAATCCGAAATCTTTGGGATTACTGCAAACATCGGCAGGTGAGCCCTGCTTAACCAGACAAAAGTCCCAGCGCAGCGGACTTTTGTTTGAAAGGAAAAGCAGCGCAGCGGGTGAGCTTTTTGCTCAGAGAGCAAAAACGAACAAGCGTAGCTTGCTTTGACGCAGGTGCGCAGGCGTGGGAAAGTTTCAAACAAAAGATATCTTTGATTTCTGCCGTGATGAATATACCTTGACAAAATAAATAAAGACCTATATAATAAAAGCAGATAAAAGGTAAATCTAAAGTTAGGTTAGCCAAATGTTTTAGCTATATTTTTGTAATCGTCTTTGACAAGAGGGCGGTTACATCATTTTTATGATGAAACATAAGAAATATTACGGTCGGTTAAAGTAAAAAATAGTGTCAGCATGACTGCTTAAGAAACCCTAAAAGCATTGAATTTCAGGCGGTGAAATATGGATATAGAGTTATCACCAAAATCAGCTAAATATTTAATAAAACTTGATAATATTACAAAACAGCGAATTAAATCGGCATTAATAAAATTGGCGCAGGAACCGCCGCAGGGCGATATAAAAAAATTGCAGGGCAAAGACGGATATAGGCTCAGAATAGGTAAATACAGAGCATTATTCGACATTGCGGATAATAAGATTATCGTGTATGATATTGATTCCAGAGGTCAAGTATATAAATAATACAAGGAGGTTTGAATATGACTGCGATAAGACGGGAAATATTAAATTGTAT
>DXIJ01000034.1 GCA_019112945.1 Candidatus Monoglobus merdigallinarum | reverse complement strand
GCTCTTCTTATTTTTTTGTATCCTGCCTCCAATCATAAATTTAATAAAAATATACTAATAAGTATATATTATTTCTTTAAATTTACTATATCATAAATTTAGGTCTTTGTCAAATATAATCATCAATTTTGATAAGTAGTTATTATTTTTGATAGGTTATTATCATTATTAATAGGTAAAAATTACATTGAGGTGATTATATGGACAAAAATTTATATGGTTTCGCAGACAGGGTCAAATATTTGCGGGAAAAGGCAGGGCTTACTCAGGCGGAGCTTGCGCGGCGGCTGTGTCTTTCACGTGCAAGCGTTAATTCGTGGGAGATGGGGCTGTCCGCGCCGTCAACGCCGTTTATTGTCGAGCTCTCCAGACTGTTTCATGTGACCTCGGATTATCTCTTAGGGCTTGACGGTATGACGATAAAGACCGACAATCTGACAGACAGAGAGATTTCGGCGGTGCTCAATATCATCGACTGCTTTGACAGCCTCAAAAACGGAAACGCTGAGAAATGATATTGTTGTTCGTGAAGCGGCTATATTAATGAAGCAATACGGTCAAAGGCTCATCTTGTCCGGCATTTTGCTGTGCGGAGTGGAAAGGCTGATGTAATACCCTGCAATATTTTGTTGAAAATGCACAAAAAATTTTTAAAACATTGTACATTATTCGGTTGATTATTTTGCCGTAATAGGTTAAAATTAAGAAGATAGGTTGTTTTAGGAACAATACATAAATATTTTTTGTCTGTGCTAATACATTTATTAATAATTACAATTACATTGGAGGGTTGAATTTTGAAAGTTTACGAGACATCAAAAATCAAAAATTTCTGTTTATTGGGTCATGGTAACTCGGGAAAGACCAGTCTTGCTGAGGCTATGCTCTACACAGCCGGAAGCATTGACAGAGTGGGCAGAACGCAGGACGGAACCAGCGTCATGGACTTTGACCCGGAGGAGGTAAAGCGTAAGTTTTCAATTTCTGCCGCTTTGGCTTCATGCGAGTGGAACGGAACTAAGTTTAATATACTCGACACGCCCGGATATTTTGATTTTGTCGGCGAGGTGCAGCAGGTACTGAGAGTTGCGGACGCAGCTATAATAGTGCTGTCGGGAAAGTCGGGACTTACGGTCGGCGCGGAAAAGGCGTGGAAGTACTGCGAGGAGCGCGGTATTCCCAAGATGATATTTATCAATAAGGTTGACGACGACAGGGTCGATTATCAAAAGGTTTTAAACCAGCTTAAAGAAAAATACGGCAAGAAGATCGCGCCGTTCCAGCTGCCGCTCAGAGAGGGAGATAAGATCACCGGCTTTATCAATGTTGTTGAAAAAGAAGCGAGAATATTTGACGGCAACCGCACGATAACAGGCGAGATGCCGGAGGGAATAGAGGATGAGCTCGAGCCGCTTACCGAGATGATAAACGAGGCGGTTGCGGAGCAGTCCGAGGAGCTGATGGATAAGTATTTTTCGGGAGAGCCGTTCACGCTGCCCGAGATGTACGCAGCGCTCAGAAATGGTGTGGCAGAGGGCGACATCGTTCCGGTGCTGTGCGGCAGCGCATACCATATTTTGGGTATGTCCTCGCTGCTTAACGCTATCAACGCATACTTCCCGGCTCCGAACGCAAAGGATGAGCTTATCAAGGCTTATGCGTCAGACGGAAGCGAGACGAGCCGCAAGGTCGATACCGGCGACACGCTCAGCGCGCTGGTATTTAAAACGGTCGCGGACCCGTATGTCGGAAAACTGTCGTACTTTAAGGTATTTTCGGGCGTTATGACACCCGATACAACGGTTTATAACCTAAACAGCGACTGCAACGAGAAGATAGGAAAGATATACACAATGCTAGGCAAGAAGCAGGTCGAGGTAAAGCAGCTCAACGCCGGCGATATCGGAACCGTCACAAAGCTGTCAAAGACCAAGACGGGCGATACTCTCAGCAGGCAGAACAACCCCTGCCGCTTAGAGGGCATAGATTTTGCAAAGCCGAATATGGAGCTTGCCGTTGTCGCAAAGAAAAAGGGCGATGATGAGAAGATAGCTCAAGGCCTGCTCAAGCTGATGGATGAGGATAAGACGTTTGCGTTTGAGATCAACAAGGAGACGAGACAGCAGCTCTTAAAGGGTCTCGGTGACCAGCATATAGACGTTATCGTTTCGAAGCTTAAAAACAAGTTCGGCGTTGAGATATCATTCGAACAGCCAAAGGTGCCGTACCGCGAGACGATAAAGAAAAAGGTCAAGGTCGAGGGTAAGCACAAGAAACAGTCCGGCGGACACGGCCAGTACGGTCATGTATGGATAGAGTTTGAGCCGTCCGACCAAGAGGGACTGGTGTTTGAGGAGAAGATATTCGGCGGAAGCGTTCCCAAGGGTTACTTTCCTGCTGTTGAAAAGGGCTTGCAGGAGGCCATGGAGCACGGCGTTCTGGCAGGATATCCGATGGTAGGCCTGAAAGCTACGCTGGTCGATGGTTCGTATCACGATGTTGACTCGTCCGAGATGGCGTTTAAGATGGCGGCGTCTCTTGCTTACAAGGCAGGTATGCCTCAGGCGTCACCCGTGATTTTGGAGCCTATCGGACACCTCAAGGTCTATGCGCCCGACAGCTATACCGGTGATATTATCGGCGATATCAACAAGAGGCGCGGCCAGATGCTTGGCATGGAGCCTGTCGGAGACGGCGTAACGATGATAGAGGGCGAGGTCCCGATGGCGGAAATGCACTCGTATTCCTCAGATTTGCGCTCAATGACACAGGCGAGAGGCGAGTTTGAGTTTGAGTTTGAAAGATATCAGGAGGCGCCTCAGAACGTTATCGAGAAGATAATTGCAGAGGCTCAGAAATAGCACATAAAAGTTCCCGCAAGCCTAAGGGTTTGCGGGATTTTACTTTTTCAGCTTTTTGATAATGCCGGAGGCCTTTTTCAGGGTGTACCAAACGGCAAGACCGTTGAATGCGCCGGTTATCACACCGGCGATAATGAGATACGGCGCATACCAGAATACCGCGGGGGTCTTGGTTATTATAACTGCAAGCGTGAGCTGCGCAAGGTTGTGGACGACCGCGCCTGCAACGCTCACAGCCCACAGGCTGTTTTTCGGCAGCAGCCGCATCAGCAGCGTCTCGCACAGCAGACAGCACAGCCCGCCGCACAGGCTGTAGGCGAGCATCATAGGGCTGCCTGCGTATATACCGCCGAGTACTATGCGCAGCACAAGTACTGTGAGCGCGTCTTTGGGGCTGAGGGCAGCGAGACAGAAGAGGGTTATCAAGTTTGAAAATCCGGGCTTTATGCCGGGGATAGACGTCAGGGGAGGGAACTGTGCTTCAAGCACAAAAACAGTCAGCGCGGCCGCCGTTAAAACCCCAAGCAGCACTGTGTGTTTGATCTTACGCGAGTTGTTCATTGCCTTTACCGTCCCGTTACCGCATCTACCGTGCCGCCGCTTCCCGAAACAATCCGAACCACCAATCTGTGCGGCAGGCATACGATGGGATAGGCGCTGCCGCTTATCTCACCCATATTAACGCAGAGCTTGTCGGGGCAGTCGGCGTCCGAGACCGAAACGCCGTTTCGGGTTATGTGCACGGTGTTATAGCCGCCGCCGTCCGCCTCTACGGTGACGTCATAGCTTTCACTGACCGAGGATAGATCTATTTTCTGCAGGACTTCGCCGTCCCTTAATATCTCGGCGGCCGCCTGTTCTGCTCCGTCTCTGCGTGAGAGCAGAATGACTGCGGCGGAAGCGGCGACCGCAAAAATGCAAATTATAATTAAAATCCTGTTCTTCATGGCAAAGCTCCTGTACTTGGCGGCCTATGCGGTGCTTTTTGCTATTATTCTATTGTTTTTAGACGTTTTTGTCAAGTTTTTGTTTGGGGTATAATAATCTTTTGTCAAATTTCTGTTAAATTAGCTATTGTCTAAATCTGTCGTAAATGTTATACTGTTATTTGGTAAAGAGTATGTAAAAGCGAAAGGCTGATTGTCAAAGATTATATATACATACATACGCGTTTGGGGTGAGAGAAGCTTATGAATTATACAATGCTTACGGATTTTTACGAGATTACGATGTCCAACGGATATTTAAAGGGCGGAATGAAAGACAGGATAGCATATTTTGATATGTATTTCAGGCAGGCTCCCGACGGAGCGGGCTTTGCGATCATGGCAGGGGTTAAGCAGCTGATTGAATACCTGTCACAGCTCAGGTTTTCGGAGGATGACATAGAGTTTCTGCGGCAGAAGCAGCTGTTTTGCGATGAGTTTTTGGAATATCTTAAAACCTTTAAGTTTGAGTGCGATGTATGGAGTATACCCGAGGGTACGCCCATCTTCCCGAACGAACCGATAGTCACGGTCAGAGGCCCAATAATCCAGGCACAGTTTGTGGAGACTATGATATTGCTTACCATAAATCATCAGAGCCTTATTGCAACCAAGAGCAACCGCATAGTCAGGGCTGCCGGAGGTATCCCCGTTATGGAGTTCGGCTCACGGCGCGCTCAGGGATATGACGGAGCGATATACGGAGCCAGAGCTGCATATATCGGCGGAGTTGAGGGTACGGCGTGCACTATTTCAGACCAGATGTTCGGAGTGCCCGCTCTCGGCACAATGGCGCACAGCTGGATCCAGAGCTTTACGACCGAGTACGAGGCGTTTAAGGTATATGCCGAGTGCTATCCGGAAAACTGCACGCTGCTTGTGGATACCTACAATGTTTTAAAAAGCGGTATCCCCAACGCCATACGTGTGTTTAACGAGGTCTTAAAGCCGCGGGGCATAAAAAAATGCGGCGTAAGGATCGACAGCGGCGACATAACATATCTCTCCAAAAAGGCGAGAAAGATGCTTGACGATGCGGGCTGGACTGAGGCGCAGGTGTGTGTGTCCAATTCGCTTGATGAGTATATAATCAGGGACATTCTGCAGCAGGGCGCGAAGATTGATTCGTTCGGTGTGGGCGAGAGGCTTATTACATCAAAGTCGGAGCCGGTTTTCGGCGGCGTTTATAAGCTGGTCGCTGTTGAGGATGAGGGAAGCATCATTCCCAAAATAAAGATAAGCGAAAACGTCCAGAAAATAACAACGCCGTATTTTAAAAAGGTCATCAGGCTGTATTCAAGGGAGACAGGAATGGCTATAGCCGATGTTCTGACGACTTACGATGAGGTTATCGACGACTCAAAGCCTTATGAGATATTCGACCCGCAAAACACCTGGAAGCGCAAGGTGGTGACAGACTTTAAGGCGGTGGAGCTGCAGGTACCGATATTTAAAAAGGGCGAGCTTGTATATAAGTCTCCGGATCTTGAGCAGATTCGCGAATATTCGGCGTCAGAGCTTGCGCTTATCTGGGACGAGGTCAAGAGGTTTGAGAATCCGCACAGCTATTATGTTGACATGTCACAGAAGCTCTGGGATATCAGATACGACCTGCTGAAGTCTTATAACGTTTAGTAAATTAGTTTAAAATATTAAAAAGAGGAGAATATTCATGCGAGAAAATCCGGTTCAGGTTTATAATTTAGAAAAGCTGGGAATTATAGGTATGAAAGGCTGCGAGGAGCTTGCTCAAAAAATAGATGCTCATTTGAGGAAGTTCAGCGCAAACAGTGAGGCAGGAGTCGGCAGCTTTCTGATCCCGGTGAACTGCCCAAGGTTTGGCACGGGCGAGGCGAAAGCTGTGGTGATGCACTCTGTCAGGACGTATGATATTTATATTATATGCGATCCGTTCAACTACGGAGTGACCTATAAGATGTACGGCAGAGACCAGGCAATGAGCCCGGACGATCACTATCAGGATCTGAAAAGGGTAATATCAGCGCTCGGCGGAAAGGCTAAGCGTATAACCGTGATAATGCCGATGATGTATGAGGGCAGACAGCACAAAAGGGTTGCCCGCGAGTCGCTTGACTGCGCTATGATGCTGCAGGAGCTGTCAAATATGGGCGTTGATAATTTCATTACGTTTGACGCTCACGATTCAAGAGTACAGAATGCGATACCGCTTAAAGGCTTTGAAAACGTGCGTCCGACATATCAGATGATAAAGGCGTGTCTTAAATATAAGCCGGAGATTATCCTGGACCCGAATAACACACTTATTGTATCTCCCGATGAGGGTGCGATGGGCAGATGTATGTATTATTCATCGGTTCTCGGCATGGATCTTGGAATGTTCTATAAACGCAGGGATTATTCAAAGATTGTGAACGGAAAAAATCCCATAGTTGCTCATGAATTTTTAGGTAAGGACATATCCGGCAAGAATGTTATTGTTGTTGACGACATGATAGCGTCGGGAGAATCCATGCTTGATGTAGCGAGGGAGCTCAAGGGCAGGAATGCAAAAAGGGTTATAGTTTTCTCGTCGTTCGGACTGTTTACCGAGGGTGTTGACAAATTCAACGAGGCCTATGAAAACGAGCTCATTGACGCGGTGTTTACCACCAATATGGTCTACAGACGGCCGGAGCTCAAGGACTGCAAGTGGTATCACGAGGTGGATATGTCAAAGTTTATAGGGCTTATCATTCGGGAGATCAACGGCGACAAGTCTATAAGCGAGCTGCTTACGCCCATGGACAGGATAAACAAAATACTTGATAAATATAAAGGAAAGAGAAAATGACAATATGACGGAAAGCAATAAGTCAAATATTACACGCGCTGCTGACGCGGAGCAAATGCGGCAGCAGGACTATATCGCGCGTGTCAGGACAATAATCGAAGCTATGCCCGCGAGACCAAAGGCGTATGTGGAGACCTACGGCTGCCAGCAGAACTCGGCCGATTCCGAGAGGCTAAAGGGTATGCTGTGCGATATGGGCTATGAGATGAGCGGCGATATAAAGTCAGCCGACCTGGTTCTTTATAACACCTGCGCCGTAAGAGAAAACGCGGAGCTTCGGGTTTTCGGAAACATAGGCGCATTAAAGCATAAAAAGGCCAAAAAGCCGGACATGCTGATAGGTGTTTGCGGCTGTATGATGCAGCAGGAGCATATCGCAAAGACTATCAAGTCAAAATACAAGCATGTGGATATGGTTTTCGGAACCCATGCGCTGAGGCGCTTTCCGGAGATACTCTTTTGCGCACTCGGTAAGACAAGAGTGTTTGATACAGCGGACGAGGCGGGAACAATCACGGAGGGCATTCCGATAAGGCGCGATCCGCCGCCGCTTGCAAAGGTCTCGGTAACGTACGGCTGCAATAATTTTTGTACATATTGTATAGTGCCGTATGTCAGAGGCCGCGAGCGCAGCCGCAGTGCGGAGGATATTTTAAATGAGTGCCGCGAGACGGCGGAAAAAGGCTATAAGGAAGTAATGCTGCTTGGGCAGAACGTTAATTCTTACGGCAATGACCTCGGCGCAGGACTGAGCTTCAGCGAGCTTTTAGAGCAGGTCTGCCGCATTGACGGCATTGAGCGGATACGGTTCATGACAAGCCACCCAAAGGATATCTCAGACAGGCTTATAGAGGTCATGGCAAGAGAAAAAAAGGTCTGCAATCAGCTGCATCTTCCGATACAGTCGGGCTCCGACAGGGTGCTTGAAATGATGAACAGGCGATACACCCGCGCTTCGTACCTTGAAATAATCAGAAAGGTCAGAGCTGCGATCCCGGATATTGTCCTGACGACAGATGTTATCGTAGGCTTCCCGGGTGAGACCAACGAGGACTTTGAGCAGACGCTCAGTCTGCTTAAAGAAGTAGAGTTTGACATGATATTTTCATTCATATATTCAAAGAGAGTCGGCACGCCGGCAGCGGAAATGCCCGACTGTCTGACAGATGAGGAAAAGCACGCAAACTTTGACAGAATGCTTAAAGTTCAGAATGAGATATCAAAGCGACTGAATGAACGGTACTTAGGGACGGTTCAGCGCGTGCTTGTTGAGGGCGTAAGCAAAACGAGCATTAATACCCTGACCGGAAGAACCGAGGGCGGCAAGGTCGTAAACTTCAGCTGTCCCGAGGGAAGAGGCAGCCTTGTGGGCGAGCTGCTCGATATTGAGATAACGGACGCGCAGACATGGTCGCTGTTCGGTAGATTAAAAGCATAGACAAAGAGGAGAAACAAATGAAAAACAGTGAAATATTTGACAAGGCGAGAGAGCTGGGCGAGCTGATAAAAAACAGCGAGGCCAAGAAAAGAGCGGAGGAGACAAGCGAAAGGCTTGCCGCAGACAAAGAGGCGAGCGCGCTGATTGACAGATATAACAGTATCAGAGAACAGAAGTATGAGGAGCTTACAAAAGGACAGCCGACGCCCGAAGATGCAAAGAATGCAAACGAGTACATCCAGGCAGAGTTTGAAAAGATTGCGGGTAATCCGGTTATAAAAGACTATCTGGAGGCCGCAAGAGAGTATGAGATGCTGCTTTCGCAGATGGACAGCATTTTAAAGCATTTTATAGTCGGTGAGCAGGAGCAGGGCTGCAGCGGAAGCTGCGAGGGCTGCTCGGGCTGCCGGTAGTACCTCGTATCCGACCTTATGCCGTCTTTTTGCGGCGGACGGTCGGGTATTGCTTTTTATTAAAATAATTATTTTTGCGGCGGTGAGGAAATGGTAATTGACAGAAACAAGCTGACGCCGATGATGACACAGTATTTCAGCGTTAAGGATAAGTACAGCGACTGCATACTGATGTACAGGCTGGGCGATTTTTATGAGATGTTTTTCGAGGACGCTCTGACAGCCTCAAAGGTGCTTGAGATCGCGCTGACAGGCAGGTCGTGCGGGCTTCCGGAGCGTGCGCCTATGTGCGGCGTTCCGTTTCATTCTGTGGACAGCTATGTTGTAAAGCTGGTCGAGGCGGGCTACAGTGTTGCGATATGCGAGCAGACGGAGGACCCGTCGGCTGCCAAGGGGATAGTAAGCCGCGAGGTCGTGCGCATCGTCACTCCGGGTACGATAATGAACTCAGAGGCGCTTGACGAGCTTAAAAACAACTATTTATGTTCGGTTTACAAAAGCGGCGCGGGTATCGGTCTTGCGTTTGCGGATATAACGACCGGGGAGATCTATGCCGGGGAGTATATTGGCGATGAATCGTCAAATATGGTTGTCGACGCGCTGGTAAGGTTCATGCCAAAGGAGACGGTCATGAACCTGATGGCATATGAGGACAGCCGGCTTGTTGATTATATCAAAAACAGGTGCGGCAGCTTTGTAAGGAATTACTATGACTGGGCGTTTTCGGAGCAGAGAGCCGCAGAGAATATATCGGAGACGTTCGGGGCGGGAAGCCCTCAGGAGCTTGGGTTTGAAACCGGGCTGGCTGCCTGCGCGCTCAGCGGAGCGGTTGAGTTTTTAAAGGAGACGCAAAAGACAGAGCTCAGCAATATAAAGACGGTTGAGGCTCTGACGCAGCAGGGGACGATGCAGATAGACGCCTACAGCATGCGAAACCTCGAGATAGTTGAGACGATAAGAGACAGGAGCGCGCGCGGCAGCCTGCTTCATGTGCTTAACAAGACCAAGACAGCAATGGGCGGCAGGCTGATGCGAAAGATGATAACGGCTCCGCTGACGAACGTCGTGGCGATACGCGACAGGCTGTATGCGGTGTCCGAGCTGTTTTCGGGGCAGCTGCTGCGTGAAGAGTTTATCGATATCTTAAAGGGGATATCCGATATCGAACGTCTGGCGACCAGGGTCGCATACAAGACCGCAAACTGCCATGACCTGCTTAATCTTAAAAAGTCGTTTATGAATCTTACGCAGTTTAAAGAGCTGCTGAGCCGATGCGAAAGCAAGCTGCTGTCCTCAAAGGCCGCGCGCTTTGATGCGCTCACAGACCTGTACCGCCTGATAGACGGTACAATAGACGAGGAGGCGCCGGTCACCTTAAGAAACGGCAAGATGATAAAAAAGGGCGCAAACGAGGAGCTTGACAAAACAAGGGATATTTTGGAAAACGGCAGGCAGTGGCTCATAGACTTGGTCGATAAGGAAAAGGAAAAGAGCGGGATAAAGACAATGAAGCTCGGGTATAACAAGGTCTTTGGCTATTATATTGAGGTCAGCCGCGGCAGCGCCGAGAACGTACCCGACTATTTTATCAGAAAGCAGACGCTTGTGAATGCCGAAAGATATATAACTCCTGAGATCAAGGAGCTTGAGGAAAGCATATTAAACGCAGACGCCAAGGTGACAGACCTTGAATTTGAGCTGTTCTGCAAGGTGCGCGACGCTGTCGGCGCAAACTATGAGCGTATCAGGAAAGCGGCGGAGATAATCGCTGAGGTCGATGTGCTGTGTTCGCTGGCAGCGGTTGCCGAGGCTAATGATTATGTAATGCCGAGTGTTGACAACTCCGACCGGATAGAGATAAAGGACGGACGGCACCCGGTCGTTGAATCGATCGACCGCTCTATAATGTTTATACCAAACGATGCGGCGCTCGATTGCGGCGAGAACCAGATAGCGATAATAACAGGGCCGAACATGGCCGGCAAGTCTACCTATATGAGGCAGATAGCCGTTATAACGCTGATGGCGCAGATGGGCAGCTTTGTGCCCGCGTCCTCTGCAAGCATAGGGGTGGTGGACAGGATATTTACCCGCGTCGGTGCGAGCGATGACTTAAGCTCCGGCGACAGTACTTTTATGGTCGAGATGAAAGAGGTTGCCTACATACTCGACAACGCGACGCGCAAAAGCCTGATAATCCTCGATGAGATAGGCAGAGGGACGAGCACCTACGACGGGCTCAGTATTGCCTGGGCTGTTGTGGAGCATATAGCCGACATAAAAAAGTGCGGCGCCAAGACGCTGTTTGCGACGCATTATCATGAGCTGACCGAGCTGGAGGAAACTATAGACAATGTCAAGAACTACTGTATTGCCGTTAAGAAAAAGGGCGATGACATAACGTTCCTGCGCAAGATAATAAGGGGCGGGGCCGATGAGAGCTACGGCGTTGAGGTCGCCGCTCTGGCCGGTGTAAAGAAGTCGGTAATCAGGCGTGCAAAGGAGATAGCCGCAGAGCTTGAACAGAGAGATGATAAAAGCGTCAGCCCGGTGAAGATCAAGACCGGCAGAAGAAATGCCAAAAAGCCGCCGTTTGCCGATGCACAGATGGATTTCTTTGCCGAGACCGACAACCCGGTTATAAAGCAGCTTCTTGAGATAGACCTGAATGCAGTAACGCCTATGGAGGCGCTGACAAAGCTCTATGACCTCCAGGCCAAGGCAAAGAAGCTGTAAAAGTTTTTAGTTTAAAATTGGATGTGATTTGCTGTGAAACACGAAATAAAGGTGCTAACGCCTGAGCTTGCCGACAAGATCGCTGCCGGCGAGGTGGTCGAAAGGCCTGCGTCGGTAGTCAAGGAGCTTGTAGAGAACTCGATAGACGCGGGAGCGGATACGATTAGAATAGAGATAGAAAACGGCGGGATAACGCTTATCAGGATATCCGATAACGGCAGCGGCATACCGCGTGAGCAGGTGCCGACCGCCTTTCTGCGCCATGCGACCAGCAAGCTCCGTTCTGAGGACGGCCTGTATGCAATAGAAACGATGGGCTTTAGGGGCGAGGCGCTCTCCAGTATCTGCGCCGTCGCCTCTGTTGAGGTGATAACGAGAACGCCGGAGGATGAGATCGGAGTTCAGTATACGGTAGACCACGGAGTCTGCGGAGAGCCTGACGAGATCATGTGCGCGTGCGGCTCTGTTATGACGGTCAGAGACTTGTTCAAAAACGTGCCCGCCAGAATGAAGTTCTTAAAGAGAAACAGCACCGAGGCCGGATATGTTTCGGACTTGGCTCTCAGGCTGGCGCTGTCGCGCCCCGATATCTCGTTTGAGTACGTGTGCGACGGCAAGAGAGTGTTCCGCACGACAGGCGACGGGGATATTTTAAACGTGATACTAAAGGTGTACGGACTTAAGTATGCCAAGGGTGCAAGACAGGTAAGCTATACCGAGGACGGCATAAATATAACCGGCGCCGTGGGAGGCGGAGAGCTTGCAGCGGGCAACCGCAGCCGCCAGACGGTGTTTGTAAACGGCCGCTACATCAAGAACCATATAATCTCAAAGGTGGTCGAGGAGGCATTCCGCAACGTTGTGATGACCGGAAAGTTCCCGTTCTTTGTGTTAAGCATAAGTATGCCGCCCGAGGCGGTGGACGTAAATGTGCACCCGGCCAAGACCGAGGTCAAGTTCGCAAACGAGAAGCAGGTTTATGACACGGTCTATCATGCGGTCAAAAACGCGATATACCAAAAAAGAACTGAGGAGGAGTCTGGCGACAGCCCGTCTGCGCCCGCCCCGCAGTCAGACAGCGTGAACGCACCGCGTAAGGAGGCGGTCACAAGGCTCAGTGATTCCGGGAGGGTGAGCAGAAGCGTTGTGCGCGAGTACCTAAAGGCGACTACGCCCGATGTCCGTCCGCGGGAGCCGTATATTGATGAAGAGGAGCTTAAGCCGTCCGTAAATGACGGCCTAAGCAAGATAATGAATGACTTTTTCAGCATCAGTACCCAAGATGAAAAAGCAGAGGAAGCGCCCGCCGCACCGCAGGAGAAAATAGAGGAACCAACGAAAGCGCCGCAGGAGAAAACAGAGGAACCAACGAAAGCGCCGCAGGAGAAAACAGAGGAACAGACGGCTGTGCCGCTTGATACCGGAGCCGGTATATTTGATGATAAAACGGATATACTAAGCAGCTGTAAAATTATAGGGCAGCTGTTTAATACCTATATCCTAATTGAGGACGACACGCATCTTTATATGATAGACCAGCACGCCGCGCATGAACGCCGGGGCTTTGAGGATCTGAAGCGGGATTATTTCAGTCACCGGAGAATGTCGCAGCTGCTGCTGTCTCCGGTCGCGGTAGAGCTTACAGCGCCGGAGTTTGACGCTGTGATGTCCGGCTTGAGTGTGTTTGAGGGCTTTGGCTTTAAGGTTGAGGAGTTCGGGACAAATGCGGTCATAATAAACGAAACTCCTGTGATTACCGACAGTGCGGGCATTAAGGAGCTGTTCTGCGAGATACTCAGCGCTATGATGGATAACATAAAGCACCCGGTCGCGGATTTTGAGGAAAAGGCGCTTGACATGATTTCCTGCAAGAAAGCCGTTAAGGGAAACGACAGGCTGAGCCTCAGTGAGATGACCGAGGTGGTAAAAATGGTGTCGGCTCTTAAGGCTGAGGGGATAGAGACCTGTCCTCACGGCAGGCCTATTATGGTTGAGCTTTCGCGGCGTGATATAGAAAAAATGTTTAAGAGGATAGTATGATAAATGAAACGGAGTTTTTAAAGTGAGTAAGCCGAAAATCATCGGAGTTGTGGGGCCGACGGCCTCCGGCAAAACGGATTATGCAATAAGCCTTGCGCTGAGGGTAGGCGGCGAGGTGGTGTCGTGCGATTCCATGCAGGTGTACCGGCACATGGATATAGGCACTGCCAAGCCTACGCCTGAGGAGATGCAAGGCGTTGCGCATCATATGATAGACATTTTAGAGCCGTACGAAGATTTCAGCGTCGCCCGTTATGCGGAGATGGCAAGGCGGTGTATCGACGACATACTCTCGCGCGGACGCGTGCCCATACTCTGCGGCGGCACGGGGCTGTATTTTGACAGCACGGTAAACAATATCGAGTTTAAAGAAATAGCCGCCGATTTGGAGCTGCGAAAGAACCTTTCGCGGCTTGCCGCAGAGGAGGGGAACGAGCGTGTCCATGCGCTGCTTAGAGAGGCAGACCCAAAAGCTGCCGAAAGCATTCACCCCAACAATTTAAAGAGGGTGATAAGGGCGCTTGAGATATACAAGCAGACCGGCAGGACAAAGACCGAGCTTGACAGAGAGCAGCGGGGCGAGAGTATCTACGATGCTGAAGTTTACGGCATGAACCGCAGCCGCAGCGAGCTGTACAGCAGGATAAACAGGCGTGTGGATATAATGCTGCGGCGCGGGCTGCTTGATGAGGTAAAGAAGCTGCTTGATATGGGCGTCCCGATAAACTCTACCGCGATGCAGGCGATAGGCTACAAGGAGCTTGCCGCGTATATAGGCGGAGAGATCCGGTTTGACGAGGCGGTCGAAAAAATCAAGACTGAGACGCGAAGATACGCAAAGCGTCAATTAACCTGGTTTAAGAAAAACAAGAATATAATCTGGCTGGATATCTGATGAGATATCCGGCTGTTTTTTTATCTGAACAAGGCATAGCGGTAAGGCTGCGCAGGAGTTATTTTACAATTGAGTTACAGTTCTTCAACAACTTGTGTGTTTTTGTTTACATAGCCTGCGGCGGGTATTATAATTTATGCATGGGTCTTTTGACCTTAATTGTTGATACAGCTTTTTTCTGAAATGCTTAAAATGATTGGAGGTAGTCTTGTGGCAAATACTACTGACAATTCAGATAAAATACTAAAAAAAAGACGGGAAAGAGACATAAAAAAACGTCTCTTTTTAATACCCAAGCTGTTATTTATATTTGTGCTGGTCTTTCTGCTGATAAGCATACTTTTCAGGTCGGGAGACAGCGTTCAGACTTACACCGCGGTAAACGGCAGCATAGTCGAATACGTGCTGGCGGACGGATATGTTTTCAGAGATCAGGAAATGATAACGGCTCCGTCTGACGGCTATTTTGAATGTATTGTCGATGAGGGCGAGCGTGTAAAAGAGGGTGACACTGTCGCGGTCATATACAAAAACCGGGTAGATCCGGCGGTGACGGAAGAGATATCAGAGCTTGAAGAGGAGATCTTAGAGCTTGAAACCGATGACATGACAACAGATATGTATTCCGGCAGCGCGGTAAGGATCGAGCTCAGCATATCGGACGAGGCGCAGCAGCTCACCCAGGTAAAGGACAACAGCAGCTTCAGCCACATCAGTGAATATAAAAAAATATTTGATGATTATATAAACCAAAAGCAATATTCTTCCGAGGGCGGCCAGACAAAGGAGCAGCGTCTGGAGGCGTTAAAGTCGCGTCTTGATGAGCTTCAGAGCGGAGCGGCTTCGGAGAAAGAATGGGTGTATGCCGTGCGTTCAGGCGTTTTTTCGTCGAAGATCGACGGCTATGAGGAGGCACTCAATATCGACAAGATGGGCGACGCCACTCCCAAGTATCTGAGGGATATAAAAAGGGAGGACAAGACCTACGGCGACACCGTAAGCACAGGCGAAGAGGTGTGCAAGATCGTCGATAATTACGACTGGTATTTTGTGGGGATGATACCTGAGGACGAAGCCGAAAACTTTGAGGTCGGACGCGAGATAAGCATAAAGTTTTATGATTTGTCGGACACCACGGTGAGCGGCGAGATAACCGGGATTTCAAGGCCGGAGGGCGGCAGGGTCGCTGTGACTGTGCACTCGACCAAATACGTGAGCTCTATCTATACGACCAGCAAGGTCTCGGCTGAGATATTTACAGAGAGTGCAGAGGGGATAAAGGTTCCGTCAGAGTCGCTGAGGGTCATTGACGGCCGGCAGGGCGTGTATGTCGTACGTCTGGGCGTGGCGCGGTTTGTGCCTGTAAACCTGCTCTACAACAACAAGGAATGGGCGATTATCAGCTCTGTAAAGTCATCGGAATCGGGCTACCCGGAGGAACTGGAAATATACGATGAGGTAATAATAAACACCAAGGGTATAGAAGATGGTAAGGTAGTGAGACAATGAATTTAATGCCGGATGTTAAACAGAATTATCTTGATGTATTAAGAACTGCACGAAGTATCGCAGAGGACTGCGGCAGGGATCCTGAGGATATAAGGCTTATCGCCGTATCCAAGACAAAGCCGTTGGAGCTGGTAGAGGAGGCGGCTTTGGCAGGTGCGGTCGACTTTGGGGAAAACAGACCGCAGGAACTTGCGGTTAAGCAGGAGCAGCGGCCGGAGCTTAGATGGCATCAGATAGGGCACCTGCAAAAGAATAAGGTAAAGCTGGTTGTCGGCAAAGCGGAGTTTATACATTCGGTTGACAGTTTAGAGCTTGCCTCGCTGATAAATAAAAGGGCGGCTTCCCTGGGCGTTTTGCAGAAAATACTGCTCCAGGTCAATATCACCGGCGAGGAGACAAAGTTCGGAGTAAGCCCCGGGGAGCTTGAGGGGCTGATAGAGGGCGTCAGACCGCTCGGCAATATAAGGCTTGAGGGGCTTATGACTATCTCCGCCCCGGGCTATACGCCGCAGCAGAACGCCGAAGTGTTTAAAACGCTTAAGGCTCTGGCGGTAAGGCAAGGGCTTCATGAGCTGTCAATGGGGATGACGCATGATTTTAAAGAGGCTATAGAGTGCGGCGCAACTATGATACGGGTCGGCACTGCAATCTTCGGGGAGAGAGATTATCAAAACAAACGTTAAATATTAATCCAAAATATAGATAAAACATAAAACAGGAGGAAATACTATGGGAAGCTTTATGGATAAGGTCTACAGTATAATGGGCGTTGACGTCGGCGATACATATGAAGAAGAACAGATTTACGAGGATTATACGAGAGACAGTTACGAAGAACCGGATCCGAACGAGGGATATATGCCAAGCCGCCGCAGCTCTTCCAGAAGCAACTCAAGAGTGAACCGCTTTGGCGACGCGCCTCAGATGAAACTGGTAATAATGCAGCCGATAAGCTTTGAGGAATCGAGAGATATTGCAAATCACTTAAAAGAGAGAAAGCCTATCGTTGTAAACCTTGAGTCTGTCGACAATGCGACCAGCAGGCGGATAGTTGACTTTTTGAGCGGCGCGGTGTACGCGCTGGACGGAGATATCAAAAAAGTCTCAAACGGGATATTTTTGATCGTACCGTGCAATGTCGGAGTTATGGACGACGAGAGTGCATATTCCGATAATTGGGAGTAGGTCTTGGAGCCGCAGGAAAAGCTGCTTATTGCCAGAGCCGCCGACGCTTTAGAGCGCAGCGGGAGGTTTTATAACTTAAACGCCGTTGGCTTTTTAAACCCTCACGAGGCTGCGCTGATAAAAAGAGAGGTGCACGGCACGCCCGATGTACGGTGTGAATTTTTCGGCGGATACGAGGAGGCTGAAAGACGGATGTTTTTCAGCTACCCGGTATTTTCAGAGCCCGACTTTGGCGAGTTTATCACAGCGGTACGCCTGACGGGGCGCGATATAAGCTCGCTCAGCCACAGGGATTTTCTCGGCAGCCTTATGGGACTTGGCATCAAGCGCGAAAACGTAGGAGATATCGTACCGTGCGGGGACGAGTGTTTAATTTTTTTAAAGCCCAAAATGGCGGAATATCTTACGCTGAACCTCACCAAGATAGGCAGGTGCGGTATAAACGCCAAAGTCTGCGGCCTCGGAGGCATAAGTTTGCCGAAGAGGGAGACAAAGAGCAAGGCGGCCTCTGTTTCGTCGCTAAGGCTTGACTGCATTGTGGCGGCGGCCGTCAATATGTCAAGGAGCAGGGCGGCGGAGCTCATTAAGGCTGAAAGCGTCAGCCTCAACTTTGAGCCGGCGCTGTCGGTGTCTAAAGCGGTCGAGAGCGGGGACGTTATCTCGGTAAGAAAGCACGGCAGGTTCAGGCTCGCAGAGATAAAGGGCAGGACGAGAAAAGGCAGGATAAGCGTTATAATCGAGAAATATATTTAAAACAAACTTAAAGCTTTGGGGGGATAGAATATGCTCACGCCGGAAGATATAGAGAACAAGGAGTTTAAAAAGGAAATGCGCGGATACAGCATATCCGAGGTCAATAACTTCATGAAAGAGGTGGCAGCGAGCTACGAGAAAATATACAGAGAAAATCTTGGCGCAATGGACAGGATAGGAATGCTGACAGACGCGGTCAGACAGTACAAGTCGATGGAGGATACTCTTAAAAACGCATTGTCTGTCGCAAAGGGCGCGGGTGATGATATCAAGACAAACGCGCACGGTCAGGCGCAGGTGATAATAAAGGACGCCGAGGCCAAGGCGGGTGAGATAATCAACCGTGCGGCCAAGGAGGTCGCCGACATAAACTACAGATACGAGGAAATGAAAAGAAGCGTTGAGGTGTTTAAGACAAAGGTTGTTACCCTTTTAAACTCTCAGCTTGAAATAATAAAGGACTATTCCGACATAAACAAAGAAACCGACAAGCAGATACGCTCCGGCGCTGAGGCCGTCGAGGTTATCAAAAATGAGATAAACGATATCCCCGATATGCCGGACGATGTGCCGGGCAGTGACATGAGCCTGGTTGCGCAGCTTGAAAAGGTTACGCAGGAGCTTCCGAAAATCAGACTTAATGAGAACGGTGAATATGTTTCTGTCGATGAATAAAATTTTAATATCTATGGTTTTGGGCTGCCCTGTAATTTCGGGGCAGTCCTTAGCATAATTATTGTTTAAGAATATTGAAAGGACTGCGTAAATGATATATATAATACTGGGTGTTTTTGTACTGATACTTGATATAATAACAAAATACTGGGCAGAGACTGTCCTGAAGGGCACCTCCGGCATTGCGCTGATAGACAGAGTGTTTCACTTTACATATGTCGAAAACCCGGGCGTTGCGTTCGGGCTTCTGCCCAACATGCGGGCGGTGTTCATTACTCTGTCGGTTCTAATAATTGCCGTGCTGCTTGTGTACTACATAAGGACAAACGAAAAGAGCACCTGGCTGAAGCTGGGGACCTCGCTGATACTGTGCGGCTCGGCCGGGAACCTGATAGAGAGGATATTTAAGGGATATGTGGTCGACTTCCTGGACTTCAGGCTTGTAAACTTTCCGGTATTCAACATAGCCGACATAGCGGTGTGCACCGGCGCCGCTGCGCTGGTAATACACTTCCTGCTTCTTGACGGAGGAAAGGATGGTGCAGGTGAAAAAAACAGATAAAACAGTGATCGTTGTATCTGACGGCGAGGGCGGCAGACTGGATAAGTTCCTGGCAGAAAAGCTGCCTGATATAACAAGATCGCATATCAAGAAACTTATTACGGAGGACGCAGCCGTCAAGGTCAATCAAAAAAACGTTAAGGCCAACCAAAAAGTAAAGCCGGGCGATGTGATAGAATGCACAGTGCCCGAGGCTGAGGAGATAGAGGCCGTGCCGGAGGATATACCGCTTGATATCGTCTATGAGGACGATTGTATGCTGGTGGTAAATAAGCCACAGGGCATGGTCGTTCACCCTGCGCCCGGGAACTATACCGGCACGCTTGTAAATGCGCTGCTTTACCACTGCGGCTCTGAGCTGTCGGGGATAAACGGAAAAAAGCGCCCCGGGATACTGCACCGCATAGATAAGGATACAAGCGGACTGCTTATGGTCGCCAAGACCGACAGCGCACACAGGGCGCTGTCCGAGCAGATAAAGGAGCACAGCCTGACGCGGGCGTACATTGCGCTTGTCCACGGCAACATAAAGCGCGACGCGGGCAGGATAGACGCGCCTATCGGCAGGCACCCGACCGACAGAAAAAAGATGACGATCACCGAGAAAAACTCCAGAGAGGCGGTGACTGACTACAGAGTGCTTGATAGGTTTTTAAAATACACGCTTGTCGAGTGCGTACTAAAGACCGGACGCACTCATCAGATACGCGTTCATATGTCAAAAAACGGGCACCCGATAGTCGGTGATAAGACTTACGGCGTAAAAAAGGAGGAGTTCAGCTTAAAAGGTCAGCTGCTGCACGCTTACAAGATAGGCTTTATCCATCCGGAGACGAAGAAATATATGGAGTTTTTAAGTGAGCCCCCTGAATATTTTAAAAATGTCCTCAAAAGCCTAAGGTTAAGGCGCGGTGCGATAGAAAAATAGAATATTTTGGGCAAAAACGCAGAAAAATTAGTAGACAAAGATAATCAATTAGGATATAATAATAGCAAGAATGTTCTTTTGTTAAAGAGCGGACTTGCTGTTTTATTATTCGCCGGGTAAGCGGCTGCGCAGTGCGCCGCACGGCGGATAAGCAATAAAATAGAGGAGGTCTTGAGGCGTGAAGGTAAACGTTATTCTGGAAAAAGATGATATTGAGAAGAAGCTCAAAAGAATAGCTGATGAAATCATTGAGCGCAATATCGGGCTCAATGATATCTGCCTTATCGGTATTGTAAGGCGCGGCGTTAATGTTGCCGAGCAGCTTGCCGGGTATATCGAAGAAAAGAGTGAAATGCGGGTGGACGTCGGGAGCCTGGATATCACGCTCTACGGTGCAGACCATAACCTCATAGCCCTGTATCCGGTCCTAAATGATACAAACATCCCATTCCCGATAGATGACAGAGTTGTGGTGCTGGTCGATGATATATTGTATACGGGAAAGACCATACACACTGCAATAGAAGCCTTGCTGAAGATAGGCTCTCCGGCAGAGGTGCAGCTGGCATGCTTTGTAGACAGGGGCAGGAGGTCGTTCCCGATAAGTGCGGACTATGTCGGCGTGAGAGTGCCGAGCTCCGGGCTGGAGCGCGTGGCTCTGCATGTCGAGACGGTCGACGGCGAAAGCTGCGTGCTGATAGAAAAGCGCAGCGCGCCCGCAGTGTATAAGGGGAAAGCGTAAATCACAACAGACAAGAACATAAAATATACAATTATAGGGGAAGAAAAATGCTTAATAATTTACTGGGTCTAAAGGAGACATCGGCGGACGATATTACCGCCATTTTGGACGATGCGGAAAAATTCAAAAAAGAGGTGCTGCAAAAAGACATAAAGAAGTCGGACGCTCTAAAGGGCAGAAGCATAATAACAC
Source organism: Candidatus Monoglobus merdigallinarum (assembly GCA_019112945.1). GTDB lineage: Bacteria > Bacillota > Clostridia > Monoglobales > Monoglobaceae > Monoglobus > Monoglobus merdigallinarum. Next base: position 18,496 of record DXIJ01000034.1, on the reverse strand, counting down.
TGTTTTTTGAAAACAGCACACGGACAAGGGTATCCTTTGAGCTTGCTTCAAAATATCTCGGTGCGGCGGCTGCCAACATTTCCGCAGGCGGCAGCAGCATAACAAAGGGCGAGTCTTTGATCGACACGATAAAGACGCTGGAGGCGATGGCGGCCGATGTGATAATAATCCGCCACAGCGCGTCTGGAGCTCCGCATCTGGTCGCCAAGCATACCGAATCCAAGATCGTAAATGCCGGCGACGGAATGAATGAGCATCCTACCCAAGCGCTGCTTGATATGATGACTATAAGAGAAAAGAAAGGCGGCATAAAGGGCTTAAAGGTCGCGATAGTGGGCGATGTCAAGCACAGCCGCGTGGCGAGGAGCAATATTTACGGGCTTTCAAAACTTGGCGCAGAGGTCGCGGTGGCAGGTCCCAGCACGCTGATGCCTAAAGGGATAGAGGGTCTTGGCGTAAAGGCGTATTACGATGTTGAAAAAGCCATAGAGGGCGCAGACGTGGTAATGGGCCTGAGGATCCAGCTTGAGAGACAGAAAAAAGGTCTGTTCCCGTCGGTCAGGGAATACCATAAATGCTTCGGCGTTAATAAACAGCGCCTCAGGCTTGCAAAGCCCGATGCGATACTTATGCACCCGGGCCCCGTAAACAGGGGCGTAGAGCTTTCCGCGGATATCGTTGACGGGGAGCAGAGCGTTATAAACGAACAGGTCACAAACGGAGTGTGCGTGCGTATGGCGGCGCTTAATATGCTTGCTGCGGGAAAGAGAGCATAAATCCATATAGAGAACAGGAGAATATGAATTGAGCAGTATTTTGATAAAAGGCGGTCACGTTGTTGACCCGGCAAATAATATTGATAAAACTCTTGATGTGTTTGTAAAGGACGGAGTGATATGCGCTGTCGGCGAGAACATAGCGGAGGCGGCCGACGAGGTCATTGACGCAGGCGGATTGACGGTCGCCCCGGGTCTTATAGACCTGCATGTGCATTTCCGCGAGCCCGGATACGAATACAAGGAGGATATAGAGAGCGGCAGCCGTGCGGCAGCGCGCGGCGGCGTTACCACTGTGGTGTGTATGCCGAACACCAATCCGCCGATAGACAGCCGTGCGCTCGTTGAGTATGTTATGAACAGAGGCAAAGAGGCAGGACTTACGAACGTGCTGACCTGCGGCTGTATAACCAAGGGACAGCAGGGGAAAGAGCTGTCTGAGATAGGCGAGCTGTGCGAGGCCGGTGCGGCGGGCATATCCGATGACGGACGGCCGGTCATAAGCTCATCGCTCATGCTGCGTGCGCTGGAGTATTCCAAGATGTTTGGTATCCCGGTCATGTCTCACAGCGAGGATCTCGACCTGGTTGACGGCGGAGCTATGAACGACGGCTATATGTCAACGTATTTGGGTCTTAAAGGCATACCCAAGTGTGCCGAGAGCGCGGCGGTCGCAAGAGATGTCTTGATCGCAGAGGAGTGCGGCGGCATTCTGCATGTCTGCCATGTCAGCACAGCGGGCTCTATTGATGCGGTCAGAAGAGCAAAGCAGCGCGGCGCAAGGATTACCTGCGAGACCGCACCGCACTATTTCTCACTTACAGAAAAAGCGGTGGACGGCTTTAATACAAACGCTAAGATGAACCCGCCGCTCAGAGACGAAAGTGACGCCGAGGCGGTCAAGGAGGGACTGCGCGACGGTACGATAGACGCAATAGCCACAGACCACGCACCGCACGACCGTGATGAGAAAGAGATAGAATTTGCACTTGCGCCAAACGGAATAGTCGGCCTTGAAACATCGCTGGCTCTGAGCTACACAAATCTTGTGATGAGCGGAGTTCTTACTCTTCCGCAGCTCATTGAAAAAATGTCGCTCAATCCGGCGCGTATCATCAATATCGACAAGGGTACGCTCGGCGTAGGCAAGGCGGCTGATATTGTGATATTTGAAACCGAAAACGAGTTCACTGTCAATACGGACGAGTTTGCTTCTAAAAACAGTAACTGCCCGTATGATGGTATGAAGCTCCGCGGCCGTGTTAATACTACAATATTGGGCGGAAAAATAGTCTACCAAAGATAAGTGCATGGAGGTATTTAAAGCATGATAGATGTATTGATAGAAAAAATAAAAGAGAAGCAGAACCCGACGGTTGCCGGTCTTGACCCTAAACTTGACTATATCCCGGAGGAGACGGTGAAGAAGTCGTTTGCCGAGTACGGCGAGACCTTTGAGGGGGCGGCCGACGCAATATTTGAGTTTAACAAGGAGCTTATCGACGCTCTGTGCGACATAGTCCCGGCGGTCAAGCCGCAGTCTGCATATTACGAAATGTACGGCATACCCGGCGTCACTTGCCTTAAGCGGACGATAGACTACGCGCGCGATAGGGGCATGTATGTCATTCTTGATGCAAAGAGGGGAGATATCGGTTCGACCAGCGAGGCGTATGCTGTGGCATATCTCGGCAAGACGCAGATAGGCGAAAAGCGCACGGCTGCGTTTAATGCCGACTGTCTGACTGTAAATCCGTATCTCGGCACAGACTGTGCACAGCCGTTTGTCAAGCAGTGCCAAAACAACGGCAAAGCTATCTTTGCACTTGTCAAGACCTCAAACCCGTCCTCGGGTGAGCTTCAGGATCTTATAAGCGGCGGCAAGCCTATATATGAGCATGTAGCGGCGCTTGTCAAGCAGTGGGGGATAGATAATATAGGAAAGTATGGATATTCGCAGGTCGGCGCGGTCGTGGGTGCAACATACCCGCAGCAGGCGCAGCAGCTCAGAAAGCAGATGCCGCATACCTACTTTTTGGTTCCGGGCTACGGAGCGCAGGGCGGAAAGGCGGAGGATGTAGCCGCTTCGTTTAACGGCGACGGCCTCGGAGCGATAGTCAATGCGTCGCGTTCTATCATGTGCGCATACAAGAAAAACGGCGGCAGCGTCGGCGAGGCGGCGCGGGCTGAGGCGATAAGGATGCGCGATGATATAGTATCGGTTATAAAATAAATAATAAATGGATTGGAGAATTTGCTTATGTTATGTGAGTTAATCAGCAAGGCTCAGCCGTCAGAGGGTGTTTTTGACTACACAATAGAATGTCATCAAATGGCGATTAAGGCAAAGCCCGGTCAGTTTCTGCATATACTGTGCGGAGGAGATTCATATTTAAGACGTCCGATAAGTATTTGCGATGTAATCGATAACCGCCTGATACGCTTTATTTTTCAGGTAAAGGGTGAGGGCACAAAGGCCCTGTCCCGCGCAAAGGTCGGCGAAAGGCTGGATGTGCTCGGGCCGCTCGGAAACGGCTTTGATTATCAGCAAAAAGCGGAGCAGGAGGGAGACTGCGTGCTGATAGGCGGTGGGATAGGTATATACCCGCTGCTTGGGCTGGCAAGAAGAATGAAAGATAAGCCTGTTGTAATGCTTGGCTTTAGGAATACAGATTCAATGCTGCTGACCGGTGAGTTTTCAGTTGTGGCGCGTTCGCTGTATGTGTCGAGCGATGACGGAAGCGTAGGTGTTGAGGGTAATGTTACGGATATTCTGAAGCACTCGTTGTCAATGGGCAGCAAGATATCAAAAATCTATACCTGCGGCCCCAAACCCATGATGAAAGCGGTTGCGGAGATCGCCCGCGAGAACAATATCGCGTGCGAAGCCTCGCTTGAGGAGAGAATGGGCTGCGGCGTGGGCGCGTGCGTTACCTGCACCTGTACGATGACAGACGGCAGCAGAAAGCGCGTGTGCAAGGACGGCCCGGTATTTAATGCGTTGGAGGTGGATTTTGATGGCTGATTTAAGTGTAAATATCGCCGGTGTCGAATGGAAAAATCCGGTGACTACCGGTTCCGGAACGTTCGGTTTTGGCAGGGAGTATGCAGAGTTCTTTGACCTCTCAAATCTCGGCGCCGTTTGCCTCAAGGCGTTGTCCGCAAAGCCGCGGCTCGGCAACAGATCCCCGAGGATAGCGGAGACCGAAAAAGGAATTTTAAACAGCGTCGGGCTCCAGAATCCGGGCGCAGAATATTTTATCGAAAACGAGCTGCCGTGGCTCAGAAAGTTTGATGTAAAGCTCATAGCAAACCTGTGCGGCTCAACGATAGATGATTATGTCGAGGTCGCCGAAATTTTAGGCGATAAGATTGATATGTTTGAGCTCAATATATCCTGCCCGAATGTAAAGGAGGGCGGAATGGCGTTCGGTACAAATACCAAAATGGTGGAAGAAATAACATCCCGTGTTAAAAGTGCAGCAAAGGCGCCGCTTATCGTCAAACTGTCCCCGAATGTCACGGATATAACCGAGATGGCAAGGGCGGCTGAGGCAGGCGGAGCAGACGCGCTCTCACTGATAAACACTTTGCTTGGTATGAAGATAGATATACACACAAAAAGACCTGTGCTGTATAACAACATGGGCGGCCTTTCGGGTCCGTGCGTAAAGCCGGTGGCGGTCAGAATGGTGTACCAGGTTCGCAATGCCGTAAAGCTGCCGATAATAGGCATGGGCGGAATAACGAACGGTGCGGACGCTATTGAATTTTTCCTTGCCGGTGCGGATGCCGTGGCGGTGGGCACAGCGGGCATCGTTGACCCCTACGCTTGGATCAGAGTCAGAAACGAAATAAACGAATACCTTGACAAAGAGGGTTATAAATCGATCAGGGATATAGTCGGAAAAGTCGAGTTAAACGGCTGAAAATAAAAATAACCAGAGGAGGACAATGTAAATGACAAATGAACAGATCATCGATATGCTGAAAGAAGCCGGAGTGCTGCTGGAGGGGCATTTTCTGCTGACGTCCGGCAGACACAGTGACAGATATATGCAGTGCGCAAAGATTTTCCAGTACGCAAAATACAGCGAGCCGCTGTGCGGAGAGCTTGTGGCGCAGTATAGGGACGATAATATAGAATTAGTCATAGGCCCTGCAATAGGTGCTATCCAAATGGCTTACGAGGTCGGAAAGCAGCTTGGCGTCAAAAATATCTTTGCCGAGCGCGAGAACGGCAAGATGACGCTTAGGAGAGGCTTTGAGATAGAAAAGGGTCAGCGCGTGCTTATAGTTGAAGATGTTGTTACCACAGGCGGAAGCGTGCGCGAGGTCATGGAACTCGTCAAGGAGGCCGGCGGTGAGATAGCCGGTATCGGTTCTATCGTGGACAGAACCGGCGGAAAGATAGACTTTGGCGTTCCGTACAAGAGTGCGTTTTCAATGGATATCGCTTCGTATGAGCCTGACAAATGCCCGATATGCAAAACAGGTTTGCCGCTTGTAAAGCCCGGCAGCCGTAAGATAAAATAGCATGAGCCGTGAGAATACTCATGAGGGGCATAGGAGCAGAATGCGCCGCAAGATCGAGGAAAGCTCGTTTGATGCACTGCCGGAGCACGAACAGCTTGAGGTGATACTGTTTTCAGTTATCCACAGAGGCAACACCAACGAGATCGCTCACCGGCTGCTTCAGAAACACGGTTCTATCTACGGAGTTCTGACTGCCGATGTTGATACCCTGACAGAGGTGGAGGGCGTCGGCAAGCGGGTTGCGGAATTTTTGCACAGTCTCCCGGCTGTACTCGGTGTTGTCATGCGCTCCAAAATCATGTACGAAACCGGCGGCGGACTGGAAAATATCGAAGCGCTTAAAACCTATCTGTTTTCATTATTTGCCGACAGCATAAGCGAGCGCGTATATGTTCTGTTTCTGAACAGAAAGCTTCAGGTGATAAGATTTGAAAAGGTCGGCGAGGGAACTATCGAGGATGCGTATATTGATGTTGTAAGAATTGCCCGCAGTGCTGTGATAAACAATGCGGCGTTTGTAGTGCTGACACATAATCACCCGAGTGGGACCGCATCGCCAAGCGCGGTAGATATGACTGCGACCAGAGAAGTGAAAGAATCGCTTGAGCTTTTAGGAGTCGAGCTTCTTGACCATATCATAATCAGCGGCGATAGGTATTACAGCTTCCGTGAGCGCAATTGCCTGTGATTTACATATAACGCCTTGAGTAATGGCCTTGCCCCAAACATCGGCAGGTTTGCGTATACCTAACTAAACAAAGGCACGCTGCGCAGCGTGCCTTTTTGCGATTGTTCCAATGCTGTGATAAAAAGATAGTCGGGAACTAACACACCACGTCCTAATTCCTATTCCCTAATCCCTACGTTCCTACGTTGTAAGAGAATTGTAAATTGACTAAAGTCATCGAATAATATATAATTATCTAAGCAGATAAACAGGTAATTGAAGGACGGTTAGCCTCCTGTATATAGGTGAATGCTTATATGGATAAGGAGGATTGCCTATGTGGAATACAATACTTAAAGTAATTGTTGCTATTGTGATTTTCTTCATAATAGTATCCATAAAAGCAATATAGCCGTCTCTCGGTCAAAGCAACGGCTATATTAAAATATTTTCATTCTTTGGCTATAACCGATAATTCGGGTTACCTTTTATCTGCTTTTATTATATCTTAATTTCTCTTTAAAGTCAACTATTATTTTCAGCTCTTCCATATATTCATCCGCTTCAACGTCGGTCTGTGTAAAGCTGTTCTTTTTGCGGCTCACAAGCCTGGTGAGGTTTGGATTAACATCTTTAACAAAGTGTTGTAAGTATAGATTTAGATATCAATATAAAACTTAAGATAAAAATCATTTATTATAATTGTTTCAAAAGGATACAGCCCTGTCCGGCTGTTAAATCATTGTTGGGTCAAAAATACGCCTTAAGTATTATATGAATGATTATACTATTCCTATAAGTCGCTGCATGATAAGGCTGACTGCTATGATCGATATCCAGCAGCACAATCCGAGGAAAATAGGCTTGCCGCCGGATTTTACAAGCCTGACAATATCGGTGTTAAGTCCGATAGCGCTCATTGCCATAATTATAAAGAACTTGCTGAGCCATTTGAGCGCTGCGAAAACGCCCTCTCCGGCAGCGTGAACCGAGCCGTCGGGGAACAGTGCATAAAACACAGTCGTTATAACTGAAGCCAGCACGAAGTACAGCACGAAAAACGGGAAAATCTTTTTTATACTGACATTGGTCTTGCTCTTTTCCTTTCTGGCTCTGTAGAGCGCAAGCACGAGCGTGATCGGGATTATGGCAAGCGTACGGGTAAGCTTTACGATAGTGGCGGTGTCAAGCGTGTTGCTGCCGTGTATTCCGTCCCAGGCTGCAGCTGCTGCGGTGACTGATGAGGTGTCGTTTATTGCAGTTCCGGCAAACAGACCAAAACCATTGTTAGACAGTCCTATGGCAGAGCCGAGCGTCGGAAAGATCAGCGCCGCTATCACATTGAAGAGGAATATTACAGAGATAGACTGCGCTATCTCATCGTCCTCAGCGTCCACGACCGGAGCTGTCGCGGCTATTGCCGAGCCTCCGCATATAGACGAGCCGACGCCGATAAGCACAGCGATCTTCGGCTTGATTTTGATGAGCTTATACAGCACGAATGCAACGATCAGCGCGATCGATATTGTCGAGACGATAATCGGCAGCGACTGTGCGCCGGTTTTTAATATACTGCTGAGGTTCATCCCAAAGCCCAGCAGTATTACGGCATACTGAAGTATCTTCTTTGAGGTGTATGTAATGCCCGGCTGGGTTTTTACCTTGTTTTTATAGAATAAGGCAATCACCATTCCGATAATTATTCCGAATACCGGGCCGCCTATTACCGGCAGAAGCGTTCCCAGCAGGTATGAGGGAACCGCTATGACGATGCAGAGCATAAGCCCCGGCAGTAACTCTTTGATTTTGTTCATAAAACCCTCTCCTTTAAAACGTTTTATTCTATGCTTGCCCGAGCGTCCAGCTCTTTAAATTCACTGCGTTTTTTAAATATTTCGGGCAGCTTGTGCACGTTTTTGAAGTATGAAACCATAAACAGCGTGCAGGCTGACAGCCATGCGATCGGTCCGGCGATACATACCCCCAAGTATCCGTAGAACTCACCATAGTTGTAGGTCAGTGTCCGAGCCATGAGCAGAGACAGCACAATTCGTGCGATAAGCTCTGCTGCGCTTCCGCACAGAACTATTCCTGAGTTGCCCATGTCCTGCAGGCTGTTTCGGTATACGAACAAAAGAGCAAGCGCAAAGTAGAAAACGGCAGCGGCCTTAAAGTATGTGGATGTGTAGAATATAACGTTGTCCCTGAGCGCCGGATCGGTCCCGGCGTCCAGAAATACGCTTGCTATAGGCCTTGAAAATATCAGAACTATCAGGACAATAACCAGCGTCAGTCCCAGTACTATCAGTGCACATTTGCTCACGCCCTCTTTGATGCGTTTTTCGTTCATTGCTCCATAATTCTGTCCGACATATGTCGCCATGGCCATCCCGAATGAGATCTGAGGCTGCGATATCAGCTGTTCAATCTTGTTGGCGGCAGTGTAACCGGCTATAACGGTTGAGCCAAACGAGTTGAGCACCGCCTGCACTACCATAACGCCGATAGCGGTAACGGACATTTGGAAAGCCATCGGCACTGCAAGCCCGAGATGCTTGAGCGCAAACTTATTCTCCCACTTGAAATCTTCTTTTTTAAGATGAAGCTGGGGGAACTTTTTTGCGACATACAAAAGGCACAGAATTCCCGAGACCGCCTGTGCGATAATTGTCGCAAGACCTGCGCCGGCAACGCCCATATGGAAGTTGATGATGAACACAAGATCAAGCACTATATTGATTACACACGATATCAGCAGAAAATAAAGCGGCGTTTTGCTGTCGCCGAGCGCACGTATAACGCATGAGATGTAGTTGTAAAATATCTGGAACACAATGCCTGCGTAAATTACGATTATGTAGCTGTAAGCATCGTCGATTATGTTATCTGGAGTACTCATAAGTTCAAGCAGGGTGCGTGCTGAGAGCATACTGATGAGCGTCAGGACTATAGATGCCGCAACAGACAGATATATTCCCATGCCAACGCTCCTGCGCACTCCGGGCATATCGTTTGCACCGAATCTCTGCGCGACAATGATAGACAGTCCGTTTGTAAACCCCTGAGCAAAGCCTACAATCAAAAACATTATCGCGCCCGCGGCTCCGACCGCCGCCAGAGCTTCCACGCTTATGGTTCTTCCGACTATAATAGTATCGACCATGTTATACAGTACCTGGAAAATATTACCTATAAGCAGAGGGACAGTAAATTTGATTATATGTCTGACCGGATTTCCTGCGGTCATGTCGTTAGTCAGTGCTTTAGCCATAAAAAAACTCCTTTCAAGGTCTATTAGATAACAATAGCCGCACTTTAGACGGCTATTGTATATTTTTATTTGTTTAATTGAAGTTGATTTTTATCATCGGTTCGCCCAGCGTCAGCACATCGTTGTTTTTTAATTCAATAATATGCTTCAGCGGCTTACCGTTGAGCAGTGTGCCGTTGGTTGAGTTGTTATCCTCGACCATAAGCTTTTTACCCTCGCGCATCAGTACACAGTGTACGGATGAAACCATCGGCCGGCTTATAACGATATCGCACTGCGGGTTGCGCCCAATGAGGATCTCATCCTCAACATTTACGCTGAGAGACTCGTCTGTTTCAATGATAGTGATAACGGCATCTATACCGCTGTGCTTTTCCGGTTCTTTTTCCGGCTCATCGTCTGCCCCGCTGTCCTCGCCGTTTTCGTCCGCCTCGCCGTCCGGCTCTATGTCATTATCGTCTTGGGTATCGTCAATATCCTCGGCGGTTTCGTCCTCGGCGGTCTCGTCCTCGGCGGTTTCATCTTCTGCAGACGGCGGTTCCGGCGCGGCAGTATCATAGCCGTCAAATGTATCGGCAGGTTCGGCGGCCTTTGTCTTTTGCTTAGGATTCAGAAACAGTCCCAGGCAGATAAAGATCATTGAGATTACAAATAATGCTGCAGCGACAAGCAGCACATTATTTAATATATTCATAGCAGGTCTCCTTTAAAAAATAATGGTTATCGCGCTGTAATTGTCTTTGGGCCCGTTCTTTCTGACAATTTTCAGCATTTTTCTGAGCCACTCCGAGGAGGACTTTGAATGCCTGAGCGTCCTCTCAACTTGTCTTTCGGTAATATTTTCCCAAAATCCATCGGTACAAAGTAAAATGCCGTCGCCGCCCTTTACCGCTATAGGAGTGATTATTTCCGCCTCACACATTGGGTCAGCGCCTATGTATGCGGTAAGCTTCCTGCGGTCAGGGCTTTTTCTGATGCCGGGGAAGCGGAATTTGCCGTCAGAGTGCGCGCGGTATGCCAGTGTGTGGTCGGGAGTGATATATTGAAGATATTTCTCGCCGATATAGTACATGCGGCAGTTCCCGAGATGCCCGCAGATAACACAGCTGCCGTCTGTCAGCAGCACCGCAGCGGAGGTCTTGTATTCAAGCCCGCCGCCCGATTCGCGGGTGAGCGACCACAGTTTTTCATCGGCATTTTTAAAATAATTTACAATGGTTTCGCGGCTGACATCCGAGGTCTTTTTAAAATCACTTAAGACCGAGTCAATAACTATTTCGGAGGCGTTGCTTGCCGCAAAGCTGCTCGGAGACCCGTCACAGACCGCAAAGCAGCCGCAGCCCCTGTCTTCAAGCATACCTATATAATCGCGGTTTATCTCCGCCTCGCCCGCGTTTCGGGCCGATGAAATATCCATAACTGTCTCCATTCCGGCGTGCGTGTCCCGGCAGCAAAGCGCAGATGCTTGTTCCGCCGGGCGAATTAACAAAAAACGCAGCCCATTGCTTAAATTTATTATACTTTAAATTGTCTGTGCTGTCAAGAGGCATAGAAAAAGCCACCCAACCGGTGGCCTTTTCTAAAAAATTAACGCCTGTATATCATAATAGGAAATTAATTTTTTTGCGGTATTTATTGATTAGTCAACGATCTCAACTGAAACTGCGTTGGAGATCGGGGGGATGCTCCTTGTCTCAACAGCCTCTCTCTCGCCCCTGACCTTAACACCCTCTGTCAAGTCGTCAATGCCGTAGATTCTCTTGTCGTTTCCGTGAAAAATTCTTGTCTCGTCCGTGATATTGAGAGCGCGCTCGGAGCCGTTTTCGTCAATGACGATCGAGTTTTCACTTACGGATACGATCACGCCCTCAAACGCAGCGTTCTCGATTGCGGTGTTTTCGCCGGCACGGTCAGTGCTTGATGTGTTGATAGATACTGCGGTCGTCTGAGGCGGAATGCTCATTGTCATGGCGTCGCTGTATACTATCTCAATTGTCTGACCTGCTGATATCCCGCTCAGATCTGTACTCTTTACTCCGTTTATGAGAGTATCGTCTCCGACTCTGACTTTGACCTCGCCGAGGTTTTCATCTTCAACCATTAAAAAGCCGCCGAACTCATCATCTTCTACTGACTTTACAGTAACAGCCGATGTGCTGCTCTGAGCGTCCGCTTGCACTAAAGCAACAGAGATAGCGGTTGTCTGAGGCGGGATGCTCATCGTCATGGCAACGCCATAGCCTATGAGCAGCTCGCTGCCGCTTTCAAGCGACTGAATGTCAAGTCCCTGAGAGACTTCGGTATCCTCGCTTATTCTGACAATGACCTCGCCCCTTAAAGCGTCCTGAACCGAGAGGGTGACGTTGCCGTTTGCGTCCTCAGAGACAGAGTTTACAGTCACAGAGGCAGGCTCAACGACTGTTATTCCGTTCTCTTCGCCGTAGTAAACAGCTGCTCCGGCAACCTCCGTCAGGAACTGTACCGGTACATATGTTACCTCGTCATTATAAAGGACGGGTGCGGCACCTATCGGAGCGGGTGCGGTCTTTGAGAAGTAATAGAGATCCTGACCGACCGTGAGTCCGAGTTCCACTGCGCCCCTGCGGCAGACCACATTTTGTGTTTCCGCATTCCATGTAACAGTATATCCTAATGCTTCCATAGCTTGTCTGAGCGGAACATAGGCTTGTCCGTTGATCTCTGCGGATTGCAGTATAATAGAAGAGCCGTTGTATGAAACGCTGTCCTCTGCTACAATGCTGTCCTGCGCTGCGGTTATGTCCTCAGCGGCGCTGTCGGCAAACACACAGGAGGCTCCGGTTGTCAGAAGTCCTGCTGCTGTCAGCGAAGCAATTATCCTTTTCATATCAATAGTTCTTTTCATAATATCCTCCTATAAATAAGTATATGATTGATTTGCTTACATATCGTTAGACGAGGCTTTTATAAAAAAGTTGCATTTTGGTGGGATAAGATTTTAATTTGTTAATTTTTACACAATAATCCTTGTGCACATCAAAAGTATTTAAATGATTTACATAACCCTGATGTGTGTAAAGCAAAAGACGCCCGCGGCATGGCAGGGCGTCCTTTAATATGTGTTAAATAAGAATGGGTTGGATTTGTCTGCCGTTTAGCGCTGAAATTACGGTATCCTCCACGCGGTCAAAATCCGATACAAGTGAATTTTCCTTATCCATGAAGTCGTCCTGTCCGAGCGGAACCAGGTATATGTTTTTTCTTGAAAGCAAGACGCCTATGTTTTTTGCATTGCCGCTTAGTCCGTCGTTTGTTGAGACTGCGATAACGACCGGACGGTTGTTGCGCAGGTGCGACTTGACCGCCAGAGTTACTGTTGTGTCCGAAATGCCGTTTGCTATCTTGGCGATAGAATTACCGGTGCACGGTGCTACTACGAGAACATCAAACAGCTGTTTGGGTCCGATCGGCTCTACCTGTGTTATTGAGGTCATCGGCGTGCTTCCGGAGGCCTCTGTGATTTGAGCTGTAAAGTCTGCGGAGCTGCCGAATCTTGTATCGGTGGCCGAGGTGTTCTCGGAAAGAATCGGGAACACAGCCGCGCCGCAGCCGCGCAGCCTGCGTATGACCGGAATAATTTTAAATATTGTACAAAACGAACCGGTCACGCCGAATCCGATTTTCAGCCCGTCTAAGGCATTGTCCATACTATCACCTCTCCTGCTCTGATAGAATATTGTTAATAGTGTCTCGAATAATATTGCCGGCAGTCATTGGAGCCGTCTTTCCGGGCAGCGACAGCGCCCAGATAACGTTTCTGCCAAGCTCTTTGGCTGCCTCGAAATCCACGCCTCCGGGTTTTGAGGCAAGATCTATCACAAGCGTGTCGCTTCGGAGCGCACCGAGCATACCGCGGTCTATTATCAAATGCGGAACGGTGTTAAAGATTATATCGTACCGCTTGGGCGCCTCAAGGGGCTTTGTGATGTCTGCTCCCTCGTAGCCAAACGCCTTTATGTATGCCAGATCGCCCTTTTTCCTTACCGACACGGTGACCTTTGCACCGAGCCCGTAAAGCGCCCGGCACAGGATCTTGCTGACCCGCCCGAAGCCTGTCACCAGACATTCGGAGCCGTGAATGGTGACGGGAAGCTCGTTCATAGCAAGCTTTATCGCACCCTCGGCTGTGGGAATGGCGTTTAAGACGGCAAGCTCTTCGCGCTCCATATAGTCGATAACCTTTAAGGCTCCGCAGCATTCAAGCGCGCGCAGCCGTTCATCCGCTCTGCCCGCCAGGATCAGCCCGGTGCCGTATGTGTCAATGGCGGAGGACAGCTCGGCAAAGCGTATCTCGCCGCGGCTGAGCGGAGTGTTTATATTATCGCCGCACAGAACCGAGGAATACGGTACCGGAAGCACGATTGCGTCAGATGATGAAACCACATCGCAAACGTCGGAGCACAGCCGTATTTTATCTGTTGCCCCGAGCCCCTCGTCAATACCGAAAACGCTGATATTGTAGCCGTCCTCAGCCAGCCCCGAAATAACATAGAGCTGTCTCCTGTCGCCGCCGATAAATCCTAAAGTTTTATACTTGCTCATCTCAAACACCTCACTATATAATATGAGCCGCTGCTGATTTTGTGCGCCGGATTAAAAATCATTTTACCAAAGCCCGGGAGATGTTGACATAACCGGCCCGGCATGATATATTAGTACTTAAGTAAAGCAAAGGCGTGAAGTTATGGGAAATTATGTGATTGAACAAATACGAAAGGCGTCGCCGGCATAAGGAGGCATTAGAAAAATTATTTTGTTCGGCTCGCGGGCAAGAGGTGATTGTGCTCCCGCAAGTGACTATGATATTGCAGTTTTTTTAATAATGCAGATATTGCGGAGCAGACACGGTTTTTAAGTGATATCGATGATATAAAGACGATGTCAGAGGCATGAGTTGATAATTTAAGGCCGGGGGAAGCGGTTCCCCCGGCCTTTTGCCGCGCTGCCTAAAACAGGCCGCTGCAAATTACAAGCTCCGTTAAAAACACGGCTGCGGCAGCGAAAACGGCTACCGTCAGCAGGCTCTTTTGCATATACGCAAGCGCGCACGCGGTAATCATTCCGGCAGCTGCGGATATGACGCTTGATGTTGAATATAAGATGGACGGAAAGGTCATTGCCCCGAGCACCGCATACGGCATATAATGCAGGAAGGAGAGGATAAATCTGTTTTTTATCTTTCTGCGGATAAGCGTCAGCGGCAGCATTCTAATAAGGTAGGTAGTGCCGGCCATTACGGCGATATATATAAGCAAGCTATGTTCCATACGGCGCCTCCGTGCTGTCGTCATCTTGGTCTATGGGAGCAATGGCTGCGCCTGCTGCGGCGCATACTACTGCGCAGATGATTATCGCAAAGCCGCCGGATATTCTGTTAAGACCCGGCAGCCATGCAAAGCAGGAGCTTAAAAATACCGCACCCAGCAGGACAAACAGTATCGGGCGGCTGTCCTTGGCGGGAGGTATCACTATCGCGATGAACATGGCATAAATCGCAATGCCGAGAGCGCTCCTTATAGATTCCGGAAGCAGCATTCCGGCGGCCGCGCCGAGCAGAGTGCCGAGAGCCCAGCCGATATACGGCAGGCACATCAGCCCGTACATATACCGCGCGCCGAGCTGTTTCGGGTTTGTGACCGAGACGGCAAATATCTCATCGGTTATGCCAAAGGCTATCCCCATTCGGTTAAGCGTCCCTGTGCTGCCGAGCTTTTGTGAGACAGAAACGGACATCAGCGAGTATCTGATGTTGATTATCAGCTGCGCCGCGGCCATTTCAAAATATGACGCTCCGCTGAGTATGAGCGAAAGCCCGGCCAGCTGCCCGGCGGAGGTGAGGTTGGTCATAGAGATCAGGAGCGCCGCCAGAACCGGCAGTCCTCCCGAGACCGCCATTATACCAAACGTAAAGGATACCGACAGGTAACCAAGACCTATCGGTATTCCGTCTCTTAATCCATTAAGATATCTGTTTTCTGCAGCGCTTTTATCCATCTCTGCGGCCGCCTTTGCTTGTGCTGCCAAATCCGCCGTTCCTTATCTCATCTGCGTCATCGTCCACCGTCATGCCGAAGCGGGTGAATATACCCTGCGCAAAGCCGTCGCCCTGCTTCAGCGCAACGGTTTTATTTTCTCTGCTGTCGTTTGTTATTTTTATAAAGATATGCCCCTCGTTATCGGAATAGTAATAATCACTGTCGATAACGCCTACGGTGTTGTTGAGCTGCAGGCGGTACTTAAAGCCCAGTCCGCTGCGCGGATAAATAAGCAGCGCCCACATAGGCTCCATTTTCACCCTTATGCCGGTGGGAATATTTATCGTCTCGCCGGGGCTCAGCTCAAAATCGAGCACTGAGTAAAAATCATAGCCCGCGCTGCCTGAGGTGGCGCGCTTTGGAAGCTTTATCGCGGAATATGCAGAGCTTATTTCCGCATCGCTCATATTTTCAAAATTATTCTTCATGCCCGCGGCAAACTGCGCAGGACTGACTTTTTCAAACTTAGCTATACCTGACATTGTGTTCTCCTATTATTATTTGTTGTCGTATAGTACTGCGCTGCCGCGCTTCAGCGACGCCTTGACGTCAATAACCCTCTGGTTCGAGCTTCCGCGCCAGTGCAGCTTGTTGTCAAGTTTTTCCTTAACGAATCTGCCGTCAATTACAACGTCCAGATATTTGACGACCGGCAGATTACATATCTGCTCCCACTCAAACCCGGTATAAAGCCAAATCGTCTTATCCGGAAATTTAGCGCGTATCTCTTTGGCAAGCTCTGTCACACCGTCTATATTTGTCTTATGCAGAGGATCGCCGCCGCTGAACGTTATTCCGGAGATATAGCTGTGACTGAGCTCATCGAATATCTCCTGCCTTTCGGATTCGCCAAAGGGCAGTCCGCCGTTTTCGTCCCAGGTCACAGGATTGTGGCATCCCGGGCATTTATGCGGACAGCCCGCCGTCCACAGGACGACACGCAGACCTTCGCCGTTTAGCATATCGTCCTTTGTAATGTTGTGATAGCGCATCTTACATACTTCTCCTGTCCTTGATCTCGGCCATTTTTGCATCGTTGAGCCTTGTGTCGCCCTTGACCCTGGAATATGAAAGATAACCGTTCATTCTGTCAATCTTTGTGAGATTGCGGCTGCCGCATTTGGGACATACGTCCATTTCAAGCTCCTGGTGTCCGCAGTCATCGCAGTATGCGAGCGAGAGGTTTACGCCCTCATAAAAGCCCATATCCATAGCGCGGTGGATAAGCGTTTCGACAGCCTTTTTGTTATAGTCGATAGGATACTTTACGTACTGTATTTTTCCGCCGTTCATAAGATCCCAGAACCTCTTTTCGAGATTTTGCTTGGTTATCGGAGAGATATCCTCGGAAACATGGCAGTGGAAGCTGTTGCTGACATATTCTCTGTCAGAGACGTTTTCCACAATCCCGTACTTCTTTCTGAACTGCTTGACTTGCAGCCCGCAGAGGTTTTCCGCCGGGGTTCCGTAGAGCGCGTAGAGGTTGCCGTCCTCTTCTTTAAACTGTGCGACCTTTTTGTTGATGTATTCCATGACCTCTATCGCAAACTGTCCGTCCTCGACCAGCGAGGTCTTGTTGTGCAGCTGCTGAAGCTCGTTGAGCGCGGTAATGCCGAATGAGGCGGTCGCGGATTTAAGCAGCGGCTTTATCTTGTCGTGTATGCCGAGGTGTCCGCCCAAGAAGCCGCCCTCGCAGTATGCAAGCGGATTTGTTGAGGCTCTCATCTCGCCTAAATATTCATACGTCCTGATATGCAGCTTGCGGATAAGCTCAAGATAGTAGTCGAGAACTTCATAAAAGTCACGGCTCTCCTTTTGAGCCTTGGCATAGATCATCGGCAGGTTCAGGCTGACTGCGCCGATATTGAAGCGGCCGACAAATACCGGAGTATCATCGTCGTCGGCAGGCGTCATGCCGCCCCTCTCGAACCACGGAGACAGGAACGCGCGGCAGCCCATCGGAGATATTACCTTTTTATATTTTTTGTATATACCCGCTACATAGCCCTCGCCGGTCAGCGACAGCCAATCGGGATACATCGTCTTTGCCGAACACTCTACGCCGGCACGGAATACGTCCTCAAGCTCCTTGCCGGGGCCGTGCAGATTTTCATCATACAAAAATACTATCTTAGGGAACAGCACAGGCTTCTTGCAGCCCTTTTTACCCTGACCGTTCTTGTGGACATTGAGCAGCGATATCGTGCCCATTTTTTCAAACTTGCTTGTACCGAGGCCGGCGGTCACCGTTATAAAGGGATAGTCGCCGCGGCTTGAGGCTACGGTGTTGAACTTGTATTCCCAGCCCTGAAAGCCCTGGTCAAAATCACGCTGTACGTCTTTCATCGTCTCGCGCTCCGCCGCTTCTTCGCTGAGGCCGAGGCTCAGATACCGCTCTTTGTTTGCATTGTAGGTCTTTTCGGCATAGGGCGCAAGCAGCTTGTCGACCTCCGGCACCGTAAATCCGCCGTACTGCTGGCTTGCCGCCGAGAGCACTATGTCGCCTATAACGTCAAAGGCAACAGCCAGTGTCTTTGGCTCGTTGTACCACAGATTGCCCATCTCAAAGCCGCCGCTCAAAACCGTCTTTACGTCAAACAGGCAGCAGTTCATAGTGTCGCGTCTGGCAGACATATCGTGTACGTATATGTAGCCGTCGCGGCAGGCCTGAAGCTCCTCGACCGTCATAAAGAATTTTTGATAGAGCTCCTTGTTGAGCTGGTTGAATATCAGCGAACGCTTGGTCGAGACCAGTGCGGAATCGGAGTTTGAATTCTCCTTGTCGCCTATGTACATAATGGCCTGGCTCTTTTGATACACCTCGTCCAGCATATGCACAAAATCCTGCTTGTAGTTTCTGTAGTCCCTGTAGCTCTTGGCAACGATAGGATTTACCATATCGAGCGCACCCTCAACAATATTGTGCATTTCGGAAATATGGATCTCGTTTTTACCCATATTAAAGACCCGGTTGTCAACAAAGGCGCAGATATTTTTAAGATCTTCTTCAGTGAAGGTTATAAGTGCGCGGTTTGCTGATTTCTTAACGGCTGTGACAACTTTTTGGACGTTATAGTCCTCCTTTGTGCCGTCTTTCTTGATTATTTTTATCATTCAAAACACCCCGCAATATTTTTGTCTTTTAAAACCACGCTTTTCCCCGCAGCTCCGA
>DXIJ01000033.1 GCA_019112945.1 Candidatus Monoglobus merdigallinarum | reverse complement strand
AATTTCTTGCCAGAGACCTCAGCACCATGCACGATCCGTTCCTTATGAAGGATATGGACAAGGCGACCGAGAGGATACATTTGGCAAAAAAGAATAATGAAAAAATTACGATTTACGGTGATTATGACGTTGACGGAATAACCTCTATCGCCATATTATATAAGTATCTTAAAAATATGGGGATTGACGTAGGCTACTATGTGCCCGACCGTATGGTCGAGGGATACGGCGTAAACAAGGATGCGCTTGATAAGATAAAGGCTTCCGGAACAAAGCTTATCATAACGGTCGATACAGGCATTACGGCTGTCGAAGAAGCAGACTATGCCAAGTCGATAGGCCTTGATTTTATTGTGACAGATCACCATGAATGCAAGGAGCAGATCCCCGATGTCTATGCGGCGATAGACCCAAAGAGAAAGGACTGCGATTATCCGTTCAAGAGCCTTGCCGGCGTCGGTGTGGTCTTTAAGCTTATCCAGGCGCTTGACAGCAGCCGCTCTATCAATACTTTAATGGACGAATATGCCGACCTTATGTGTCTTGGTACGGTTGCCGACATTTCTCCTCTGATAGACGAAAACAGGGTCATAGTCACAGAGGGTCTTAAAAGATTTAAGACGACCAAAAATATAGGTCTTAAAGCTCTGATTGACGTTTCAACAAACGGCAAGGCTATAACTACTTCAACGATAGGTTATACAATTGCTCCGAGGATTAACGCAAGCGGCCGTCTCGGCTGTGCGTCAACAAGCGTTGAGCTGTTCTTGACTGAAAATGCCGAAAAAGCTGCTGAGCTCGCAAATTCCCTGTGCCATGAGAACACACTGAGGCAGCAGACAGAGCAGAAGATGTTTAAGGAAGCTCTTGAGTATATCGAGCAGCACCCTGAGATAAAGGACGATGACATTTTAGTTATCCCGCATGAGAACTGGCACCATGGAATTGTCGGTATTGTATCGTCAAAGATAACCGAAAAATATTATAAACCGTCGATTTTGTTCGCAGTGGACGGAGATTCGGCTAAGGGCAGCGGAAGAAGCATTGCAGGCTTTAATCTGTTCGGCGCACTTGAAAATTGCAGCGACCTGCTTGAAAAATTCGGCGGTCATGAGCTTGCAGCCGGGCTGACGATAAAGTCCGGTAACATTGAAGAGTTCAGAAGAAAGATAAACAGCTATTCAAAGGGCAAGATACGCGACCTTGCGCTTATCCCCACAATATCGCTTGACGCGCAGATAAAGGTGACATATATAACGATGGACACAGTGAACGACATCAATAAGCTCCAACCGTTCGGCGTCAACAATCCGACGCCGGCGTTCTCAGTCCGCAATATAAAAATACACAGAATAAGCGTTATGAGCGAGGGCAAGCATTTGAGAATGACTCTTTACAAGGACGGCAAGTATTTGGATGCAGTCGGCTTTGGCATGGGTGATTATTACAGTCTGTTTGAAGAGGGCGACTTTGTTGACGTCGCGTTTGCGCTTGATATTAATGACTATAAGGGTTTTCAGAATGTTCAGCTGATACTTAAAGATATGAAAAAAACCGAAGTAAAATAAATAGAGTTTAATGAACCGGCGCTTTGCCTTTGGAATCGCTTGATTTCTCATGGTAAAAAGACCGGTTCAGATTACTTTGGCAGCGGCAGCGTTTTATGTGTTTCAATAAGGGACGCAGCTCCGGCATAGGGTGTTTTCAGCAGGATCCATTACCTGCTGAGAAATTAATTCAAGCCCGCCGCCGAAAATGTGGGGACATCTTAATTTAGTTATATTCGAAATTGAAATCGGGTGATATTTATGAAGGGCAACGAGCTTTCAACGCTTTTAGAGCTTATTAGAAAATATAATAAAACAGGCGATCTGTCAATGGTTGAAAAGGCGTACAATTTTGCCGTTGAAAAGCATAAGGGGCAAAAACGCAAATCGGGCGAGCCGTTTGTCAACCATCCTATTCAGGTCGCGTCAATTATTGCTGAAATGGAATTTGATACCGAATCAATATGCGCCGCTCTGCTTCATGACGTTGTTGAGGATACGGATTCCACGCGCGAGGATATAGTCCGCGAGTTCAGCGAGACTATAGCCATGCTGGTTGACGGCGTAACAAAGCTTGATAAGATACCCTATTCCTCAAAGGAAGAACAGCAGGTCGAGACGCTGAGAAAAATGTTCTTTGCCATGGCAAAGGATATAAGGGTCATAGTTATAAAGCTTGCCGATAGGCTTCATAATATGCGGACGCTTAAATATATGTCCGAGGACAGGCAGCGCGCGATATCAAGGGAGACGCTTGAGGTGTATTCTCCGCTGGCGCACAGGCTTGGTATGTCCAAGATAAAGATGGAGCTTGAAGACCTTGCGCTAAGGTATATAGACCCTATAGGATATTATGAGATAGTCGATAATATCGCCCAAAAGCGTGAAGAGCGCGAAAGATATATAAGTGAGATCATTGAGATATTAAAACAAAAGCTGGATGAGATTCATATAAAAGCACATGTGGAGGGCAGGGCGAAGCATTTTTACAGCATATACAGAAAAATGTTTATGCAGAACAAGACGATGGATGAGTTGTATGATTTGTTCGCTGTCAGGGTGATTGTCGACTCAGTATCGGACTGCTATGCCGTGCTGGGAATGGTTCATGAGCTTTATAAGCCGCTTCCGGGCAGATTTAAGGATTATATAGCAATGCCCAAGCCCAATATGTATCAGTCGCTGCATTCAACGCTGATAGGCCCCAACGGAACTCCGTTTGAAATACAGATACGCACCTGGGAAATGCATCAGATAGCCGAGAACGGTATCGCTGCGCACTGGAAGTATAAAGAGGGCAAAAGCGGCACCAGCGATATGGACGAGAAGCTGGAATGGATCAAAAATCTGCTTGAGATACAGAAAGATACAACAAATCCCGAGGACTTTATGCAGACACTCAAGATAGATATGTTCAGTGATGAGGTGTTTGTATTTACTCCAAAAGGTGATGTTATAAGCCTGCCGGTTGGCTCGACCCCGATAGATTTTGCGTATAAGATCCACAGTGCGGTCGGCAATAAGATGACAGGCGCAAAGGTGAACGGTAAAATCGTTCCGCTGTCTCACGAGCTCCAGAACGGCGATTTTGTTGACGTAATAACCAGCTCGGTGCCGCACGGCCCCAAAATTGACTGGCTGAAGATATGCAAGACCTCAGAGGCCAGGAACAAGATCAATCAGTGGTTCCGCAAGGTCAACCGCGAGGAGAATATAGCTGCCGGAAAAGAGACTATTGAAAAAGAGATGACAAAAAACGGAATTCCGCAGAAGTATATAAAGGATGAGGATTTTGTAAATCCGCTGATAAAGAGATACGGTTTTGGAAGCCTGACCGATTTATATGCGGGCGTTGGTTACGGCAGCATAAACGCCAATAAATTTGTAACACGATTTATTACCGAGTGCAAGAACAGACAGCTGCAGGAGCATGAGATAACTCCGGCAGAGCTGGCGGTTCCTATAAAGGTAAAGACAACGAGTAAGCCGAACACAAGCGGTGTTGCCGTTGAGGGGATAGAGAACTGCATGGTTCGTTTTTCGCACTGCTGCAACCCTGTTCCCGGGGATAATATAGTCGGGTATGTGACGAGGGGCAGAGGCGTTGCGGTGCACAGAGCCGACTGCATAAACATGATTAACGCGGCGGCGGACGAAAACGAGCGCAACAGGCTGATATCCGTACATTGGGAGGAGGACACTCCGTCCTCGGCTTTCCGCTCTATGATCACGCTTACAGCGTCAGACAGGGTCAATCTGCTTGTTGATATTATGATGGTGATAAACGAGGCAAAAGCTCCCGTTACAAACGTTAACGCGAGAACCGGAAAAAACGAGTTGGCTATCGTTGAGGTTACTACCGAGATAGGCAATACGTCGCAGCTTGATAAGATAATGAATAATCTTAAAAATTTAAAGGGTGTTATATCCGTTGTCAGACGCAGACAATAATAAAAATTATTGCAGACAATAATAAAAATTATTACAGAAAGGTGTGCGCTGTATGAAAATTAGGCGAATGGTCTTGGGACCTGTTGAGACTAACTGTTATATATTCTGTGACGAGGCACGCGGCGAGGCTGCCGTGATAGATCCGGCGGCAGACCATAGATCGATCATAAGAGCCGCCGAAGAGGCCGGCTGTGAGATCGTAAAAATAATTCTGACCCATGGCCACTATGACCACATCGGAGGCCTCAGGGGCTTGCTTGATGAATGCAAAAGGGCAGAACTGTACGCTCACACAAAAGGCGCTCAGGTGCTTGGCAATATGGGAATAAGCCTCTGCTGCGAGATAGGACGCAAAAAAGAGACCTTTGTACCGGACGTTACGGTGTCTGACGGAGACGTCATACCGTTTGGCGGGAGCGGCTTTGAGGTAATATATACTCCCGGTCACACGATAGACAGTATGTGTTTAAAGTTTGAAAATGTGGTGTTCTGCGGCGATACGGTGTTTAGGTTCAGTATCGGAAGAACAGATCTGCCCACAGGAGATTTTAATCAAGAGATCAAGTCTATCAAGACTAAGATTTTGGTCTTGGATGACAGCACACAGCTCTGTCCCGGGCATGGGGAAGCGACAACGGTCGGCGAGGAGCGTCGGTATAACCCGTATCTTAGGGATTAAAATGCTGATTGAAAGGGTTTTGGAAAAATGTCTGAGATAGATAAAGATAGGCCTTGGGGGATATTGACGGGGATACGCCCCGCAAAAATCGCGACCGGGCTTTTAGACAGCGGCATGACGAACAGCGAAGCCGCTGATTATTTTGTAAACGAGCTTAAAACTGAACCGGGAAAGGCCGCGCTTGCGCTTGAGTGCGCAGGCGCGCTGGTTCCTGTGCGTGAAAAAATGCTGCAAAACGGCGTGAGCCTTTATATCGGCATACCTTTTTGCCCTACCAGATGTCTTTACTGTTCATTTGTCACAAACGGCACAAAGAGTGCGGCAAGGCTTATGCCGGAATATATCGGGTGCTTAGAGCGCGAGATAAAGTATTGTGCAGATATCATCAGGGATAACGGGAGCGCTGTCGAGAATGTCTATATCGGCGGAGGCACGCCTACGACCCTGCCGCCGGAGCTGCTTGAAAAAATGCTGCACGCCGTTACGCAAAGTTTTGATTTGAGCAGTCTCAGAGAGTTCACGGTAGAGGCCGGCCGACCCGATACTATCACAGAGGAAAAGCTGCGTATCTTAAAGAGGTACGGCGTCGGCAGACTCAGCATAAACCCGCAGTCGATGAATGACGAAACGCTAAGGGTCATCGGACGGGCACATACGGCTCAGGAGATAAAAACGGCAATGGCGCTTGCCCGAAGCTGCGGCTTTGACTGCATAAATATGGACGTGATAGCAGGGTTGCCGGGCGAAACGCTCGAGATGTTCAAATATACTTTGAATGAAGTTGAAAAGCTAAAGCCGGAGAACACAACTGTGCATATTATGAGTATCAAGCGTTCTTCAAGACTGCATGAGAATTTAAGCAGCTATGCGCTGACAGACGCCGGAACAGTTAATGAAATGGCGGACTATGCACGGGAGTTTTTGGCGGAGTGCGGCAAGCGTCCGTATTATATGTACCGTCAGAAAAACCAGCTCGGTAATCTTGAAAATGTCGGATATTCAGTGCCCGGCTGTGAATCGCTGTATAATATTTACATAATGGAAGAGATCCAGACTATAATATCCATGGGCTGCGGCGGTGTTACCAAGACCGTTGACCGCGAGACAGACAGGATAGAGCGCATTTTTAATGTCAAGGAGCCAAAGGATTATATTGAGCGAATTGATGAGATGCTCGCACGCAAGGACGTGCTGAGGCACGATCGATAAAGAATATTTTACGAAACGGAGTATGCTATGGCTGATATGTTTGAAAGGACTTCGCTCCTGCTTGGCAGTGACGGTATCGGGAGGCTGAAAAAAGCAAAGGTCGCCCTTTTCGGCGTCGGCGGCGTCGGTGGCTTTGCGGCAGAGGCGCTTGCGCGCGCGGGTGTCGGAGCGGTTGACCTTTTTGATAAGGATACGGTTTCGGAGAGCAATCTGAACCGCCAGCTTGCCGCACTCAGAAGCACGGTCGGGGCTTACAAAACAGATGTTTTAAAACAGCGAATGCTGGACATAAACAAGGACATAAAGATAAACTCGTTCAAGGTGTTTTATCTGCCGGATAATGCAGGTGATTTTCCGCTTGACGGATATGATTATGTTATCGATGCGGTCGATACAGTCAGTGCAAAGCTTGAACTGATCTGCCGCTGCAAAGCGGATAATATCCCGGTCATAAGTGCGATGGGAGCCGGTAACAAGCTCGACCCTACGGCGTTCAGGGTTGGTGATATATTCGAGACCTCGGTGTGTCCGCTGGCGAGAGTTATGCGGCGCGAGCTAAAAAAGCGCGGTGTGAAGTCGCTCAAGGTAGTGTATTCCGAGGAAAAACCGGTTGTGCCGGCGGGCGTAGCGTTTGATGAAGGTTCGGCAAAGCCGGTTCCGGGCAGTGTGAGTTTTGTTCCGCCTGTTATGGGTATGATAATTGCAGGAGAAGTGATAAAAGATATTGCAGGTGTTAATATATGAAAACGTTTAAGGTTTCAGGCACGGACAGCGGGATAAAGCTGGTAAGGTTTTTGGAAAAGACGCTGCCCCGCAGCGGACGGTCTTTTATATATAAATCGCTCAGAAAGAGGCGGATTAAGGTCAACGGCAAGCGCGTTAAGGACGGCGGCCTGTGCCTTAATGCCGGGGATGTTTTGGAGCTTTATATAAGCGATGAATTTTTCGGAGATGAAGATAAGACCGCAGCATGGGAAGAAGCAGCGGGCAGCGTTGACATAGTGTACAGCGATGAGAATATCGCAGTACTGAACAAGCCTGCGGGTCTGCCGTCACAGGATATGCCGGGCAGAGCGGGGTATTCGCTGGAGAGTGAGTTCAGACGTTATATGCAAAGAATAGACGGAATTGATTTAAATTCCGCCTATGTTCCATCGCTGTGCCATCGTATTGACCGAAACACGTCAGGGCTTGTGATCGCGGCTAAAAACATAACCGCGCACAGTATCATAGCCGAAAAGATAAAACGCAGGGAAATCAGAAAGTTTTATATCCTGAAAGCGGAGGGAGAGCTACGTATGAATGACGAGCTGATTTCCGGATATATTGTAAAGGCCGCGCAAAACAGATTTAGGTTTGTGACTAAAAGTATCAAGAACGGCAAAGCCGCCGCGCTGCGCCTGAATACTCTGATGTTAAGACGCGGCAGTACGGTTCTGGAGGCCGAGCTGTTAAACGGCAGGACGCATCAGATACGCGCTGTTATGAGCTACCTCGGGCACCCGATAATAGGAGACGTCAAGTACGGAGCCAAAGCAGTGGGCGGCAGCTATCAGGAGCTGACTGCATATAAACTTATATTTGAATTTGAAAGCGATGCCGGGCTCCTTAACTATTTAAACGGAAAGAGCATAACGCTTGACATAAAATAAACCGCCTCAGCCGCAGTTTTGCGGCCGGGCGGTTTGTGCTTTCGGATAGTTTATCCAAAAGCCCCTCTATATTAATATTTCGGGAGGCCTGTTTAATTTATCTCGCCCGCACTTGCTGCAGACGACCACTGCTGTTCAAGTTTTGTCCAGTCGGGATTTGCACCCACAGCTGTCCAGGTCTCATATCTTGAATTTGACGGCCTTGTGTAGTCGTGCGAATTTGTAGCCTCCTGAACCGCAGTGTAGTACCATTCGTTGGTGTCGCGGTTGTCTATCCAGGTTTTCATACCTCTTAAAAGTCCGCCGGTTTGAACGTGTCTTTCAAGCACATTGTTGACCAGTGTCATGGCCTCTGCCCTGGTTATAAGCCGGTCGGGCTTGAAGGTGCCGTCCTCATAGCCCTGTATCCAGCCCTCTTCGGCGGCAATGTTAATATAGTTTTCCGACCAGTGACCGCCTACATCTCCGAACGCTCCGGTGCTGCTGTATACGATATCGCTGAACGAGGCGGCAATTTTGGCAAACTCTGCCCTTGTTATGTAATCTGTAGGTCTGAAATATGCCGTGCCGTCTCCGTCAAGTATACCGGCCTTTGTCAGCGTTGAAATTGCGTTGTTTGACCATAGCTCTGACGGTACGTCAATGTAATAGTTTACGCGTGACCAGTACTTTGCTCTTGAATCATCGGTAAGCAGTCTGAAGAATATGGTTGCGACCTCGTCTCTTGTTATGTTGCTTTCAGGCCTGATATATCCGTCCGGATATCCGACCATGTATGCAAAGTGGTCGTAGGTGTTAAGTCCGGGCTTCGGCGTCGGCGTAGGTCTGCCGCCTGTCGAAAAGTCAGAATTTCCTATTGAGCCGCCGGGAAGCCATGTTCTTGCAAAGGTATATGATATTACGGCTGTTTTTCCGTCATTGCTGACGCTTGACACCTCTGCCGTATCACCGTTCACCGAGACGGTGAACGGTGCTTCCGTGTCCGTCGAAAAATAGTATCCGTCGTTGGCGGTAAGAGTAACGCCGGCTGTGTAGGTGGTTCCGTAATTGTAGGCGCTGCCCGGATAAATGGCAGGGCTCCAGCTGACCTCCGACGAGGTGTAATATGCACCGCCCGGCAGCTCTGCGTCAAATTCCGCAATTACGTTAGGCTGCGGAGCAAGCACCGTCACTGCGGCGGAATTCATTATGTATTCAAGCTCAATATCAGCAGACTTGTTGCCGTATATGATTGTGACCTCTCTGTCGCCGGAGTATAGATCTATCACCGGAAGCTGCGTGTCAAGGCTCGGCTTAAATGCGAACAACTCCCCGGTATCCTCTCCGTATATGACGGTGTCTGTGCTGCCGTCCGTTTTGAATACATTTACAGACAGCCCCGACGGGTCAAAGGTCTCGCCGTGCTTGTAGAACAGCTTTTCGGGAGGCGTCAGGATCTCTATGCCTGAAATATCATTTGCCTCGGTAACAAACAGCTCTGCCGCAGCGTTGTCATTGTTTACAGTAATTTCGGTATCACTTTTTACGAGGTCGATCTCATATTCGGCAGAGGCTGACGCAAATATGTCATACTCGCCGGACTGAACACTTGCGGTGAATTTGATTTCATTTCCGCTCTCATCCTTAACACAGTCGGTGACCGCTTTTGTCTCTTTGTTTATAAGGCTTATTTTCTCCACGGTCTCGGGAGCGGTGATGCTCACTGTAAACTGCGATGCAGGCGTTGTTTCCGAACCCGGTGCTGCGGTAGCCTCGGGCGATGCGGTGACCTCAGGGGCTGCTGATGCTTCCGGGGTTGCTGATGTCTCCGGGGTTGCTGATGCTTCAGGAGCTTCTGAGGCAGCCGGCACTGCGGTGGTCTCCGGCTCCGCTGTGGGCGTCACATCTGCCTCGGGCACGTCTGTCGGTGCGGCTGTTGCAGCTGTGCCGGGCGCGTCGGTAGACTGCGGATCAGGCGATGCGCTCGGTGCTTGAGTTGGCTCTGTGCTCGGTGTTGCGTCTGACACCACGGGAGCTTCAGAGCCGTCCGGCGTAGGAACCGCCGATGCCGAAGCGGCAGGCAGCGCCGCAAATTCAGCCTGCGGCATGTTGCCTAACGGATTAATGCCAATAAGGCTGCTGACAGTGTATTTCGGCGGAGTGTTTGAAAGCGCCGTGCTGCCGTTTTCACCTGTTTTAAGATCTACAAAGCTTAGCTTGTAGCCTGTGAATATCTCGCGGCTGGCAGTCCCCTCGTCCTTTAGGATCACAAATTCAGTGGAGTTTGCATCGGTATTGGAAATGAAATTGAAAGCCGCCTTGACCTCGGTGAAGCGTTTATTGCCTAGGCGTACCGCTGCTGATGACTTCATAAAAGTATTGTTTGATATAGTGATCGCAGCATTATCGGCTGCCGTATAAATACTGACGGCGTTGTTTTGCACAGAGCCGAACTTATTGCCGGAGATCAAAGAGCCGTCCTTTAGCTGATAGACAGCGTTGGAGCCGGTTTCGAGATTGTTGAAGTAAGCCTTGTCGGAGGCTCTTGAAAAGTCGTTGTCGGTAAATGTGAGCTTTCCGTTTACCGACAGAGCGGCAGGCGTCATGACCTCGGTTTCAGTATACGGCGACTGTGCCGAAAACGTACAGTTTTTAAGCGTTAGGTCGTGATTGCCGGCAATGGCGATAAAACCGCCGTTGCCAAAAGTGAAGCCGTCTATTGTGATAGAGGCTTTAAGCTCGGCCTTTTCGCCGCAGGTTATCACTGTGTCCGCCGCTGCCGGAGTTATCGTGTCTCCGTCCTTGGCGTTTTGGATCGCTGCGCTTATTGAAGGATAATATGCGTTGCCTATCTTTGCCGTGCATACCGTATCGGCACTGACTGAAAACATAGGTAAAGCAGATGCGATAAATATGATTGATAAAATTGCAGACAGTTTTTTAATTGCTTTATTTGTCTTTAAATGTTTCTTCATTGTTGACCCTTCCTTCTTATATAGAATTTGGATACGGGTGCATTAAACAAAAAAACGGCCCGATGGCCGCTACAGAATAAAATTCGGACAAGTTATACACTTCGAAGCTTTTTA
>DXIJ01000003.1 GCA_019112945.1 Candidatus Monoglobus merdigallinarum | reverse complement strand
TTAAAATTGTTATGTTATAATCAATATTAATAGATTTTATAATCATTTAGGAGGTTGTTTATTATGGCTGAACAAAAAATAACGGATAATAATGTTGAACAGTTTGGAAACGTAAATATATCAAACGACGTGGTCTCGATCGTAGCTTCGCTTGCGGCAAGCAGCGTTAAGGGAGTGTCAGGCATGGTAAGCTCGATTTCCGGAGGCATAGCCGAGCTGCTTGGCAAAAAGAATATGTCAAAGGGCGTTAAGGTCAGCGTCAGCGACAAGGAGGTCACCTTGGACCTGGCTATTATCGTTGAGTACGGTGCAAAGATCCCGGATGTTGCCTGGGAGATCCAGGAAAAGGTAAAAAGCGAGGTCGAGGCTATGACCGGGCTCAGTGTTATGGCTGTAAACGTCAGCGTTGAGGGCGTTAATGTGCCAAGGAGTGACGGCGATAAAATACCTCCTAAGAATATCGGAGACGTTTCCGATGAAGCGCAGGAAGCTGAGGCGGCGCAGGAAGCCGATACAGATGCTGAGCCTGATAATGAGGGTCAGTCTGAGCCGGATAATGAGCAGGCTTCCGGGCAGGACGTCAACAAAGAAACTGAGCCTGCTGCTGAGGACGAGCCTAATGCAGAAGCCGATGAGGGCAGCATAGAGCTGTAGGGAGAGTTAAGATTTCCGCAAATTTATTTCACGAACGAAAGGACGGAATTTTATTTAATTCTGTAAAATGTAATGGATAGAAAAAAAGCGAGAGAATACGCGTTTACGATACTCTTTCAATATAAATTTCGCCCGGATGACATATCCGCGGTATTGTCTGATTTCTTTCTGGAACATGACGCGGGCAATCAGGGTGAATATATCGGCAGCGTTGTCGCCGGAGTGGTTAAGAATATTGAAGAGATCGATAAAAAAATCGAAGAGTTTTCAAGGGTATGGACGGTTGACAGAATGGATTCCGTCAACCTTGCTGCGCTGAGGCTTGGGGTTTATGAAATGCTTTATATGGACGATATACCTCTGGCGGTCACGATAAGCGAGGCGGCGACGCTCGCGCGCAGATTCGCGGGGGAGGAAGCAGCCGCATTTGTGAACGGCGTTCTGGGAGGTATCCAGAAGCAGCTTGAAGCTCTTTAGCTTTAATATTCGGCAGAGCGGAGATTTGTGTCTCAGCTCTGTTTAGCGTACAGAAAAAAACGAACCGGAGGCATATAATGATTGAGAGACAGGCTTTGACGGTTACTCAGGTGAACCTGTATGTAAAGCAGCTGATAAGCCGTGACGATATATTAAGCAATGTGCTTGTAAAGGGAGAGCTGTCAAATTTCAAGGCTCATTCGTCGGGGCATATGTACATGTCGCTTAAAGACGATACCGGCGTTATCCGCGCGGTTATGTTCAGAAGCGCGGCGGCGCGGCTTGACTTCAAACCGGCAAACGGCATGAAAGTGCTGGCGAGGGGACGGGTCGGCGTATATGAAAGAGACGGACAGTACCAGCTGTATATTGAGCATATGGAGCAAGACGGGATAGGTGATTTATACGCCGCATTCGAAAAGCTCAAAAATAAGCTTGACAAAGAGGGGCTGTTTTCGCCGGGGGCGAAAAAGCCTCTGCCAAAGTATCCAAAGACGATTGGTGTAATAACTGCGCCGACAGGTGCGGCCATAAGGGATATTTTAAATATACTGTCGCGGCGCTTTGCTTATTCGGATGTTTTGCTCTATCCCGCGCTTGTCCAGGGTGAGAACTCAGCCGCCAGCATAGTAGAGGCCATAAACTACTTTGACAAAACCGGTACAGCCGATGTGCTTATCGTCGGACGCGGCGGCGGTTCTATCGAGGATCTGTGGTCTTTTAATGAGGAGAGCGTCGCCAGAGCGATCTATAACTGCCGCATCCCCATAGTGTCTGCTGTGGGTCATGAGGTGGATTTTACGATATCGGACTTTGTCGCAGATTTAAGAGCGCCTACGCCGAGCGCGGCAGCGGAGCTGGTAGTCCCGTCACAGACCGAGCTGCGCGAAAAGTTTAATAACGTCTATTTGCGGCTGTATACATGCGCGGTGCGCATTATCGAGAAAAAACGTCTGGAGCTTAAAGTTCCGGCCGAGAGCCGTGTCCTTAAAAATCCGGCTTCAGCCATAGACAACAGCAGGATATATCTCGACAGCCTGAGCCGCAGCTTTGAAAATTCCTGTCAGAGGCTGCTGAGCGAGAAAAAGCATACGCTTCGGGAGCTTGCTTCAAAGCTTGAGGCGCTGAGCCCGCTTGATATGCTGGGACGCGGATTTTCAGTCACCCGCAGCGGTGACGGCATGGTTATAAGCAGTGTAGAGAACGTAAGCGAGGGCGACAGGATATCAGTCATGCTGAGAGACGGAAGTCTCGGTGCGGTCGTTAAAAGCGTTGAGGAGACACAGTTCCGGAGCCAAAATAAATCAGAGAGGTGATAAATTTGAGTGAGAATATAGAAAATATCGATAAGACATTAGACGGCGCTGCGAGCGATACAAACAGTAAGGAAACGTTTGAAAAAAATCTGAAAGAGCTTGAGATGATAGTAAAGGCATTGGAAAACGGAAATACGAGCCTTGATGAAATGCTTGCGATGTTTGAAAAGGGCGTTCGGCTGACTCGGGAGTGTACAGCCGCACTTGATAAAGCGGAGCAGAGGATCAACGTTCTTATAAAAAACAGTGAGACCGGCGAGATGACAGCACAGCCTTTCAAAGGCGCAGCCGAGCAGTGAGGGAGATTATGAGCGGTTTTGAGAGTAAACTCAGCCTGTATACAGGCATGATAAATGATAAGCTTGAGAAAATAATAAATATTCCGGATGCTCCGGAGAGGATAGTGTATGAGGCAATGCGCTACAGTCTGCTTGCCGGGGGCAAACGCATACGTCCCGTTCTGACGGCGGCGGTTGCGGAAATGCTCGGCGGCAGTCTTGATGACGCAGTTACGGCGGGCTGTGCAGTGGAGCTGATTCATACGTATTCGCTTATCCATGACGATCTGCCGTGCATGGACAATGATGACCTAAGGCGCGGCAAGCCGACCTGCCATAAGGCCTTTCCCGAGAATATTGCGCTGCTTGCCGGTGACGGACTGCTGAATATGGCATTTGAGCTGCTGTCGGCGCCCGGTTCGTTCAAGACTATAGACTGCGGCGGGAGCCTTGCGCTTATAAGATGTCTGGCCTCGGCCTCGGGCGTGCGCGGGATGATAGGCGGACAGGTCATTGACCTTGAGAGTGAAAACAAGCAGGATGTAACTCTTGACAATCTCACCGGCATGCACGGCAAAAAGACCGGTGCGCTTATTGAAGCGGCGGCGGTGATGGGCTGTATTGTTTCAGGCTTCACCGATGAGAATTGTCACGAAATTTTACAAATCCGCAGATTTTCTGCAAATTTAGGCTTGGCTTTTCAGATAAAAGATGATATACTTGATGTTACCGGAGACGAGGGCAGCCTTGGAAAGCCCGTCGGCAGCGATGAGGCCGGCGGAAAGAATACTTATGTCACAATGCTGGGCATAGGCGGCGCAGATGCGCGTCTCAGAGAAAAGACGGATGCGGCTGTTGCGGCGCTGAACTTTTTCGGCGATAGGGCTTGCTTTTTAAGGGAACTGGCGGACGCTTTGCTGAGAAGAGAAAATTAGTACAGCGTTTTGGTTTTTGGTGAATGAATTAAAAGGAAAGATAATTATGAGCTATTTTGAAGAATTTTTGAATAACCGGGTTTTTTTTGTGGTTCTGACTGCATGGATATTGTCATGCGTTCTCAAGGGGTTTATTGAGATGTTCAGAACAAAAAAGATCGACTGGGGCAGGTTTTTCGGCCCCGGCGGAATGCCGTCGTCGCATTCCACGATAGTCACAAGCCTGGCGACTTGCGTCGGCCTTGCAGAGGGATTTGATTCGTCGCTCTTTATCATGTGCTGCGCATTTGCGTTTATCGTTATGTACGATGCTTCGGGCGTCAGACGTGCGGCGGGCGAGCAGGCAAAGATCATCAATATGATAGTCGATGCGTGGGAGGAGCGCGACCCTGTGCTCAAGGATGAAAAGCTCAAGGAAATTCTGGGGCACACTCCGCTTGAGGTGATGGGCGGCGCGATCCTTGGCGTAGTAGTCGGAATTTGCGGAAACGCACTTATTGGATTTTAATAACTTGGTTAAAAATTGATGCTTGACAAAAATTTTTGTTGGTGTTAGAATATAAGCAGAGCGTTGACGAAGACAGTAGCTGCTGCTTAAAGTCACAAGAGAGAGAACGCCGTAGGCTGGAAGCGTTCTTTGACGGTGCGGCAGTGAATACCACTTCCGAGCTGCCTGCTGAACGGGAGCTATCCTCATTAAGCCGGCCGTGAGTCTGCGATAAGGACAAAATGAGTGACGGCTAAGGCCGTAATTAGGGTGGAACCGTGTAAATTTATGCACCCCTAAGGCAATGTTTTTCAGTTGCCTTAGGGGTGTTTTGGTTTTAAAAAGCTATTTTATTTACGAAAGGAACGATGAAACATGGAAAACGAGCTGCAGACGCTGAGACATTCGGCCTCGCACGTAATGGCACAGGCGATGAAGAGGCTTTATCCCGGAGTTAAGCTGGCGATAGGCCCGGCTATTGACAGCGGATTTTATTATGATTTTGATTTGGAACAGAGTATAGGCGCGGAGGACCTTGAGGCTATTGAGAAAGAAATGAAAAAGATAGCTAAGGAGAATCTGAAGATTGAGCGTTTTGAGCTCCCGAGAGCGGAGGCTCTTGAACTGATGAAGGACGAGCCGTATAAGGTCGAGCTTATAAATGAGCTGCCGGAGGACGCGGTTATTTCGTTCTACAAGCAGGGAGAGTTTGTGGATCTTTGCGCAGGCCCTCATGTGAACTATACGGGAAAGGTAAAGGCTGTAAAGCTTTTGAGTGTGACGGGTGCGTATTGGCGCGGCGATGAGAAAAATAAAATGCTGACCAGGATCTACGGCACAGCTTTTCAGAACAAAACCGCGCTCAGCGAGCATCTTGAGCAGCTTGAAGAGGCAAAAAAGCGCGACCATAACAAGCTTGGCCGCGAGCTGGAGCTGTTTACCACTGTTGATTATATAGGCCAGGGCCTGCCGATATTGCTTCCGAAGGGCGCGCGCATAATCCAGCTGCTCCAGAGGTTTGTAGAGGACGAGGAGCAAAAGCGCGGCTGGCAGCTCACAAAGACGCCGTTCATGGCAAAGAGCGACCTGTATAAGATTTCCGGACATTGGGATCACTACCGCGACGGCATGTTTGTTCTCGGCGATCCCGACAACGACAAGGAGGTCTATGCACTCAGACCGATGACCTGTCCGTTCCAGTACCAGGCGTTCTTAAACCGCGGCCGCTCATACAGAGACCTGCCGATGCGTCTTAATGAGACCTCTACGTTGTTCAGAAACGAGGCATCGGGCGAAATGCACGGCCTTATACGCCTGAGGCAGTTCACTATCTCGGAGGGACATCTTATCTGTACGCCCGAGCAGCTTGAGGACGAGTTCAGAGGCTGCCTGGAGCTCACCGCGTTCATGCTTGAAACTCTGGGACTTGCAGAGGACGTTTCCTACAGGTTTTCACAGTGGGATCCAAACGACCGCGAAAAGTATATAGGTACAGAGGAGCAGTGGGACGAGGCGCAGAGCAAGATGAAAACGATCCTTGACGACCTTGGCCTTGACTACAAGGTCGGCGTCGGTGAGGCTGCGTTCTACGGCCCGAAGCTTGATATCCAGATAAAGAATGTTTTCGGAAAGGAAGACACTCTCATCACAATACAGATAGATCAGATGCTGGCTGAGAAATTCGGAATGGAATATGTTGACAGAGACGGTACGAAAAAGAATCCGTATATTATACACAGAACATCGATCGGCTGTTATGAGAGAACTCTCGCGCTCCTGATCGAGAAGTATGCGGGCGCGTTTCCGGTTTGGATGGCGCCGGTTCAGGTCAAGGTGCTTCCGATATCCGACAAGTATATGGACTATGCCGCGGACGTCAGGTCAGAGCTTGAAAAGCACGGCATAAGGGTAGAGGTAGATACGAGAAAAGAGAAGATAGGCTATAAGATAAGAGAAGCAAGGCTTGAAAAGGTTCCGTATATGCTGATAGTAGGTGAGAAAGAGGCCGAGGATGGAGCGGTTTCGGTTCGTGACAGAAAGAAAGGTGATATAGGCTCCGTTAAACTTGATGAGTTTATCACTATGATCCTTGAAAAGATATCTACAAAGGCAAAGGAATAGGGTATAAAATGCAGGCGTCAAGATATGATGCCTGCATTTAACGATAGAGCGCTTTTA
Organism: Candidatus Monoglobus merdigallinarum; assembly: GCA_019112945.1. Taxonomy (GTDB): domain Bacteria; phylum Bacillota; class Clostridia; order Monoglobales; family Monoglobaceae; genus Monoglobus; species Monoglobus merdigallinarum. Next base: position 27,661 of record DXIJ01000003.1, on the reverse strand, counting down.
GGAGGTGAGCTCTTGCTAAGGCAAATAAAATATTTTCAGGCTGTGGTAAGAACCGGCAGCTTTTCGGAGGCGGCAGAAGAGTGCCACATCTCGCAGTCTGCGGTCTCACAGCAGATAAAGGCTCTGGAAGCAGAGCTTGGGTTTCGGCTTCTTGACAGGAATAACCGAAAGCTTGCTCTGACTCCTGCCGGAGAGTATTTTTACAAAAAGAGCCTGGTGCTGGCCGCCGATTTTGCCCGGCTTTGCAGCAATGCCGCAAGGATAGCCCGGGGCGATGATGCGGTGCTGAAGCTGGGTTATCTGCGCAGCTTCAGCGGCCGGGAATTTCATCTTGCGCTGAACGATTTTACAGAAAAGCTCCCTGATGTATCCGTCAGGCTGCTGCCCGGCAACCATGAGGAGCTGTTCGACCTGCTGAGAGGCGGAGGAGCAGACCTGGTGATGAGCGACCAGCGCAGAGCGTTTTCCGACGAGTATGTCAATCTTATTTTAAAGACTGACGGTGTGTATGTTGAGCTCCCGGCTTCAAACGCAATGTCAAGACTTTCTTCAGTCACGGCACAGGAACTCAAAAACATACCCTGCATTCTGGTTGCGTCTAAAGGCCAGCGTGAAAATGAGCAGGAATACTACAGATCTGTCATCGGGCTTCGGAGCGAATTTATCTATGCCGAAAATCTTGAAGAAGCGCGCCTGCTTGTCATCAGCGGTCAGGGCTTTATGCCGGCCGAGGGCGGCGGCGCCAATGTCGCTGTCGCCGCTGTACGCCGTATCCCTCTCTTTCGGGACGACAGGCAGATAACGCGTAATTACTGCCTGTTTTGGAAGAAGGACCATACAGGGGCTTACATAGAGGAGTTTGCCGAAATTTTAAAAAGTAAATTCAAATAATATAGGGCTGTTCCTGCAGAGCAGGGGCGGCTTTTTCGTATAAGAAAAACTTATCAAGCTGCACCGAAACTCAAATTGATTGTGCGGCTGCGGTTTGATATAATATGATTAATAATTAGACGGATGTGTCTTTAAACAGGTGTATTGATTAGGAAAAATGTTACAGGAGGATCAATTTATGGAACGCATAAAGAAGAATTTTGGATTTGGCTGTATGCGTCTGCCTATGAACGGCAGCGGGGTCGATGAAGAACAGATGTGCAGCATGGTGGATGAGTTTATGGCAAACGGGTTTAATTATTTTGATACAGCCCACGGTTATCTTGACGGTAAAAGCGAGACTGCGTTAAAAGTTTGTCTCACCTCACGCTATCCGCGCGAAAGCTATGTTTTGACCAACAAGCTGACGAACTTTTTCTTCAAAAAGCAGGAGGATATACGTCCGTTTTTCGAGAGCCAGCTAAAGGCCTGCGGCGTTGACTTCTTTGATATTTATCTCATGCACGCGCAGAGCGCGGAGATTTTTGAGTTTTTTAAAAAATGCCGCGCCTACGAGACCGCACTTGAGCTGAAAGAGGAGGGAAAGTTCCGTCATTTTGGTATTTCGTTCCATGACCGCGCGGAAGTGCTGGAACAGATATTAACGGAGTACCCGCAGATCGAGGTCGTGCAGATACAGTTTAACTATCTTGATTATGACGACCCGGCCGTGCAAAGCCGGAAATGTTATGAGGTATGCCGAAAATTCGGCAAGCCGGTAATCGTTATGGAGCCCGTAAAGGGCGGCAATCTTGTGAATTTGCCGGAGCGGGCAAAGGCTGTGCTTGATGAGCTCGGCGGTTCTCCGGCAAGCTATGCTATTCGATTTGCAGCCGGATTTGAAGGTATCATGATGGTGCTGTCGGGTATGAGCAGTATAGAGCAGATGAAAGAGAATATTGGGTTTATGAAGGATTTCAGGCCGCTTGACGAAAGTGAAGCAGCCGCTGTCAAAAGGGTGTGCGGGGTTTTTGAATCCATGAATCTTATTCCCTGTACCTCCTGCCGTTATTGTACTGCGGGCTGCCCGAAAAATATATCTATACCCGACCTGTTCGCCGTGATGAACGCAAAGCAGATACATCACGACTGGAACGCCGACTACTATTACAACACGGTACATACCGCAGGCGGAAAGGGAAAGGCGTCGGATTGTATCAAGTGCGGCAAGTGCGAGAAAGCCTGTCCGCAGCATTTGAATATTCGTGAGCTGCTCGATGAGGTGGCAAAAGAGTTTGAAAAGAAATAGAATAAAGGGGATGTTTTGATATGGCAAAGCTAATCGTGTTTTATTCCAGAGCCGATGAAAACTACTTCGGCGGACAATACCGATATATCGAGGTCGGAAATACAGAAAGGGTCGCAGGGTATATTGCGGAGGCAACGGGTGCAGAGCTGTTTAAGCTTGAACAAAAGACGCCGTATGCCGCAGACTATAATACCTGTATCAAGCAGGCTCAGGAGGATATGCGTAAAAACGCAAGGCCGGAGCTTTCGGCGCTGCCGGAGAGCATAGACGGGTATGACGAAGTCTATCTGGGCTACCCGAATTATTGGGGAAATATACCGATGGCGGTTTATACATTCCTGGAGGCGTTCGATTGGAGCGGCAAAACGATATATCCGTTCTGCACCCACGAGGGCAGCGGCCTCAGCGGTACAGAGCGTAAAATAGAAAATGCCTGCAGGGGTGCGTATGTAAAAAAAGGTTTGGCGGTCTGCGGCTCCGATGCAGAGCGCAGTATGGAAGCTGTTTTAAAATGGCTTAAAGCCTAAAAATCGGTTTAGAGATTAGTTTTGAAAGGGTTGATAAAAGACTTATGAAAAAAGAAGTTATGCTGCTTACCGGCGCGGGGCAGATAGGCGTAGCCATAGCACGCAGAATGGGATACGGAAAGAAAATAATTATCGGTGATAAGAGCCTTGAAAACGCGCTGGCGGCAGCAAAGACGATGACCGAGGCCGGCTTTGATGCTCTCCCGGCGGAGATGGATCTGGCATCAAGAACATCTATCTTGTCTGTAATTGACGAAGCTCAGAAGCACGGCGAGATCACCATGTTGGTAAACGCTGCGGGGGTTTCGCCGAGCCAGGCTCCTGTTGAAGCTATTTTAAAGGTAGACCTGTACGGCACGGCGGTGCTGCTGGAGGAGGCCGGAAAGGTGATAGCTCCCGGCGGCGTTGGCGTAACGATATCCAGCCAGTCCGGGCACCGAATGAAGCAGCTCACACCGGAGGAGGATGAACTGCTTGCCTGCACTCCGGCAGAAGAGCTTTTGTCGTTGGATATTTTGCAGCCGGAAAACATCAGGGATACGCTTCACGCCTATCAGCTGGCAAAACGCTGTAACGAAAAGCGCGTAATGGCGGAGTCGGTGAAATGGGGCGAAAGAGGGGCGAGGCTCAACTCCATTTCTCCGGGCATTATAGTAACACCGCTTGCGCTTGACGAGCTAAACGGACCGCGCGGAGATTTCTACAAAAATATGTTTTTAAAGTGTCCCGTAGGGCGGCCGGGCACGGCTGATGAGGTCGCAAATGTTGCGGAGCTGCTTATGAGCGATAGGGGAGCGTTTATTACCGGAGCAGATTTCCTGATTGACGGCGGCGCAACGGCTTCCTACTTCTACGGCGCGCTCCGCCCGTAATACAGCCCCCCTGTTTATTTGGTATTAAAAGCCGCTTATTAATTATTCTCTTCCGGCTCTGCGGGCGTGATCACAGCGCAGTTGGCAAGAGGCGTCAGCCTGTCGGTGCTGTCCCAGACCATGACTTTTACCTTGTTGTAATCGACCCCCGACAGGTCGTATGAGAACTCATCATAGCTGCCGGCGCCTATCCCGCGTTCAAAGAATGCGTACGAGGTGAGGAGGCTGCCGGCCTCCGTATCGGTGTAGGCTGCAAGCATTATGCACGGCGATGCCGCCGTCTCGGTATTGTTTTCGAGCCTGATGTCGATAACGCTCTCGTTAAAGTCGTCCGGTGCGGCGTAAATGATATAGTCCGGTATATCCGTATCGGGCGTTTGCGTCGGCTGCGGCGGATTTGTCTGTACAGGCGGAGCGGTCGGAACAGCCGTGCTGTAATCCGACAGGTCTGCACCTATGCCCATTTGCTTATATGCGGTGCCGTCCGCCACCTTCAGAAAGCCGCCCATGTTAATGCTTCCGTCGGCGTTTCTCCAGAGCGTGTGTACGTCAGCCCCGAGCTCGGGAGACTCGACCGATACAAATACCGAGTCGTCTACGCTGCTGATTTCCTCTGTCGGCAGGACTGTGCCGGGCTTGCTGTCCCAGCTTACGTTATTCAGATCGTCAAAGTAGTAATAATTTTTCTTGTCCTTGCTGTAGAGCACAGAATTTTTGACAGAACCGATAAACTTATCCGCGCCGATAGCATTCGGCGCATATGACAGGCAGTTTATAAGCGTATTGTTGGATCTCTCCTTGTCCCGCGCGAAGTCAAAATTACTCTTGTTTGAGCCGCCGTCCAGCGCATTGTTGTATGCGGTACAGTTCGTCAGATAAATAGGCCCCGGGTTTGAGTTGTCCGTAAAGCCGTGATTTTTGTTCTCAAACGCTATACAGTTGTATAGATAGTGAGTGGCCGCAATCTTGCTGCCGCCCATTTTAAAGCCGTTGCCGTCGGAGTTGTCGGTGAATTTGCCGTCGGTGGTCTGTCCGCTGCGGAATGCTATGCAGTTGCGCAGCACCAGTGTTCCGATAGGCCCCGTCGCGCTCTTGGTGAAGCAGTCCCAGCCGTCGTCACAGTTGTTGTATGCTATGCAGCCGTCAAACACGTTGTTGTCGCCGCAGGTCAGCTTTGCGGCAAAGCCGTCTGCGTTCTCGCCGGTCGCCGGGTCAAAGTTATTGTATGATGTGCAGTTTAAAATGAGGTTATCGCTCGGCCACTCGTCATAGCTGCTGACTGTAGCAGCGCGGCGGCTGATTTGGATACCGGAGTCACGGTTGGCGTTTGCAACACAGAGCTCAAGCGTGTTGTGTTTGCCGGCGATAAAAAATCCGTTGTCGGCGGCCATGCAGACCTCAAGTCCTTTGATGTGCCAGTAGCTTCCGTTTATTTGAACGCCGCGCTGGTTTGTGCCGACATCGTTGGAATACGGCTCTCCGGAGAAGTCGAATACAGTTCCCTCTGAGCATTCGATACGTTTTTCTTTTTCGGGCTCTCCGCAGTTAGCGGCGTCTATAAGCAGGCACTTTTCGAACTCATACCTGCCGCTGCAGTATATGGTTCCGCCCGGGGCGATGTTAAGCAGTGCGGACGCGATGCTCATAGGCTCCGCCTCGGTGCCTGCCCCGTCAGCCGGCGCCATAGGAGCAGTGTAGATAACGTCCATGGGCTCTGTAACTATTCCGTCCATGTCCTCAAAATTATAGACGGGCTGCGGCTCATAGGTCAGCCTGATATAGTAGATATTAATGCCGCTGTTTAGTGAATAGAACCAGTAATCCCCCGCTGCGGGAATATCATACTGCTTGTTTTCCATTCCTGACGAGAATGAGTTTTCTCCGATGGTCTCACCCTCGGCGTTTACGACTACGCCGGTTCTGGTTTCGTTCTTGTTTGCGCTGCACCCCTCGATAAATAGAGTAGCAGGCCCCGCAGCCGTGAACTTTACTGCGCGGTTGAGCGTGCTTCCGGTTCCGGCAAGCTTTAAGCGCTTTGAATATTTAATGCCGGTGACCGGGGACTGCTTTGAATTTGAGTCAACAGTCACTGCGGTCAGTCCGTCAGTTGCCGAAATAATCGTGAAATTTCCGAACTCAGTGTCGGATACGATGTCTCCGACCGGCAGGTCAGAGACGTTCATCACTGAGTCCGGCGGATACGTCTCGCCCTCGGAATATACGAACGGTGAAAGCATGAGCGAGGCAATCAGCAGAAGCGCCGTTATCTTAAATTTTGTTTTCATAAACTTCATCTCCCGTATTTTTATCGTTTTTGTCTATTTTATCATATACTGTGCAAGGCTTCAAGCAGCAGCTGTGTATTAATTTTACGGTAGCAGAAAAAAGGGCTGCAGGCAGCCGGTCTAAGTTCCGTGCCGCTGCAGCCCCGTAAATTTATTTTAAAATATTATTCGCCCAATTCTATCAGTGCGTAGTTTCCGTCTTTTCTCTTATAAACAATGTTTGGGGACATTGTGTCGGGGTCGTTGAAGATAAAGAACGAATGTCCCAGCATATTCATCTGGAGTATTGCCTCTTCGACCATCATGGGCTTTGCGGAGAAGATCTTTTTCTTGATTATCTTAAACTCGGTCTCCTCCTCAACATGCCTGGGCTGTGTATCGATGCTCTCGTACTTGTCGAAGCCGCTGTCACGGAGCCTCTTTGAGAGCTTGGTCTTGTTCTTCCTGATTTGGCGGTCGATAGCTGCAAGACAGTTGTCAACTGCGGTCAGCAGGTCGCGGTTCGTATCCTCTGCCCTGATGATAAAGCCTTTATATCTGAATGTGATCTCAACAATAATATCATCTTTTAGCTCAGAAACAATTATTTTGCACTCGGTGCTGTCATCATTAAAAAATTTGTCAAGTCTCGTAACCTTATCCAAAATCTTTTCTTTACTGGAATCCGCCAAGTTTAACTTCTTTGTAATGATGTTGTAAGTCATAGTACTACCTCCAGTCATTGTATAAAATAAACTAAAAAATATTTTTGCGAAATACTTTTTGTATATACATTATATAATATTATCGCCTAAATATCAATAGCCAATTGTAAATTTTTTTTAAAAATTGATAATATAAAATGTTAAGCCAATTATTGCAAGAAAAGCGCGGTTGTGATATAATAATCTGAGCGGCTTTAAGCCTATGGCTCAGGGCTGTATTTCAGATGTATCGGATATGGGGACGGTAGAGCCGCCGTCGGTAAGCAGGCTTATGTCCGCAGCGACGATATCCGATTTGTATAAAAGCACGTTTGCGCGAACCCTGCCTGTTTCCGACAGATTGTGGTTCAGCACCGGATAGGAATATTTTGTAAGGCTTTTGCCGCAGTAATCCGAAAGTGAATATCCGTTGACGGCGGATATCTGCGCATATGACGCATATATGCCGGTAAGCGTTTCGGGGAGAGTTATATGGGAGATGTCTGAGGGCGAGCCCTCAGTCTCCCAGCCGTATGATTTGATAAATTCAATATTTTTGGAGTTAGTTGCGCTGTCGACCGAAAAGAGCGCAAAAATTACTGCGATGAGCAGGGCTGCAATAATTATAAAAATTATCTTATATTTGTAAGCTCTTAAAAACTTCTTCATAATCTTCCTCCTGAAATAAATCATATAATAATTTATATTTATATGCGGTGGGATTTATGAGCGGAAAGCCTGAACGGTGATGTATATGAGACTTGATAAATACTTGGCGGCTCACTTAAAGCTGGGCTCCAGAAAAGATGTAAAAAAAATGATAAAGGACGGTCGGATCGCGGTGAACGGAAAGCCCGCGGCCGTGCCGGAGACCCCGGTCACGCCCGGGACGGACATGGTCTGTCTTGACGGCGCGGAGCTCAAATACAGGGAGCATGTATATATCATGCTCAACAAGCCAAAAGGTTACGTCTCGGCAGTGAGCGATAATTTTCATAAGGCGGTTACAGAGCTTGTGCCGGAGGAGTTTAAAAAGTTCAGCCTGTTCCCTATGGGCAGGCTTGATATCGACACTACAGGCTTGCTTATCCTGACTGATGACGGCGCGCTTGCACACAAGCTGCTAAGTCCCGGCAGGCATATCCCCAAGACTTACGAGGCGGAGCTCAGTGAGAGCGTGACGGCTGAGGATATTAGGCTCTTTAGGGACGGTCTGCTTTTGGAAGACGGCTTTAAATGCCGGCCGGCAGAGCTTGTACCGCACGGTGAAAGGCGTGCTTTGATAGTGATATGCGAGGGAAAGTTTCATCAAGTCAAGCGTATGTTTGAGGCTGTCGGGAAGATCGTGACAGCGCTCAGGCGCATAAAGATGAACGGCCTTGAGCTTGATGAAAGCCTTGCCGCGGGCGAGGCAAGAGAGCTTACGGAAGAGGAGCTTGATCTGCTTATAAACGGCAGCATGGAGGATAGAACATGACAGAAGAAATTGCTAATATAATACCTAAAGTGTGTGCGGTGCACGATATCTCGGGATTCGGCAAGGTGTCGCTTACCGAGGTCATTCCGATATTGTCGGCCATGGGCGTGGAGGTTTGTCCGCTGCCTACCGCCGTGCTTTCGACTCACACCTTTGAATTTGAGAATTACACGTTTTGTGACCTGACCGGAGAAATGCAGAAAATAATCGACCACTGGGAGAAGATAGGTCTTAAATTTGATGCGGTATACAGCGGGTATATGGGAAGCGCGGAGCAGATAAGAATACTAAAGGGCTTTATGCAAAAGGCCGGTCAAAACGGCGCGCTGCTTGTGGTTGACCCGGTCATGGGCGATAATATACTGTCGAGCAGGGATTTTTATTCCGAAAAGGTTTTAGGTATGCTTGGAGGCATGAAGGAGCTCTGCTCCATTGCGGATATAATCACTCCTAATGTTACCGAGGCGTGCCTGCTGACGGGAGAGAAGTATTCAAGCCGCCCGGTCAGCAATTCAAAGATAAAGAGATATTTGAAAAAGCTGGCGGCGCTGGGGGCTAAGTATGTTGTGATAACGAGCGTTATGGATTCCGAGAACTCAATGTGCGTGGCGGTATACGACGGCGACACGGGCAAGTATTACAAGGTCAACTGCGGTTTTGTCAACAGGCCGTTCCATGGTACGGGCGACATTTACACCTCCGTGCTGACCGGAGCCATGCTCAAGGGCTTAAGCATTATCGAGGCCGCGAACCTGGCGGCCGGGTTTGTGTACAAGGCGATACAGCTGACGATAAGGCATCCCGAGATAAGGGTGCGCGAGGGAGTGTTGTTTGAACCGGCGCTTTCCACCTACTTCAGCAGGGACGATTATGACAAGAGATATGTTGAGATATAATGACGGGGCTGCGCCCCTTATTGAAAAAGATTGGGTGATATATTATGATTACAAAAGTAAGCAGCTGCGGGATCCGTGGGATAGACGGCTACAGAATAACGGTTGAGACAAGCGTCAGCGGCGGGTTTCCCGGCTGGGAGATAGTGGGGCTGCCCGATACGTCTGTGCGCGAGGCTAAGGAGCGTGTGCGCAGTGCACTGACAAGCTTTGGGTATATGATACCCGGCAAGAAGATCGTTGTAAACCTTGCACCGGCGGACGTCAGAAAGGAGGGCGCGTATTTAGACCTCCCTATGGCGGTAGGGGTTCTGACCGCGTCTGAGCAGGTCTATGCCCGGGACGTTGAAAAGTGCGCGTTCATGGGTGAACTCTCACTGGATGGCAGCGTTAAGCCGGTCAGCGGTATCCTGCCTATGGCTATCGAGGCTTACCAGCTTGGTATAACTGAGGTTTTCGTACCCGAGGAAAATGCTGCCGAGGCGGCATTGGTCAGCGGCATAAATGTGTACGGTGTAAGCGACCTTGGCGCGCTCACGGAGCACCTGAGCGGAAGCCGGCGCATACCGCCTCTTGAGATAAACGTGGAGGAGCTGTTTGACAGAGCGGGAGAGCATTCGCTTGACTTTGCGGAGGTAAGAGGACAGGAGAACGTTAAGCGTGCGATAGAGGTCGCAGCGGCCGGAGGACACAACCTGCTGCTTATCGGGCCGCCGGGTTCCGGAAAGACCATGCTTGCAAAGCGTATCCCGTCAATACTGCCGGATATGACGTTTGACGAGGCGCTTGAGGCGACAAAGGTGTACAGTATAGCCGGAATGCTCAAAAGAGGCGAGCCGATGATAATGAGCCGCCCGTTCAGAAGCCCGCACCACACAGTGTCGGCAGTAGGGCTCTCTGGCGGAGGGACTTATCCCAAGCCGGGAGAGATAAGCCTGGCGCATAACGGGGTGCTGTTTTTGGACGAGCTGCCGGAGTTCAGAAAGGACGCGCTGGAGGTAATGCGCCAGCCGCTGGAGGACGGAGTTATCACCATCACGCGGACAAGCGGCACGCTTACATACCCGTGCGAGATCATGCTCGTCGCTTCTATGAATCCGTGCCCGTGCGGATATTTCGGCGATAAAAATCATGAATGTATTTGCACTCCCCAAAAAATCAGCAAATATTTAAACAGGATAAGCGGCCCCTTGCTTGATAGGATAGATTTGCATATCGAGGTTCCTGCCGTTGAGTACAGCGACCTTGAAAGCCGTAAGAAAACCGAGCCCTCGTCAGAGATAAAGAAGCGCATCGACAGGGCGAGGAAGCTCCAGACCGAGCGCTATAAAAACGACGGGATATATTCAAACAGCCGCCTGACTGCGCCGCTTATCGATAAGTACTGCGTGCTTGACAGTGCGACCAACAAAATGCTTAAGGAAGCGTTTGAAAGGCTTGGCATGAGCGCAAGGGGGTATAACAGAACGCTGAAGGTCGCGAGGACTATCGCCGACTTAGACGGCAGCGAAAATATAGAGCAGGGGCATATTGCCGAAGCGATACAGTACCGTTCGCTTGACAGAAAGCTCTGGACATAATAAGGAGATGCTTTAGATTTGAAAATAAACATAGTTTTAGTGGAGCCCGAGATACCGGCAAATACCGGGAATATTTCAAGGACGTGCAGCGTTACGGGCAGTGCGCTCCATCTGGTGCACCCGCTGGGATTTGATATAAGTGAAAAGCAGGTCAGGCGCGCCGGGCTTGATTACTGGGACGCGCTTGATATAAGCGAATACAGCGCGTTTGACGAGGTGCTTGAAAAAAACAAAAATGCGGAGTTTTATTATTTCAGCACCAAAGCGGGGCGCAAATATTCGGATATAGATTATAAACGGGCTGCGGACGCGGGCAGAGATATCTTTCTTGTGTTCGGCAAGGAGACAAAGGGACTGCCCGAGGAGCTGCTGCATGAGCATTATGAGGACTGCGTCAGAATACCCATGCTGGAAAACATGCGCTCGCTTAACCTTTCAAATGCGGCCGCCGTTGCGGTCTACGAGGTTTTGAGGCAGCTCGGGTTTGACGGAATGCAGAGCAAGGGACGCCTTACAAGGTATCCGGAGCCTCAAATTAAACAGGAGGGATAAATATGGTAAAATTATTGGTTGACAGAGCGGCGGATATCGCGCCAGAGACCGCCGGGAGATACGGCATAGAGGTTCTGCCGTTTGTGGTGAACCTTGACGGTGAGAGCATAATAGTGGATAAGGACTACCCTGCGGACAGGTTTTACAGTCTGCTGAGAGCGAGCGGCAGTATCCCGACAACAAGCCAGATGTCGCCGGAGGAGCTTGAAAATATCTTCAGGCGAATGGGTAAGGAGAACCCGATAATATACGTTTCGATATCGGCAAAGGGCAGCGGTATAAACAGCATGGCCGGGCTGATAGCCGAGAGCCTCGGAGATGAGGGATATGATATCACTGTCATAGATTCCGGAATGTACGCCTACGCAATAGGTTTCCCGGTAGTAGAGGCGGCAGAGCTTGCAGAGCGCGGAGCCGGAAAGGATGAGATAATAAGCTTCCTTAAACAGGCGTTTGAGCGCGACACTGCATATTTCATAGTCGACGACCTTACCTATCTCAAAAAGGGCGGACGGATAAAGGCAACGACCATGGCGGTCAGCAATCTGCTTGATATAAAGCCGATATTGATGATAACCGACGGACTGGTCGAGGCCTACAAAAAGGTCAGAGGCCTTAAAAAGGCTATGTCGGTTCTGGTCGGATATATAGAGGAGCGCATGGAGGATCCGGGAAATAACGAGGTAGTGATACTCGATGCTGACGCGCAGGACAAAGCCGCCGCGATAGAGCCGCTGATAAGAAAGCGCGTAAATCCCGGGTCGGTAAGCTTCAGCCATATCGGGCCGGTCGTTACGGCGCATACGGGGCCGGGGCTGATCGGCGTGTATTTTAAACACAAGAAGCCGTACACCGAATACGGCAAATAAAACCGGCGGTTTGGAGAGATAAAATGTTTTTGGAAAAAGATGAGATGAAGTTTGCGATACTCTATACGCTAAAGGTCTACAGCTATCCGCTCCCGCTTGAAAAGCTGACAGAGCTGCTGACATGGGACGAGGAGGTCATGAGCTACTTTGATCTGAGCATCATGCTGAGTGAGCTCATAGAGGACGGTTTTATCCAAAAGCTCCGTTACAGGGAGGCGGAATGCGTAAGGCTTACCGAAAAGGGCAGTGACGCCAACGAGTTTTTTTCGGGCAGAGTTCCGCGCACGATCAGAAAGAATATCAAGGAGTATGCGCAAAGGGACGAGTTTGACGAAAAAACAAACCCCAACGGCACCGTCTGTGATATCGAGCCGGTATCGTATAACAGATATTTTGCGTCGCTCACAATGCTGGATTCGGGTTCTCCCATCCTGGAGCTTAAGGTTGACGCAGGCAGCCGTGCCGAGGCAAACCGCGCTAAAGAACTGCTCAGAAAGAATGCCGATGATATATATAAGTATATCTTCAAAACCCTTGACGGGAATAAAGAAGATTGATATAATTATTATTTAATCGAAAGAAAACAAAAAGAGGTATAAATTATGCAAAAATTAGGTTTAAACGAAATTCGAGAGAAGTTTTTAACATTTTTCGAGAGCAAAGGGCATATGCGCCTGCCGTCGTTTCCGCTTGTGCCGCAGAATGATGCAAGCCTGCTGCTTATAAATGCGGGAATGGCGCCCCTTAAGCCGTACTTTACCGGCAAGGAAACACCGCCGGCAAAGCGCGTGACCACCTGCCAGAAGTGTATAAGAACTCCGGACATTGAACAGGTCGGACATACGTCAAGGCACGGCACGTTTTTTGAAATGCTCGGCAACTTCTCGTTCGGCGACTACTTTAAGATGGACGCTACAAAATGGGCGTGGGAGTTTGCCACCGAGGTGCTTGAGATACCAAAGGACAGGATATGGGTCAGCGTTTACAATGACGATTACGAGGCGGCTGACATATGGGTCAACCATGTAGGCGTTTCAAAGGACAGGATTGTGTATCTCGGCAAGGACGATAACTTCTGGGAGATAGGCACGGGTCCGTGCGGGCCGTGCTCTGAGCTGTATTATGACAGAGGTGAGGAATACGGCTGCGGAAGCCCGGACTGCGCTGTGGGCTGTGACTGCGACAGGTACGTGGAGTTCTGGAACCTGGTCTTTACCCAGTTTGACAAGGATGAAAACGGCGTTTACAACCGTCTGGAGCATCCCAATATCGACACGGGTATGGGTCTTGAAAGAATTGCGTGCATAATGCAGGGCACCACCTCTATATTCGAGGTCGACACCATACGCAGGGTGCTTGACGCCGCCGCAGAGATCGCGGGCGTTGAATACGGCAGGGACAGTGCGGTCGATACTTCGCTCAGGGTAATCACAGACCATGTCAGAAGCACGGTGTTTATGACCTCCGACGGCGTGCTGCCCTCAAACGAGGGCAGGGGCTATGTGCTGCGCCGTCTGCTCAGACGTGCGGCACGGCACGGAAAGATGCTCGGCATAAATGATTTGTTCCTCTATAAGCTGGCAAGAGTGGTAGCTGACGAATCTATGTCGGCGTATCCGGAGCTTGACAGGAATTTTGACTATATCGAAAGCGTTATAAAGAGCGAGGAGGCACGGTTCAACGAGACGATAGACCAGGGTATTCAGATACTCAGGCAATATATGAACGAGATGAAAGAGTCGGGCTTAAAGGAGCTCGACGGAGAGCGCGCATTTAAGCTCTATGACACCTACGGCTTCCCGATTGATCTGACAAAGGAGATATTGGGCGAGAACGGCTTTGCGGTCGCGACCAAGATGTTTGAGGATCTGCTCGGCAAGCAGCGTGCACAGTCTAAAAACGCACGCGGGAATATGGACGATGCGGCATGGGAGGACGATATTTTTATCGATATCGAAGATGCGACTGTGTTCGAGGGCTACAATAAGCTGAGCGGAACGTCAAAGGTTCTCGGAATATCAAAGGACGGTGCAAGAACAGACAGGGCTTCCGCGGGCGACGAGGTCACCCTGGTGCTCGACAGAACAGTGTTCTATGCCGAGAGCGGCGGACAGGTCGGCGACACGGGCGTGATAAACAGCGATAACGCCGCTTTAAAGGTCGTTGACACTAAGAAGAAGAACGGAAGATTTTGGCATTACTGCATAGTTGAAAACGGAACGCTCAGCACGGGCGACAGCGTGACCGCAGCGGTAAATGCCGAAAGACGCGAGGCTATAAAGAGAAACCATACGGCTGTACATCTGGTTCAGGCCGCACTGCGCGAGGTGCTCGGCAAGCATGTGGCACAGGCGGGCTCTTATGTTGATGAGCACAGGTTTAGATTTGACTTTTCGCATTATCAGCCGATGACGCCTGAGGAGCTGCACGAGACAGCCATGATCGTCAACCGTAAGATTATGGAGGCCGTGCACGTAGAGCGCTTTGAGGAGGATATCACAACTGCAAGAGCTATGGGTGCAATGGCTCTGTTCAGCGAGAAGTACGGAAGCCGCGTTCGGGTCGTCAGGATAGGCGACTTCAGCATAGAGCTGTGCGGCGGCTGTCATGTGGACAACACGGGCAGGATAGGCCTTTTGCAGATAATCAGCGAGACGGGCGTATCTGCCGGCGTCAGAAGAATAGAGGGCGTGACGGGCTATAACGTGCTGCAGCAGATGGATGAGCAGAAAATGGTTATCGAAAAAACCGCAGCCGCGCTCAAAACTAATCCTACGGATATTTTCACACGTGCCGAGAGCGTCATGAACGAGACAAAGGAATTAAGGCGCGAGATAGATTCGCTAAAGAGCAAGCTTGCCAGCGGAAGCGTTGACGACGTAATAGGCGATGCTGAGGACGTCGGCGGCGTTAAGGTCGTTGCAAAGCTGCTTGATGATAATATCGATATGCCGACCATGAGAGAGATGGGCGACAGCATAAAGGCAAAGCTTCCGGGAGTGTTTGTTGTTCTTGCGTCCAAGCTCGGCGACAAGGTCAATCTTGTTTCAATGGCGTCAAAGGACGCTGTCGATAAGGGCGCGCACGCAGGAAAGGTCATATCCGAGATAGCCAAGCAGCTTGGCGGCGGAGGCGGCGGCAGACCCGACAGCGCCCAGGCCGGAGGCAAAAAGCCCGAGGAAGCCGCGGCTGCGCTGAAAAAGGTGCCCGAGATAATCAAGAAACTGCAGAAAAAATAAAATTAAAATAAATCAAGCGGTAAAGCTGCGGTTCCTCACCCGGAACCGCCTGTCAGAGGAGGCGATATAATGTCAGAATGCTTATTTTGCAAAATCGTTGCCGGAGAGGTTCCGTCCACAAAGGTGTATGAGGACGAGTATGTCTATGCTTTTTTGGATATAGACCCTAAGGCTCCGGAACACATTATTTTCGTTCCCAAGCAGCATATCGGCTCGGCGAACGAGATTAGCCCGGATAATTCAGCGGTCATTGCCAAGATCTTTGAGGCGATATCAAAGGTCGCGTCCGAAAAGGGCTTCGCGGACAACGGCTACAGAGTAGTCAATAACTGCGGAGAGGACGGCGGACAGACTGTCGGGCACATTCATTTTCATCTGCTTGCCGGACGGCAGCTTCAGTGGCCTCCGGGCTAAAAACGGCAGCCATTTTTTAAGGAGGTTTTAAAATTTGAAGCCGGTGGTTTTATGGTATAAGGTCGATAAGGCCAAGATAAGCAGGCTCAGGCCGGTGCTTTCGCTTATGGGCGTTGAGCTTAGAGATATAAGCGGCAATGCGCTGAGCGATAGGATTGGCTATCTTGCGTGCCCGGAGGAATTTGAAAACACAGCAGAGCAGCCTATAGGCGGCAGTGCGCCGGGATTTGAATTTATGCTGTTTTGCGGCATGGAAAAGCCTATGCTTGACAAGGTTCTGGATTTTATGAAAAAGAACAGGCTGAACGTTTCGCACAAGGCAATGCTGACCGAGACTAACGCAGACTGGAGCCTTGGCAGGCTGCTCGGCGAGATCAATGCTGAGCACCAAATGATAGCGGCACAGCTTAAGTCAAAAAAGAATAATTAATCGGGCGCCCACAAAAAGCCGCCCGGAGTGTTCAAGGGCAAAGTCCTTGATTTTACTTGTTTTATCATATTAAAAAATCACGAAATAATAATTCCGGTGAAGAAAATCCGCCTAACGGGGCGGATTTTCTTATTTATACCCTTTAACTGCAAACGAAAACCACCCCCGGAGTATCCGCATGCGCCGTCGGACAAGGCTTTAGGCGGCATTAGCGCCGCCTAAAACTGATTTTAGTCCGTTACGTACGATTTTTTGGCGCCCCGTATGCACCGGTTTTATATGTCGGGTTTACAGAATTATATCCTTTAGTGGACGCTTGGGAACGTTTATAACGCCGTTTTCGTCCTCGAAATATTTTACGCTGCCGTCCTTCATATCGCAGACCTTGCTCTGCTGGTTGGGATATCCTACGGCAAGCAGGTAGAGTACGGGAAGCTCTGTGCCGAGCATTTCGGCGAGCGCCTCTCTGTCTATCGCGCCGAGCCAGCATGTGGCAAGCCCCATTTCCTCTGCGCACAGCATCATGTTGGTGATAGCCGCGCCCGCGTCGGCTTCAAAGGTGCTCTTTACTGAGGTGTCGCCGAGGATTGCAATATAGCAGGTCGGGCGCTCATCCTCGGCGGGCTCCCAGTCGGGGAGGTATGCCGCCCAGCGCGTCAGCGGATAGACCTCGTATCCGTTTTGGAGCACTGCGAATTTGAGCGGCTGGAGATTTCCGCCGTAGGCTGCATATCTTGCGCTGTCAATTATTTTCATCAGGTCGTCCGAGGAGACAGCCTCCTGCCTGAACTTTCTGATAGTTCTGCGGTTTCTTATCGCTTCAATAACATTCATTTCTCATCGCTCCTAATTTCAGTATATCCCGCTCATTATACCATATGCCCTGCCGATTTGTATGAATTGTTTTTGTTTTGTATTACAGTGTTAACATATATGTAATGTATTGTGTCGAAGTTTGTAGTATAATTATTGTGTATAAATTTGATACGCAGGTGGTAATATGGCAGAAAAGACGTACGCGGTCATAAAGCGTACCGAATATGAAAACCGCGGCAATGCGCCGGTATATATAGATACAAGTGAAATTTTAAGAGACGGCAGCGGAGACACAGTGATGAGGCTCAAACTTTTTAATAACTGCGGCAGAGCTGTGCGCTCTGTATACTTAAATGCGGGCTGCTTTGATTCAAAGCTTAATCTGTGCGTCCAGCTTAAGAATATTCCGTATGTCAATGTAAACGCCGCGCCCGCAACATCTTTCGGGAACACCCAGCTGGTCGAGGTGCCGGGGCTGACGCGTTCCGTGTTTGTTGAGATATCGCGGATATTGTTTGACGATGGCACCGTATGGGCGAACCCAAAGCCCGAGCTTGCTGAGGATATCGTGTCCGAGGAGGCTCTGGGCGAGGAGTGGCTGAGGCTGCGCCTGACACATGAGATCCGCAATAAAGAGGCGGAGAAAGTGAAAGGCAGGCGCATGTCCGAAAACAAAAAGAGCCTGATAGCAGTCCTGTCGGTGCTGTGCGCCGGGCTTATAGTTGTCGGGATAATGGTGTTTAACCGCTGCTATACAGGCAGGCAGACTGACTACAAAACGGCAATGAATTATTACGTCAACAATGATTTTACGAATGCTGCACCGGCTCTTTCGCTTCTTGCGGAAAATCATTTCTTTTTTGAGGATGACAGGAACGAGATACACTATTCCGCGGCGCTTTCGTATATGAATATAAAGGACTACAAAAATGCGCTCAAGCACTTTTGCGAGTGCCGCGGCTACAGAGCTGCGGATGAAAATATCCGCACGATAGTGCAGCAGTATGCACGGCTGATAGGCGCCGGTTATAATCACAGTGCGGTTGTGCAGAAAGACGGAAGCGTAGCTGCTTTCGGCGATAACAGCAGCGGCCAGTGCGATACCGGCAGCTGGTCAAAGATTATTGCCGTGTCCGCCGGAGGGAACCACACTGTAGGTTTAAGCTACGAGGGGCTGCTCACAGCCTGCGGCAGCAACGAGTTCGGCCAGTGCGATCTGTCGGGCTGGACTGATGTTACAGCGGTTGCCACGGGCGAAAGCCATACCGTTGGCCTAAAGGATAACGGCCGTGTGGTTGCAAGAGGCAATAACGAATACGGCCAGTGTGACGTTCAGGAATGGTCTGATATCGTGCAGGTCGCTGTGGCGGCCAATCATACGATAGGTCTCAAAAGCGATGGTACAGTGCTCTCAGCCGGCTGGGACAGGTACGGACAGTGCAGCACTGAGGGAGAGAGTAATGTGGCGTATATCGCAACGGGCGAGCGCAATACAGCACTTGTCAGGAGAGACGGTACTGTCAGGATCATAGGTGATAACAGCTATAAGCAGTGCGACTCCTCAGAGCTTAGTGATATAGTTTCTGCCTCGGTTGGCGCTCAGTATGTTGTATGCGTTACCTCAGAGGGGCGCGCGGTTTCGCTGGGGCTCAACGATAAAAATCAGGGCTCCGTCGCGCTCTGGAACGAGGTTATGGCGGTTTCGTGCGGGAGTGCACACACTCTCGGCCTGAGCGGCAGCGGCGGTGTATACGCTGTCGGCAATGATTTCTCAGGTCAGACGCGGGTATCGAAGCTGGCCGATATCGGAGCGGAAAATATACCTTTTACGGAATAAAATCCCGGGCTGCGGCTTTTGATTGACATTAAAGCCTGAATTTGATAAAATGAATTTAAATAACAGCGTTTTAGGATAAGGAGAACAGAGTATGGATATTTTTATAGAACAGCTTGTTAAGAAAAAAAGGGACACTTTGGATTATTTAAAAATAGCCGGCGGCATAGTCGGAGCCATTTTGGTTATTTATTTACTGGGGCCGCTGATGGGCATTATCCCGGCAATGGGCTTTGTAATACTGCTGGTGATGGTGGGGCTGATCTACCTGCTGTACCTGCTTATCACGTCGGTCAATATGGAGTATGAATACGCATTTACAAACGGTTCGCTTGATGTTGACGCGATAATAAACCGCCGTAAGAGAAAGCGTCTGACTGAGCTTGAGGCAAAGGAGATTGAGCTTATGGCAAAGCGTTCAAATCCGAGCTTCGAGCGGTATATGAACAGTGCGGCCTATAAAAAGATTTATGCCTGCGCCGATAAAAACGGTGAAGATTTGTATTTTGTTATATATAACCAAGGGGGAGAAGGCAGAATGCTGCTGTTCAGCCCCAAGGAAGAGATAGTAGAGGCGTTCAGGAAAATGAACCCGCAGAATGTTGAAGTAAATTAAAGCGGAGAGTTTTATTATGATAGGAATAGATACCGTTGAAATCGATAGGTTCAGAAACATGAAAAACCTGGAGGTGTTTATCAGAAAGGTATTCACCGCAGAGGAGGCAAAATATTTTGTATCCAAAACAGGCTCCAAGAGGTTTTACGAATCGATAGCCGGGCACTTTGCTGCCAAGGAGGCATTTGCAAAAGCGCTGGGCACGGGAGTGAGAGGCTTTAATCTGTCAGATGTTGAGATCTGTCATGACGGGCTCTCAAAGCCGTATATAAAGCTTGGCGGCGTTGAGGTAAACGCGTGCCTTAGCATATCGCATTCCGAGACTGACGCAGTAGCGGTTGTGTATATTCCGGGCAGCATACCGGGCACAGGAGTGCCTGTCTATGCCGATATTGCAAGTTTTGAGCAGCTTCTTCCGCAGCGCAGCGATGATGCGCACAAGGGCGACTGCGGCAGGGCTCTGATAATCGGCGGGAGCCGCGGCATGACCGGAGCCCCGTGCCTGGCTGCGCTGGGAGCAATGCGCTGCGGCAGCGGACTGGTGACTGTCGGGCTGCCAAAGTCGCAGCAGCCGGTTGCGGCGGTAAAGCTGACCGAGGCGATGACGCTGCCGCTCCCCGAGAATGAAACGGACGGAACGCTCAGTCTGTCGGCACTCGGTGAGATCAGCGCACGGCTCAATACGAGCGATGTGTGCGTGTTCGGACCCGGGCTTGCGAGAAATGATGATATACAGAGGCTGCTTGAATCGCTTCTGAGCCGCAGGTCGAGATTTGTTATAGACGCCGACGGACTGTATGCCCTGAGCCGGGATATGGATATTTTAAGAAAGCATAAAAACCGCATGGAGTGCGAGATAATCATAACCCCGCACGAGGGCGAGATGAGCAGGCTGTGCGGCATACCGCCCGAGAACATACGAAACGACCGTGAGGGCACGGCGCTTAGGTTTGCTGAGGAGTTCGGCGTGATAACCGTGCTGAAAGGCCGCAGGACTGTGACGGCGTCGCCTGACGGCAGAGTGTGCGTCAACAGTTCGGGCAACTCCGGTATGGCGACAGGCGGCATGGGCGATGTGCTGTCGGGTGTTATAGCAAGTTTTTGGGGACAGGGCGCAGAGGCGTTTGAGGCTGCCGCGCTGGGGGCTTTTGTCCACGGCGTTGCGGGAGACCTGGCGGCAAGCGATATAGGAGAGAGAGGCATTCTCGCGTCAGACCTGGCGCAGAGGCTGCCGGAGGCAATAAGGCTTGTGTCAAACGCGGGCTGATTTCGGAGGTGATTTTGTGAAAGCTGTTGTTACGGAAAAGCGTGCCTGGGCGGAGATAGACCTGAACGCACTCAGCTCCAACATAAAGGAGATCCGCCGGCATGTGGGGGACAAGACCAAGATAATGGCGGTAGTCAAGGCTGACGGCTACGGGCACGGCTATCTTGAGACCGCGACAGCAATGATAGAAAACGGCGCGGACGCATTGGCGGTCGCGTTTGTGGATGAGGCTATCCAGATAAGAAAATGCGGTATCAAAGCGCCTGTTTTGATACTGGGATACACCCACCCGGATTATGCCGATGAGCTTATCGAGAAAGACATAATGCCGTGCTGTTATACATACGAGATGGCAAAGGCTGTTTCGGACGCGGGACAGAGAGCAGGACGTCCCGGAAAGATACATATCAAGATAGATACCGGAATGGGGCGCGTCGGCTACCGCTATAATGAGGACGAGGAGGTAAACCGAAGCACTATTGAGGAGATAGTCCGTATATCCAAGCTCCCAAGTCTCGAAATCGATGGAATATTCACGCACTTCTCAGTGGCTGATGAGGACGATGACGGCTATACGCGGCTGCAGTTCGAGAGGTTCAAAAGGGTGTGCGACGAGGTAAGCGCAAGAGGAGTTAAGATAAACTTCAGGCATTGCTGCAACAGTGCTGCGCTGATGAGGTTTCCGGAATACCATATGGACATGGTGCGGCCGGGCATAATCCTGTACGGACTGATGCCGAGCGGTTTTGTGGACAGAAGCATTTTAAAGCTGACGCCGGCAATGACCTTTAAAGCAAAGATTACGAATGTCAAAACGGTCGAGAGCGGTACTTCGCTGAGTTACGGCAGGAGGTTTAAAACCGAGCGGGAGCGGACAAAGATTGCAACGGTCTCGATAGGCTATGCCGATGGGTATTCAAGAATATTATCAGGCAGAGCCGAGATAATCGTGCGCGGAGAAAAATGCAGACAGGTAGGCAACATTTGTATGGATCAATGTATGATTGACGCCACAGCGGTCAATAATATCAGCATAGGCGATGAAGCCATATTGTTCGGCAGAAGCTCCGGCGGGGAGGAGATCCCGGTCGAGGAGATTGCCGGCATCATGGGGACAATAAACTATGAAATCGTGTGTGTCGTTGGTAAGAGGGTTCCGAGAGTATATCTGAAGGACGGAAGAATAGTAGATGTTCACAACTATCTTTTAGATGATCCGGTAAAGCGTTGATCTGTACATAACAACAGTTCATTGCCGCAAGTTGTCCTGTTGAGATAACAAAAACAGATTATCCGCATAATATACTACCAAAGACATAAACGTGAATTTGACTTGCGGAGTGTGAATTAAATTGGTAGTAAAAAGAGGAGATATTTATTATGCGGATCTAAGCCCGGTAGTCGGTTCTGAGCAGGGCGGCGTAAGGCCTGTGCTTATCATACAGAATGATATCGGCAACAAGTACAGCCCGACTGTGATAGCCACGGCTATAACCTCACAGCTTAATAAGGCCAAAATGCCCACGCATATTGAGCTTGACGCCGGGGGCTACGGACTGTCAAAGGATTCCGTGGTGCTTGCCGAGCAGATACGGACTATCGACAAAAAGCGGCTTAAAGAAAAGATAGGCCACCTGGATGATGATCTGATGTCGCGTGTGAACAGAGCCATCAGTATCAGCTTTGGTCTACAGGATTAGATAATATTTACACAAGATAAGGAGGATTAACATGAAAAACAGATTTTTAAAAGTGCTGATTTCAGCTGCGGCGATACTTGCTGTGATAGGCGGTACGATAGTTTTGGCAGAGCCGGGCGACACCGATGACCCGGTCGTTACAAAAAGCTATATCGTAGATGTTGTCGTACCGCAGCTCAAGGCATATGTTGAACAGAAGATGTCCGGCGGCAGCTCCGATTCATACTCCGAAAAGTTTGCGGTCGTCGATGTAAGCGCCGGTCAGACAGTGATATTTGACGAGGGTGCAGAGTTTGTGCTGAGAAAAGGCAGCGGCACCGTTATCGGAACAGACAAGGGCGGCATTGCGGATACAACGGTCGGCTATGACCTGGCAAACGGCTCCGAGGTTCCGGCAAATCATATGCTTATCGTTCCGGTAAACGACGGCAGGGGCTTTACTGCCTCAAATGATGTCATTGTTATGATAAAGGGCGGTTATTCTTTCAGATAATGCGGGAGAGACTGCGGCATAGGCCTTAAGTGGCCTGTGCCGCAGTATTTTTATGCGGCTTAATCAAATCTTAATAATTATATAAGCAAAGGCCTAATAATTTCATGCTATAATATATGTACAGCTAAAGGAAAGCTGTGCGGCAAAAACAAGAGGAGGGGAACGGCTTGAACAATGCGGAGCTTACAATTTTGGCGGTTGATGATGACAAGGAGATAACAAGGAGCATAGGTATCTTTTTGAAATCGGAGGGTTATCGTGTGCTGGAGGCGTCGGACGGACTTGAGGCTGTGGATATCGTGATGAACGAGGAGGTGCATCTTATGCTGCTTGATATAATGATGCCAAAGTTTGACGGCATATCTGCGCTGCTGAAGATACGCGAAACGAAAAATATACCGGTAATACTTATATCGGCAAAGTCGGAGGACGCGGATAAGATACTGGGTCTCACCGCAGGGGCGGACGATTATATAACAAAACCGTTCAACCCGTCTGAAATGGTTGCACGGGTCAAGTCGCAGCTCAGGCGCTATACAACGCTCGGCGGCCTTGAAAAGCCGCCCGAGTCGGTAATAACCGTCGGCGGACTGTCGGTGGATACCGAAGCAAAGACGGTTACGCGCGATGGGATTGATATAAAGTTGACGCCGATAGAGTATAAGATACTGGAGCTGTTTATGAAGAACCCCAACAAGGTGTTTTCGGCAGACGATATCTACAAAAGAGTCTGGAATGAGGAGACAGCCGTAAACGATAATACTATCGCCGTACACATACGCCATATCCGCGAAAAGACCGAGATAAACCCCGGCCAGCCAAGGTACATCAAGGTCATGTGGGGGATAGGCTATAAACTTGAAAAGCCGCAGTAAGCATACGGTGAATGGTTTAGATAAAAATATGAAAGGGTGGATAGGAATGAAAAGGATAGTGTATTCTGTATGGCTAAAAGCGGCAGCGTTTGTGCTTTGTCTGGTTATGGCGTGTCTGGCGGCGTTTATAGCAGCGGACAATATATTTTATGATTTGACAATCAGCGGCGTATACCGGTTCGAAACACGATTTGAAAACAGCTCGGCGCTCAACAGAGAGTTAAACAATGCGTATGATTATCTCTACCTGGTTAGAAGAGATATAGAAAACGGTACTGCTCCGGACGAGAGCGATTACGCGGCAATGGAGGAGTATAATGCCGAGTATTATATGCTGTGCCGTGGAATAGTAATGAGCAATAATTCAATAAGCGACGTCCGTTATTATACTGATTCCGAATTTTCGATAGCAGATAACGGGAGCTCTGACGGATATCCATATGAAAGCAGCGGCGAGTATTTTGAGCGCCGTGAGGATTATACAATACTTATAAAGCTCAGAGACAGCTTTGTAGAGGAGCAAAGGCCGCTGTGGGAGGCGGGCAGAGAACGCTGGGTCAAAAGCATCGCTGTGCTTATAATATTCCTTATCATAGGATTTTTGGCGTACATATATCTGCTGCTTGCCGCCGGGCGCAGAAGCGGTGATGATGAGCTGCACAGGCTGCTTATAGACAGGGTGTGGTTAGAGTTTGGTCTTGCAGCAGCGATTTTATCGGCAGTTCTTTATATATGCGGCTGTTTAGTGTTCCTGGATATGATGCGCGGCGCAGATAATCCGCTTTGGCAGGAGATAGTTATAATTCTGCTTACAGCAGCCGAGACCGCCGTTTTGATAACGCTTTCACAGTCGCAGGTCAGAAATATGAAAAACGGTATGTTTTTAAAAACCTCGGGTACAGTAATAATATGCCGCCGGGCGTGGAAAATTTGCGTAATGGCAATAAGGTGGATATTCCGCTTTCTGAGATCTGTCTGCAAGCGGACGGCCGGGGTGTTTGCCGGGAAGTATTCGGGCAAGAGGGTTATAATAGCGTTTATAATATATTCGCTGATACTGGTGATTTTGGCGATGATAACCGGAGCGGGCGGCTGGTTTGCATTTGTGCTTGCGGTCGCAGTGACAGTGCTTGGCGTGTATCTGCTGCTTAAATATTCAGACGGGTTTGAAAATCTGAGACAGGGGATAAAACGGATACGCGGCGGTGAGTTCGGCTACAGAATAAGCGGCTGCCCGGAGGGCTTTTTGAGCGATACCGCAAACGATGTGAATGATATCGGCGACGGACTGAAAAAGTCGGTAGAGGCTGCGGTAAAGTCGGAGCGTATGAAAGCTGAGCTGATAACAAACGTCAGCCACGACCTCAAAACTCCGCTGACCTCTATAATCAATTATGCCGACCTGCTCTCAAAGGAAAAACTGAAGCCCGATGAGGCAAACGACTATGTAAGGATAATTTGCCAAAAGAGCGCACGGCTGAAAAATTTGACTCAGGATCTGTTTGACATCTCTAAGGCACAGAGCGGCAATGAGGAGGTCGTGTCGGAAAATATCGATATAAAGCTGCTGCTAAAGCAGTCGCTTGCCGAAATGGACAGCGAGATCGAGAAATCGGGGCTTGAATTTGTGATAAACCTGCCCGAATACGAGTTATATAAAGCGGCGGACGGGAAAAAGCTGTCAAGGGTGTTTGACAACCTGATAAGCAATGCGGTCAAGTATTCCATGAAGGGTACGCGTGTTTATATTACCCAGGTGCAGGACGAACGCGGACTTGTTACGGAGTTTAAGAACATATCGGCATATCCGATGAATTTTTCGGAGGAGGAGATAACCGAAAGGTTTGTGCGCGGAGATAAGGCCAGAACCGGAGAGGGCAGCGGTCTTGGGCTGGCGATAGCGAAAAGCTATACCGAGCTGATGGGCGGTGAGCTCAGGATAAAGACAGACGGCGATTTATTTAAGGCGGTTGTGATACTGCCGTAGTGGTTAGGAATTAGAAATTAGAAATTAGAAATTAGGACGTGACAGGTTATTTAACCAAATAACAATTTTGGTTAGTGGAAAACTATCGTAGTTTGGATTTATCCCAAGTTTTAGGATAGCTGATAATACCGTGCAAAGGTGTTAGTGCAAACATCAGCAGGCGAACGTAGGTTTAAACAAACAAAGACACGCAGCGCAGCGATGCAGGCGCAGGATAGGTGTCAATTTGTGCAGGCTGCTGTATTTGCCAATGGAAAAGTTAAAGGCAGGATATTAAAGCGAAGATAAAACAGCTGAAATTTTTAAAAGGGGCGGCGGATCAGTTCCGTACGCCCCTTTTGATACTTGAAATAAAAGTTTATGCTCAATCGGCCTGGATCTCGGCAATCTTTTTAAACTGCTCTTTAACGCCTGCGTATACGCCTTGGTATACGTCAAAATACTTGCTGTAGATCTCTGCGTTGCTTTCAATAGGCTCTGTGGTATCCTTAACAGATATCGCAGCCTCGCACGCCTCGGGAACGCTGTTATAAATGCCTGCGCCGACGCCCGCCAGAAGCGCAACGCCAAGAGCCGGTCCCTCGGACGCGTTTATTGTGTTTATCGGGCAGTTGAACATATCGGCCTGCATCTGTCTCCAAAGCTTGCTCTTTCCGCCGCCGCCGGAGGCTCTGACCTCAGATGCATCGATGCCCATTTCCTTTATAACTCCGTAGCAGTCCTTGAGGCTGTAAGCCACACCTTCCATTACAGCTCTGAGCATATCATATTTTGTGTGCTTTGCACTCAGGCCAAAGAAAATACCCTTTGCGTTCGGGTCGAGTATAGGACTTCTTTCACCCATCATGTACGGGAGATAGATCAATCCCTCACAGCCGGCCTCAGTCTTTTCTGCTTGCTTATCCATAAGATAATACGGGTCAACGCCCAGTCCGTCAGCCGCTTCCATTTCAGCGCGGCAGAAGTTGTCCCTGAACCATTTCAGCGAAAGTCCCGCGCCCTGTGTAACGCCCATAACGTGCCACTTTCCCGGGATAGCATGGCAGAGAGTGTGTACCCGTCCGCCCTTGTCTATCTCTATATTCTCCATGTGTGCGAATACAACGCCGGAGGTTCCTATAGTAGATGAAATTATGCCCGGCTTTACGATGCCGTTGCCGACAGCTCCGGCTGCCTGGTCGCCCGCTCCGCCGACAACTATCGTGCCGGGATTAAGGCCGGTCAGCTCCGCAGCCTCAGCTGTAAGTCCGCCTGTGACCTCGCAGGATTCGTACATCTTGCCCAGCTTGCTCTTGGGGATACCGAGTTTATCAAGAACCTCGTCCGACCAGCAGCGGTTTTTGATGTCCATAAGCTGCATGCCGCTTGCGTCCGATACCTCTGTGGCAAATTCGCCGGTGAGCCTGAGCCTGACATAGTCCTTTGGCAGGAGTATTTTTTCTGCCTTTGCGTAGAGCTCCGGCTCGTTGTTCTTGACCCAAAGAATTTTAGCGGCTGTGAAGCCGGTAAGCGCAGGGTTACCCGTGATCTCGATAAGCTTCTCGCGTCCGATAAGCTCTGTCAGCTGTTCTGCCTCTGCAGTCGTCCTCTGGTCGCACCAGATAATGGAGCGGCGCAGCACCTTATCTTCCTTATCAAGCAGCACCAGTCCGTGCATCTGTCCGGACAGCCCGATACCCTTGACGTCAGACGGAGACACTCCGGAGTCCTCAACAACAGCCTTGATGCTTGAATATGTAGCCTGCCACCAGTCATCGGGATCCTGCTCTGCCCAGCCTATCTTGGGCTGATACATAGGATATTCCACAAGATGACTTGCTACGGAATTTCCATTTTCATCAAAAAGCACGGTTTTTGTACCGCTCGTGCCGATATCGACACCTATTAAATATCTCATTTCCAACACTCCTTATATGAATTTAATGCAGCAGTATACGCCGCGCATTTATATATATTGTAATATACCATATTGAGGGAAATAATGCAACAACAGTTTTGCAATTTTAAAGAATTTTTTTGTATAAAAGGCATAATAAACCGTTCATCTGCCATAAAACCCATTTTGGAGCAACG
>DXIJ01000032.1 GCA_019112945.1 Candidatus Monoglobus merdigallinarum | reverse complement strand
GGTTTTGATACATTCGTCAGCTGTGGCGAATTTATTCTCGGCAACGCTGTAGTCAATAATTATGTTTTCGGAGTTCCTGAGCACAGATTTTATACCGAACGGTCTGTACTTGTCAGGAATACGATTTATAGAATACTCTGCACAAAGCTGCTTGCCGCTGTGATCTCTCAGATATGCCCGGCAGCGGAAGAATGCCTCGTACTCACACCTTATCACATACTCGTCATTACTGAGAGGAAGCGTGCCGGTAATGGTTTCAGCTTCAAGGTTATCATTATTGCTCAATTGAATTTCTCCCAACATATGTTTTGATTTCTGAAATATCATACACCATTGAACCTAAAACGGCAAGTTTTGTTTTGTCATATTATTTTCATCTTTTAAACGGCGTTTTGATGTTTGCTTTCAGGATAAATCCGTAATATATCTGTTACATTTAAAAAACTGTCAATAGTTGAAATTCGTATTATATTATCGCAAAACATTAAATTATACAACATTACATATACTTTGTGCAAAACTGCAAAGCGCCTGTAAATGAATTGTGATGTTATTTGGACTTCGGATCAAAGATCAAGGCCATCAGAAAACCGAAAAATACGGCAGCAGACACACCTCCCGCTGCAGCGCGCAGCCCTCCGGTTATTATACCGATGGGGCCGGATTCGTCAACTGCCTTTATCACACCCTGCGCCAGAACGTTGCCGAAGCCTATGAGAGGCACGGTGGCGCCTGCGCCGGCAAAGCCGACTAATTTTTCATAAATACCGAGTGCGCCGAGCACAGTACCGGCCACCACGTACAGAACCAGGATCTTTGCCGGTGTAAGTCCGGTCTTGTCTATGAGTATCTGGGCGATGACGCATATCAGTCCGCCCACCCAAAAAGCGTTAACATACTGCATTCTTTCCACCTCCCGGAGTTGTTGAGAGCGCGACGGCGTGAGCAATGCCCGGAATGGATTCCCCCTGAAGCGTTGAGGTCGGGCTGAGCAGCGCGCCGGTGCCGAGGACGAGAACGTCGTTTAAAAGGCCTTTCTTCATCATTTCAAAAATATATCCGCAGAGCACAACGGCAACGCAGCCGCAGCCGCTTGCGCCCGAATGCACGTCCTGGGTGCTGAAATCGTATATCATGCAGCCGGCGTCGCTGTAGTTCTCGCTCATATCATATCCGCGTTCGGACATCATATCTATAACTATATCGCGCCCGAACTTGCCCAGGTCACCTGTCAGTATCAGATCATAATTCTTAGGCGAGCGTCCGAGGTCCTCAAAATGTGTTATAAGAGTGTCCACTGCTGCCGGAGCCATTGCGCCGCCCATATTGTTTTGGTCGGTAACGCCGAAGTCCACCACTTTGCCGGTTGTCACATGGGTGATATACGGCGGAGAGCCGTAATTGCGTATCACCGCCGCGCCTGCGCCCGTGACGGTGCGCTGCGAGGTGGGAGTTCTCTGTCCGCCGTATTCCAGAGGGTTTCGGTACTGCCTCTCGGCTGTGCAGAAGTGGCTTGATGCGACCGCCAGCGCGTTATCTGCGCCGCCGCCGTCTATAAGCAGCGAGGCAAGGCTCATCCCTTCGACTATTGTGGAGCACGCTCCGTACAGCCCGTAGAACGGGATCTCGAGCTCTCTTGCACTGAAGCCGGAGCTTATACATTGGTTTAACAGATCCCCTGCAAATATGCAGTCTATCTTGTCCGCCTCAAAGCCTGATTTGCGTATCGCTATCTTAACCGCTTCTCTCTGCATTTTACTCTCGGATTTTTCCCAGGTCTCCTCGTTCCACTCCGCATCGTTCATGTGCACGTCAAAATACGGAGAGAGAGGGCCGTCGCTCTCGACGGTGCCGACAATCGTTCCCGTGCCCGCTATCGACAGTGTTTTGTCCATTGATATAGTTTGTTTTCCTGTACGCTTTGCCATTGTCTATCCTCCGATCAAGATTTTGTATAGATAATAAATTATACCGACGGCTACGGAAGCCGAGATACCGTATACCAGCACGGGGCCCGCAACAGTAAACATTTTTACCGCCATTCCGGTCACCAGTCCCTCGCGCTTGAACTCCATAGCGGGCGAGGCGATAGAGTTGGCAAAGCCTGTTATCGGGACGATAGTACCGGCTCCGGCGTGCTTGGCGAGCTTTGGATAGATATCAAGGCCTGTAAGCAGTGCGCCTATAAATACCATAGTGATACTGACTGCTGTCTTTGAGTTCTCATCGTCAAGATTTAAAACGTTTTGATAAAGTTCCAGAAAAAGCTGCCCGATAACGCAGATAAGCCCGCCGAAAAGGAACGCCATAAGCATATCCTTTAAGATAGGGCTTTTGGGAGCTGTTTTGTCGATATAATTTAAGTAGCCGCTGTTTTTATTGCTCATAATTATCTCCGTTCCGCCGCTGCGCACCGGCTCATTATGCCTTTGCGGCAGACCTGTTTAAGCGCAGAAGCGTAAGTGCTTGGTTTAGAACTGCCGCCGCATTAATGTTTATTGATATTATGGCTTAAAGAGCAATATAATATTCAGCCGCTCAGCTTTTCACGCATTTTTGACAGAGCTTTTTTTTCGAGGCGCGAGACCTGGACCTGGGATATGCCGAGCTTTGCGGCTATCTCGGTCTGGGTCTTTTGCCTGAAATACCTCATGTAGATTATCAGGCGTTCGCGCTCGTCCATTCCGCAGAAAGCCTGCCTGAGCATCAGCCTGTTCTCGACCGACTGCTCATATTCGGCGTCTGTCTTTAGCCTGTCGAGCAGCGGCTTGTTTTCCGAATTGCCGTCGTCCGTCCGCGCGTACAGCGATTCCGGGCGCTGAGAAGCCTCAAGTGCTGCGGCCAGCTCCTGCGGCGTGATACCAAGCTCCTTTGCTATCATCGCCACGGTGGGCTCGGTTTTGTTCTCGGCATACATTTTTTCTTTTATTTGCGCCGCTTTGCAGGCAATGGTCTTGAGTGAGCGGCTGACCTTTATAATACCGTCGTCGCGTATAAATCTTTTTATCTCGCCGATTATCATGGGTACGGCGTAGGTCGAAAAGGCGACGCCGTAGCTTGTGTCAAACTTATTGACCGCTTTTATAAGCCCTATGCAGCCTATCTGGAACAGGTCCTCGGCTTCGTGTCCCCTGCCGGAGAACCGCTTTACTATTGAGCGCACCAGTCCGATGTTCAGCTCTATCAGCTTGTTGCGGGCGTCCGTATCGCCGTTTTTGACGCGCCGCAGCAGCTCTTCGTTTATTTCGGAATACTTATTCATAAATTTCCGCTGCTCCGACGCGCTTAACCATTTTCACCAAAGTTCCGCAGCCGGGCTCTGATTTGACCTCAAGCTCGTCCATAAAGCTCTGCATTACCGTAAAGCCCATGCCGCTGCGCTCTCCGTTTTCAGAGGTGGTATAAAGCGGCTGCATGGCGCGTTCTATATTTTCGATACCCTTTCCCTTGTCCTCGACGGTTATCTCTATTGTATATGTCCCGCCGCTTAAAAAGACGCGGCAAAAGATAAGTATAACGCCGCCGGAATCGCTGTAGCCGTGAATTATAGAGTTTGTAACGGCTTCTGAGACGGCGGTCTTGATATCGCTGAGATCCTCAACGGTAATATCGGTCTGTGCGGCAAAAGCTCCCACGGCGGCTCTTGCAAAGGCCTCGTTTGAGGTTTTTGACGGAATCGTTAATTTCATATAGTTATTCATTTATTTTCTCCTTTGATTTTTGAATTTATTTATCCGCAGTTCCTGCCGAGCATTTTTTTGATACCCGACAGCTCCAGCACCTTATCGACCTGCGGCTGCGGGCGGACGAGCATAAGTCTGCCGCCGCGGGCGGCCATGAGCTTATACCTGCCCATGATAAGACCAAGGCCTGAGCTGTCCATAAGCTCCACGCCGCCGAGGTCGATTATCAGAGTGGCCGGATTTTTTATCGATATGGCTCTGTCAATGTCGCTGCGTATCTCGTCTGTGCTGTGCTGGTCGATCTCGCCGTAGAGCTTGACTACGAGCGAGTTTCCGACAGGTTCAATTTCAAATCTCATATATTTTCCTCCTGAGCATAAGCTTTTATTTTTTGTACCCCGGATTTAATTAGACATAAAAATATTGCCGCCTCTATTTCCCGTAAACATTTTGGCAAGAGCTTTCGACATTAACCGCAGTACGGGCTTTTATGCGCAAATTTTCTTTTAAATATGCTAAAAAAATTTAAATTATATATTGAAAAAAGAGCTGATTTTATGTTATAATATATAAGTAATAATTTGGTTTTTTACATATCAATAACTAAATTAAGACGTTCCCGCTTTTTCGGCGGCGGATGGAGCCATTTCTTAAAACCCCATAAATCAAAAGAAAGAGGAGATGCAGTATGAGAAAAGTTATTTGTGCCGTTTTGAGCTCATTGATGGTCATGAGCTCTGTTTCGGGTGCGTTTGCTGCAGGCAGTGCCGAGCTTTCATCGGGCGGTTTGCAGGCGTTTCCTGGCGCAGAGGGCGGCGGTATGTATACGACCGGCGCAAGAGGCGGCGCGGGCGCTGAGATATATCATGTAACAAAGCTTACCGACGACGGCTCTCCCGGCACGCTGAGAGACGCTGTGTCCGAGAGCAACCGCATAATCGTATTCGATGTTGCGGGTAATATCGAGCTTGAGGACCAGCTGAATATAGAAGACGTAGAGAACCTGACTATCTTGGGTCAGACCGCTCCGGGCGATGGAATTTGCATAAAAGGCGCCGGAGTAATGTTCAATAAGAGCAGTAACATAATCATGCGCTATATGAGGTTCAGAATGGGTACTGAGAATGCTACCAGCGATTCCGATACCCTCGGTGCGCGCAGGGGCGAGAACCTTATATTCGACCACTGCAGTATCAGCTGGTCGGTCGATGAGTGCGCATCGTTTTACGAGAACAGGAACTTTACGCTGCAGTGGTGTATAATAACCGAGCCGCTCAACCGCTCTATTCACGATGAGGGCAGCGGCATACAGGCGCACGGCTACTGCGGCATATGGGGCGGTATCAACGCCTCGTTCCACCACAACCTGCTTGCCAGCGCGCGCGGACGCTTCCCGAGGATAGGCTCGAGCGAGACGACAAGCGTGGTCGAGGGTACGGCAGATACGGACAGCCTGATTGACGTCAGGAACAACGTGTTCTTCAACTGGCAGGAGACCGGAGCATACGGCGGTGAAAACGGCACAAGGGTTAATCTTGTCAGCAATTATTATAAAGAGGGCCCTGCAAGCGTTGAGAAGAACCTCAATCAGTTCTATGAGATATCGGCAGGCAACAAGGCCGGAATTTCAGGCTGGGGAACAGACCTTGCTCTCTCCGGTAACTTCTATGAGGCTGCCGATATAAGAAATGAGGACGAGCAGGCGCTGATAAATTCGATAAACGCGGATAATACCGCGGACGGCGCCGTTGATACCTCAGAGGCTTCGGTATATGATGTGACGCTTTATGACCCGGACGAGCCGTCAGGCGATGAGGGCAGCCATACTCAGTATATAAACGATTATCCGGTGCTCACGCAGGATTACAGTGCAGCTTATAATGACGTACTGATGTATGCAGGCGCGAGCAAGGAGAGAGATTCGGTTGACAGCAGAGCTGTTATGAGTACAGAAAGCGGAGAGGCAGCATACGGAAATTACGGCAACGGCTTGATAGACGACCCGAGCGAGGTCGGCGGCTGGCCGGTGCTTAGCGGAACAAAAGAGACAGATACGGACGGAGACGCTATCCCGGACGCTTGGGAGGACAAAAACGGGCTTGACAAAAACGACTCAAGCGATGCGCTTGAGATTGCTGAGAGCGGATATTACAATATTGAGGAATACGCCAACTCTTTGGTTGCGACAGGCAGCGAGGACGTTGACAAAACAGCTCTTAATCAGGCCATAGCCGAGGCGGAGGGTAAACTTTCCGACGAAAATCTGTATACCGCAGAGAGCTGGCAGGCATTTGAGACCGCGTATAACACAGCGGTAGCGGCTGCTAATTCGGTATACGCAAATCAGGCGCAGATTGATAATGCGGCTCAGGATTTGAGAGACAAGATCGATGCACTGACGATAAATATCAAGGCGGGGCTTCAGGCTGCCATTGCAGAGGCGGCGGCTTTAAGAGCGGACGATTATACGCCGTACAGCTATCAGGCATTGACTGATGCGCTCAGCAGAGCAAATGCAGTAAATGCAGACCCGAGTGCACAGCAGGCTGATGCAGACGCTGCCGAGGAGAGCCTCAGAGCAGCTATGAGCGAACTCACTTTGGCTCTTAAATCCGAGACGCTGAGCCCGGTCGTAAAATATGATTTCAACGACGGAACCGTAGGGCAAAACATTCCGACAATTAATGAGATCACCGAGGATACTCGCTATTATTATGAGAGTACGGAGGACGATTACACGACAATAAGGACGTACTACGTTCAGCGTGATGCGGATACGCCAAATGACCTTGCGCTGTATCTTGACGATACCGGAAATTCCACAAATGAGACATCTATTGTTTTTGAGCCTCAGAACGCGGGCAAAATTTCCATTAAGATCGATTTTAAGGCCGATAAAATCGGCGGCAGCATGAGGATAATCAATATCCAGTCAAATGACGGACGTATCGGATACCTGGGAACCGGCTCGGGAGATTACAACACGAGGATTAATTACTATTCCAATACCCCGGACGGTGTCTTGGCTGTCGGCGGAGCGGATAACGGACTGGATTTTGAGCCCGATACATGGTACACGCTCGAACTTGAGTTTGATATTGAAAACGATACCGTAACGTACAAATGCGACGGTGAGGCGTATTTTGAAAATATAGATTGCGGAATGGACATAACAGATATTGAATCGATCATAGTCAGAGGTGTGCAGGGCAATTCTGACAGACACCCGGTTGTGGATAATTTTGAACTGAGCCGGGTTATAAGCACTCCCGTTACCGAGATTGACACAACTCAGCTGGAGAGCCTGATAATTACTGTAAGCAGCCTTGATCCGTCTGATTATGACGCGCAGCTGTGGGCGGCCGTCAGCGGGGCTCTCAGTGAAGCAAACGCCGTTATGGCGTATGCAAACAAGCAGCAGCCGGACGTAGACAAGGCGTACGCGGCGCTTAGCGCTGCATATGAGGCTCTGGGAGGAACTGTTGACCCGGGGGCTCCGGCGATCAAATACGTGCAGGAGCCCGTGCTCCGAAACGGAGCCGTTACGGCCTCTGTTTTAAACACGCTTGATCCTGACGGCGCGCTGTTTATCATAGCAGTATACAATTCCGACGGTGCGCTCAAAAGCGCCGACATTTCAGAGATACAGATATCGGAGAGTGCGACGGAGATCAGCAAAAATATCAGCGCCGAGAACGGTGACACCGTAAAAGCAATGCTTTGGAACAGTGATTACGCTCCGGCAGCGGACGATATAAATCTGTAAAACTTTGGGATAAAATCAATTGGGGGTGTAAAAAAAATCGCCCGGAGCGTTCAAAGGCAAAAAACTTGACGATACTTGCTTTTAATGTGCCTAAAAAATTAAAACATCCCATTAAATGCAGAAAATCCGCCCTTTTGAGCGGATTTTCTATGTTTATGCCCTTGAACTACGAACAAAAATCACCTTCGGAGTATACCTATACGCCGAAGAGCAAGGTTTACAGCGTCGGCTGCGGGCACCGCTGTAAACTGATTTTTGTCCTTTTGAACGATTTTTTACACCCCATACGCAATCATTTTATATGTCGAGTTTTTTACAGCCCCAATTTTTATTCAGCCGCAGAGGGCGCATAAAAAAATCCAAGCCGCACAGCTTGGATTTTAGAGCTGTTATTCAATTGCCTGCGGCGGCGCTTCGCCGGTAATATTCTGAGCGGCAATCGCACCGTTGTTGCGCATTTCGCTTCTGTTGTTTCTGACAATGCTTACACACTGCTCCAGATCCTTCATTGACGACATTACGACTTTTTCAACAGTCTCCAGCAGGTTGTCTGCGTAGTTGTAGGATGAGTCGGTTATCTGCTGTGCGTTGCTGCGTGCATTTTCAATGATCTGGTTGCCTTGGACTATGGCTTTCTTTGTTATCTCGTTTTCGTTGACCATAGCGATTATTTGATCCTCGGCATTTTTGATCAGGGTATCGGCTTCCGTCTGCGCCTCCTGAAGAATTCTCTGTCTTTCTTCTTTTATCCATTTTGCCTGTTTAAGGTCATCGGGAAGCTTGAGCTTTATCTCCTGAAGCACATCTAAAAGCTCGTCCTTATCCAGAATACAGCGTCCGGAAAACGGCACTGAGGCTCCTTTGTCAATTATATCTTCCAGCTCGTCTAACAGTTCCAATGCATCCATTGTAAAATACCTCCTTAAAATATTAAATGCCGGTCAACATTCCGGGTTTTCATACCGGCCTCTTATAATAGGGATTAAATCGTTCGGGACAAGACCGCTCAGATTTCCGCCGTACCCGGCGATCTCTTTGACAATGCTTGAGCTTAAAAACATATAGTCCTTGCTCGTATGCAAGAAAAGAGTCTCGACGTCTTCGTATAAGGTACGGTTAGTCAGAGCCATCTGGAATTCATACTCAAAGTCAGATACCGCTCTAATTCCCTTAATAATTATCCGTGAATTTATTTTTTTCATATAATCAACCAAAAGCCCTGAGAACACGGCAACTTCCACATTGTCAAGGTCCTTGGTCACAAGTCTTAGCATGCTTGCGCGTTCATCGGCCGAAAACAAGGGTTGCTTTGAGCTGTTGGTAAGAACCGCAACAACCAGCTTGTCAACCAGTCCGGACGCTCTTTTTATAACATCAAGATGACCGTTTGTACATGGGTCAAAGCTGCCCGGGTACACAGCAATCTTCATTGAACATCACCTCTTGATAACAGTGATCAGTGTTTTGCCGTACTTAGCTTTTTTAACTATGTTAAAATCATCCCCGCTGACGCTTTCGCCGCCGAACTCGGTTTCTGCAACGATTATTCCGTGCTCTGCCAAAAGCTCCAGCCGGTCTATCTCAGCGGCGGCTTTATTCACAAGCCCTTTGTTGTACGGCGGATCAAGAAAAATTATATCAAAGCCGCAAAACTGCCGGCCATTCTCAGCAAACGGTGAAAACTCCGGGTCGCGCAGCCTTTTTAAAAACTTAAATGAATCCTCTTTAAATACCAGACCGCTGTCGCCGAGCCCCGAGCCTTTCAGGTTCTTTTTGATTATATCGACCGAGGCGCCGCTGCTGTCTACAAACACCGCTGTCTCTGCACCGCGGCTCAGAGCCTCTATCCCAAGCGCGCCGCTGCCTGCAAACAAGTCAAGCACAAGAG
The DNA here is from genome assembly GCA_019112945.1 of Candidatus Monoglobus merdigallinarum. GTDB lineage: Bacteria > Bacillota > Clostridia > Monoglobales > Monoglobaceae > Monoglobus > Monoglobus merdigallinarum. Next base: position 336 of record DXIJ01000032.1, on the reverse strand, counting down.
CGCACGGAAACCGGGTCTGAATGATATTAAACACCGATTCCTTAACTCTGTCGGTGGTCGGGCGGGTGCTCAGCCCGTCCGGAGATATGAGCTTATATCCACGCCGTTTTCCGGATATGATACGCAAAATTGTTTCCTCCTTATAACGACATGTTTAGTCACATATACTTATATATTTATATATCAATTTTGTAGATTTGTCAAGTGTTTTGAGTAAATTTGTCAGCATTAAAAAATTTTAAAATAAATAAACCCCGCGATAGCCGTAGAATGGTTAAGGTAAAAACCTGGAAGCCAGGTGGGAGAATCTCACAAGCTTTACAAGTCCACTGGATA
>DXIJ01000031.1 GCA_019112945.1 Candidatus Monoglobus merdigallinarum | reverse complement strand
TGGCCTGCGGACGAATCGTACCATCCGGATAACCGCCGACATAGCTGTTTGACGTCATTGTTCCGACATAGCCTGTCGCATAGTCTGATACATCGGTATAGTCAGCATACTGCGTAATAGCTGCATTGCTGTTCTCGACTGTCAGACCGTATGCACGCGCCAGCATTGTCATTGCTTCTTCTCTCGTCATATAGTCATTCGGACGCATTGTTCCGTCACCGTCACCCGTAAGAGTTCCGGCAGCGGCAAGCTTTAATACTGCATCTGCGTACCATGCTGACGAGTCTACATCTGCATAACTGTTATCGGCTGTTTCGACATATCCGATAACGTTCTGTGTTACCTGTGCCACTTCGGCACGTGTGATGGCGTCATCCGGTCTGAAATAACCGCCGTCGCCCTGGATTACGCCGTAGTCCGACCAGGTATTGATATAACTTTCAGCCCAGTGACCCGAAGTATCATTATACTGAGCCGCTGAAACCGCTGTCATACCAAAGGTGGTCAATACCATGGCAATGGCCAAGATCAAGGCCAATGTTTTCCTTAAAGTTCTCATAAGAAAAACCCCTCCTTATTTTTTTTAATGTTCTGCATTTGTTTTTGTTTGATTATTATGCTAAACATAACCGCAGTATATTTTATATTTTAATATATTTTTATCATAATGTCAAATAATATTATTTGTTTTTTTGGTTATTAATACTGAAATTTTGACTTGAAATGTGTTAATTTGCAGAAAATTTATAAAGACGGTCACTTATGCTTGATTTTGCACTCACTGAAACGGTTAAAATGGCAAAAAAAAGCCGGAGCTTTTAAAAGCTCCGGCTCCGGTATTTTATTCAGCTGAATAGTTGCTCGGCACCCAATCGCCAAAGTAATCGGCAATTGTCGGTACAGATGTTGCCGTTCCGTGCGGATTGTAGCTGCTTGATGTTGTCAAATCGGAAGCGCTGCCCTCTCTGTGGGTATTGACCGCATACAGCGGAGACTCTGAAACAGAACCTCCCATAGCACTCCATGTTGACGGCAGGTCAACACCATCGGCAATTGTTGTGTCATAGAAGAACACCTTGGAGAGCAGACCGCCGCCCCAGTTTCGTCCAAAGGTTCCGGCACCAAAGCTCATGCTGCTGTCAGGATTCCTCTTTACTGTACAGCCTGTCAAGAAGTATCCGGCATCGGTTTCGGAACCGTTTTTGTTTGCGGTGATGTGTCCGCCGTCACGGCTTCCGGAATATCCGTACCATACCAGATCGCAGCTGTCAAATACTACGTTATCACCGCCGAAAATATAGTCGGTGTTTCCGTAGATCTCACAATCTTTAAAGTACATCATTCCGCCGGTGTAAAGCGTGTCCTGGCTCGATACCATCTTACAGCCGATTATCTCGCAGTAATCGGCATCTACCGCAAGGGCAGCCGCACGTTCTGTTGCTGCTTTTGTCCTGACGTTTGCTCCGGAAGCTCTTGTAAAGTCTTTTCTGCTTCCTCCGCCGGGTTCAACGCCGTCCGCAAGCTCCGCGTCTGTTACCACCTGATTGAACGTATTGTCAAAGTAAATATCTTCAGCAGTGAAGTAATCACCTGTAACTCTTACAGTAGCGCCCCATCTGGTCGCGGTGTTCTTCCTTATTTTGGCTGCTGCATAATCAGCGTTATAATAGCTGTTATCTCCCATTGAATAGTATACATAACCTATTCCGTAATAATTTGACAATACCGCTCTGTTACTCGGGTCAGCGCTCTTGATGGTTATATGCGGTACGTCGATTATGACCTGACCGTAATACGTTCCGGGATCCAAAATTATTGTAACAGGTTTTTGTACGCCGTTTTCTTCCCTGCCTACCATTGTGCGGATATCAGCCATTGCCTCGTTGAGGTTCTTATACTCTTTATCCGCTCCGACATAAACGGTGTCCTTATATTCCACCGGTTCACGGTTTTTCATAAACAGCAGGTTCTTATGGCCGGACTCTTCTCCGAGCTTTAGATCCAGCGGCTCAAGAGACATCGGTGACAGTGTGTATTCGGCGGTACCGCTCGTGGGAACAAATTCAACGGTATATGTGCTTCCCGTTTCGAGTTCGGTCGAATACGTTCCGTCAGAACTCAGTGCTGTGGTAGCATATGGCTCCGTCTCGCCGCTCTTTGTAAACTCGAGCGTTCCGGCAATTGTGCTGTCAAACGGCTCAAGGCTATTCTTTAAATCATGTGAGAACAGAGTATAAGCCTCTCCGGTTACGGAAACATCCTCAGGTACGTAAACGTAATTTTCTACCCAAATATTGTCAACTCCGTAGACCACAGAGCCTCCTCCGGGTGTAACGCACATAAGCTTATCAAGCGAAAGCGCGGGAACCTCCGTAACGCCGCTCATTTTGGTTCCGGAACCAAGAACAACAGTGGATTTTAATGAATATTCGCCGCTGCCGGTCTTAAAGTAAACCTTTACGGTATCATCAGCCTTTGTGTAGACAACTCTCAGTCCGTACCACGTATTCTCACGGAGAGTAACACCGCTTATGTCTATATCAAGCGGCTTGCCTGCTGATCCTGCCGAGAAATAGTCAGATAGCTTGAGCGAGCCATCCTCTCCGGTCTTGACTTCAAACACACGTCCGTCAGACGCATATGTATTGCTCGAATCGGCATTGACCGAATCGAATGCCCTGAAAAGGATCGTGTCTTTGTCAGTATCTCCCTTGATAAAGTCAAATTCAACAGTTATCCTGTCGCCCTCCATAGGTACTGACGGCGTGTATGCCCAGCCGGCCTGTCTGACCGTACCTGCGGTGGTTGCATCATTGAACTCCAGATAACCGTCTCCCGCCGCTCTTTCCTTTACTGTCGGCGGTATTGTATCGGCTTCCGCCTTTGTGATTGCGAGCTCTCCGCCGCCTACGCCGGAAATGGTGTCTCCGCTCTCATAGGTCGTTCCGATGTCTATTGAATCAAACGTCCAGCTCTGAACAGCAGGGTCGGGAGTTATGCTCGGATCAATCGTGGGCCTCGGTGTAGGTGAAGCTGTCGGCGGGGGAGCCGTCGGCTGCGGCGAGCATGTAAAGCTCATGTTCGCAAAGCAGCAGGCTGCCGCAGTCTGAACAAGCCTGATTGATCTAAGGCTCGTGTCCTTGTCGTCTATCGCACTCATCTTTACCTCTCCGAGAGGTGTACCGTCAGCCTTTGCCGCCGACATTGTGATAAACTCACTGTCAGCAGCGGTATAATCAAGTTCAATGTCAAAGTGTACCCACTGGCTCTCGCCCAACTGCGCATATGTAAACAGCGGATTATTCTGCACATCGATTCCGGGGCCCGCATTGACCTGTGAATTACGGTTGTTTATGAGTTCAGCAAACACTATATTGTTCGGGTCAGAAATCTCTGTAACCGTGTTTTCGAGATATACACGGAAGTTTCTGTCAACGCTTGTATCCACATACACATCAAAGCTGAAGCTTGCATTTCCCTGAACAACCGCCGGGTCTATCTCCATGTACGCATTTCTGCTCGTTATCTGCAACGCGGTTTCTCCCTCGTATTCAACGACTTGCATCTCGCCATCCATACTCTCATTGGCGTGTCCCTGCTTCTACTCGGAATACGGCTCATCGGGCGTTACCGACGGTGACGGTGACGGCTCTGAAGCTTTAAGCTCCATGCTGTCGGCAAGCGGTATCATTGTAAGGTCTCCGTTTATGCCGCATGACCATATATACGCTGTCACCTTTTGATCTTCCGAATAGCTTACTCCGTTCGGTATCTCAAACTCGGCCGTACCGGTCTCGTTATACGCGGTAACATCGCTCATTCCAAAGTTTACAAGAGCGTCATTCTCATAAACACCGACCAGTGCGCGGGCAGTACCACCTGTTTCAGCAGCCGCTTCAGCAATTACAGAAGTGACCGAACCGTTTGATGATGTAATTTCTGTGATTGTCAGCGGATAGTCCGCAGCAGATACCGGCACAGCAGCAAAGAGAGTCAGCAGCATAGCTGCCGTCAATAATAAGGCCAGCATCTTTTTGATAGATCTCATGCATAACACTCCTTTTTTAATAGAATAATATTCCGCCCGTTTTAAGGCATTAAAATTAATTTAATCGGATTTTCTGTAATTTTCGGTAAATTCTCCAAACTCAGGTATAAAACCACGGTATAATTACAAAAACTGCCAATCTTATTTTACTACATTTTATTCAATTTGTCAAGATTGACGGATTACAATTTTGTTTCAGACCGTGCTTAAACACAATGAACGGCTAAATTAAAAATGCCCTTGCTAAAATCCTCTGCATTTGATATAATATATTACATATACGGAAAATACAAGCAATACGGAGTTAAACTATGTTTTACTATATTGAAGGGAAGCTGGCTCTTAAAACCGACAGCTATGCGGTAATAGACTGCGGCGGGGTCGGCTACAGGATATTCTCGACCGGCACAACGCTCGCTTCTCTCGGAGAAAGCGGTTCTCATGCCAGACTTTATACCTATTTGAATATAAAAAACTCAGCCGACACTTTAACTATTTACGGGTTTTCTACCATTGAAGAAAAGAACCTGTTTGAGATGATCTTGGGCGTCAGCGGAATTGGCGCAAAAACCGCCGCCGCTCTCTTGTCAAATGTGTCTCCGTCCAAGTTTGCGCTGTGCGTTGTGACGGACGACGCCAAATATCTCTCGGACAAAACTCCGGGGCTCGGCCCCAAAGGAGCAAAGAGGCTGATACTTGAACTCAAGGACAAGTTTAAGGACGTATATATAGAGGATGCCGCGGTAACGGAGACATTCACGGCCGCGGCGGATGAGGACAGCGAAGCTCTTGCCGCACTGATGGCTCTCGGCTATTCTCGGGACGAAGCCGCACATGCGCTGAAAGGAGCTGCGGGCAGCACTGAGGATATGATAAAATCGGCTCTTAAAAACCTGATATAACTAAATTAAGCTGTCCCCCGCTTTCCCGGCGGCGGGCTCAAATTAATTTTTTCAGCAGGGGCTGGGTTCCTTTTTCTTAAAACGCCCTACGCCGGGGCTGCGACCCTTATTAAAAATTATTCTATAGGAAATGAGTGACATAAGTGTCTATAATAAACAACGAAGACGAAAGAATCATATCGACCACCGAACAAAACGGTGACCAGCAGATCGAATACACCCTGAGGCCGAAAACCCTGTCTGAGTACATAGGGCAGGAAAAGGCCAAGGAAAACCTAAAGGTGTTCATCAAGGCTGCGAAAATGCGCGGCGAGCCGCTTGACCACGTGCTGCTCTACGGTCCGCCGGGGCTCGGCAAGACAACACTGGCCGGGATAATCGCCAATGAAATGGGAGTAAACATCAGGATAACATCGGGGCCTGCAATTGAAAAGCCCGGAGATCTGGCGGCTCTTCTGACAAATCTGTCTCAGGACGACATCCTTTTTGTGGACGAGATACATCGAATGAGCAGGAGCGTCGAGGAAATACTCTATCCGGCTATGGAGGACTACGCGCTTGATATAATCATCGGAAAAGGTCCGTCGGCACGCTCAATAAGGCTTGACCTGCCCAAGTTCACGCTTATCGGCGCGACTACAAAGGCGGGAGCCCTGACCGCACCGCTGCGCGACAGATTCGGCGTTATCAGCCGCCTTGAGATGTACAGCCCAAGTGAGCTTAAAACAATAATCGAAAGAAGCGCGGGTATCTTAGGGATAATGATAGACAGCGGCGGTGCAGCCGAGATCGCCGGACGCTCGCGCGGAACTCCAAGGATAGCCAACCGGCTTTTAAAGCGGGTACGAGACTTTGCACAGATCACCCAAGACGGCGTTATCACAAAAGCTGTCGCAGACCACGCGCTGCGCCGTCTGGAGATCGATGCTCTCGGGCTTGACGCGATAGACAAGCGAATGCTTATGACGGTCATTGAGCATTACGGCGGCGGGCCTGTCGGCGTGGAAACGCTTGCGGCGACTATCGGCGAGGAGACGGGGACAATTGAAGACGTATACGAACCGTATCTTATGCAGATAGGCTTTATAAACCGAACGCCGCGCGGCAGGGTCGTAACGCCTGCCGCATACAAGCATTTTGGGATACCATACGACGAATAAATTTGTTTTCAGAATATATAATATAAGGAGATAAAAATATGTGCAGCAAAGAAAAATTCTATATAACGACCGCAATAGCGTACACTTCAAAAAAACCGCATATCGGCAATACCTATGAAATAATATTGACAGACGCTATCGCAAGATTCAAGCGCTTTATGGGCTATGACGTGTTCTTCTTAACCGGAACGGACGAGCACGGGCAAAAGATCCAGGAGCTGGCTGAGCAGGAGGGTATCACGCCTCAGGAACACGTTGACAATATCGCGGCAGAGATACGGCGCATAGCCGATATGCTGGACGTAAGCTATGACAAGTTCATACGCACTACGGATGACTATCACCAAAAAGCCGTGCAGAAGATTTTTACCAAGCTGTATGAGCAGGGCGACATTTATAAATCCGAATACGAGGGATGGTACTGCACGCCGTGCGAATCGTTCTGGACAGACACACAGCTTGAAAACGGAAAATGTCCCGACTGCGGCAGAGAAGTCCACAAAACTAAAGAAGAAGCTTACTTCTTTAAGATGAGCAAGTACCAGGACAGGCTGATGAAGCATATAGAGGAGAACCCCGGATTTATTCAGCCCGAATCCCGCAAAAAAGAGATGGTTAATAACTTCCTAAAGCCCGGCCTGCAGGATTTGTGCGTGTCGCGCACAAGCTTCAGCTGGGGTATACCGGTCGAGTTTGACAAGAAACATATAATCTATGTTTGGATAGACGCTCTTTCAAACTACATCACAGCTCTCGGATATACGCCCGACGGAAAAAGCGAGCTCTATAACAAATACTGGCCGGCGGACATTCATGTAATAGGCAAGGATATCCTGCGCTTCCATACGATATACTGGCCCATTATGCTGATGGCTCTGGGCGAACCTCTGCCCAAGCAGATATTCGGGCACCCGTGGCTGCTGCGCGGCGAGGAAAAAATGTCAAAGTCAAGAGGAAACGTTATTTATGCAGACGACCTTGCAAATCGGTTCGGGGTCGATGCAGTCAGATACTATTCTCTCCATGAGATGCCTTTTGCCCAGGACGGCAACATAACCTATGAAGTATTCATCAGCCGCTATAACTCCGACCTCGCCAACACACTCGGCAATTTGGTCAACAGAACGGTTTCGATGATAAACAAATACTTCGGCGGCGAGATCATGCCGGGCGACACTGCGGGCGAGTTTGACGATGACTTAAAAGCTGTCGCGGCGGGAGCCCTAAGCAAGGTCTCAAAAAAGATGGAGACCCTGCATGTTGCCGACAGCCTTGATGAGATATGGAAGATAGTGAACAGGGCAAACAAGTATATTGACGAGACCACGCCCTGGATCTTGGCGAAAGACGAGAAAGACCGCCCGAGGCTCGGCACAGTACTCTACAATCTGACTGAGGCGATAAGGATAATTGCATCGCTGCTGTCTCCGTTCATGCCCGAGACCTCCGAGAAGATAAAGGCACAGATAAACGCTGAGGATCTAAGCGCAGAAAGCGCCGGAGTGTTCGGCATAACAAAGCCCGGAACCCGTGTAGGTACGGCGGAACCCATTTTCGCAAGGATAGACGCGGAAAAGATGCTCAAGGAGCTGGAAGATGAACTGGGCGGCGATGAAGAGCCACAGGTTGAGATAGAGCCGTTTAAGGACGAGATAGCCTTTGACGACTTTGAAAAACTGGATATCCGAGTGGGCAAGGTACTTAAATGCGAGAAAGTTCCAAAGTCCTCAAAGCTTCTCCGCTTTGAACTGGAATGCGGCAGCGAAACCAGGCAGATTTTATCGGGTATTGCCAAATTCTGCAAGCCTGAGGAGATGATCGGCAAGAACGTATTGTTTATAGCTAACCTCCCCGTCAGGAAAATCATGGGTCTTGAATCCTGCGGCATGATTCTTTCTGCCGAGCACGGCGAAGAGCTCCGGGTGCTCACAACCCTCGGCGATATTCATAGCGGAGCGGTTGTTGTGTAACCCAAAAATATAATAGTTTGTTCACAATTATGTAATCAAATTAATTTGTATAATGGTATAATTGTTTAAGAACAAAGTAAAATTACAGATATATGCGAAACGGAGTGATAATATGTTTTGTTCAAATTGCGGGCACGAGCTCGGCAGCAATGAAAAGTTCTGCAGCGTATGCGGAAAAATGACCGGCATCCCCGAAAACGCTGCTCAGGACGAGACCTCCAAAGTATACGTTGACGCAGTTCCTGTCGGCGGTAATACCAAAAAAGGCGATAAGCTTTGGGGCAAAAGTACCATACTGGGGATATCCATCGGCGCGGCAGCCGTGCTGGTCATTTGTCTGATAATCAGCGCTGCGGCCGGGCTTATTTCGTCATATAATTCGCACAGGAACGCAAACAGCGGCAGCTCCGGCCAATACAACACAACTCAGCCGTACGGAAACTACGGCGGCGGTTACAATTACGGCGGCGGCTACAGCGGCGGAAACCGGTACGGAAACTACGATGAATACAGCGACGATGATGACAGCGGCTACAACGGAAGCTACGGCTATACTGTTCCGGACAATTCCGGCTCTCAGAACGGTTCGGTCAGCGACCCGCTGCCGACAGATGCAAACGGAAATTCGGCTTCCAGCCCGGACTATCAGTGGCCGACAGGTGACGGAACGTATGAGTTCTATGCCAAGTCCACCATACCGAAATTCGAGAGCGTGACCGGAAAGCCCTGCAAGGACACTGACACCGACGACGGTCTGACATATTATACCTATGATATGGATATGGACGCCTACAACAAATACATCGAGGCCATAGAAAACGCAGGATACAGCCAGAGCTCCTTTGACGCAAAAGGGCGCAATTCGTATACGGTATATCAAAACGGCAGTCAGTATCTTGAAATATATTTGATGAACACCGAAAACGAGATCGTTATTATGGCATAGCTTTGGGCAATCCGTAAATTTGTAGGTTTGTCAATGATGTGTTACAAAAATATATTAGAAAACTTCGCCATCAATGATAAAAGCCTTGATATAATCAATAGGAGCTTTCCAGTT